>JAEWIJ010000049.1 GCA_023387235.1 Pseudomonadota bacterium
CTGCGCGACCGCGTGCTGGGCCGCATCGTGGCCGAGGACGTGTTCCTGCCGGGCAACGACGAGGATCCCTTCGTCACCCGCAACACGCTGCTCGACGAGCAGTGGGTGCAGAAGCTTGAGGACGCCAGCGTCCAGTCGATCAAGGTCCGTTCGACGATCACCTGCCAGAGCGCCTTCGGCGTGTGCTCGCACTGCTACGGGCGCGATCTGGCCCGCGGTACGCCGGTAAACATCGGTGAGGCTGTCGGCGTCATCGCCGCGCAGTCGATCGGTGAGCCGGGCACGCAGTTGACGATGCGCACCTTCCACATCGGCGGAACGGCGAACGTCGTCGATACATCGTTCATCGAGTCGAACTTCAACGGCACGGTGACGATCAAGAACCGCAACATGGTCAAGGACAGCCAGGGCCGTCTCATCTCGATGGGGCGCTCGATGGCGATCGGCATCGTCGACCAGACCGGTAAGGAACTCGCGTCGCACAAGCTCACGTACGGCGCGCGGTTGCTGGTCGATGAAGGCGATACGGTCAAGCGCGGCACGCGTCTGGCGCAGTGGGATCCCTACACCCGCCCGATCCTCACTGAAGCCGACGGCACCGTCGGTTTCGAAGATCTGGTGGAAGGCGCTTCCACGCGCGAACTGACCGACGAGGTGAAGGGCACGACCAACCGCGTCGTCATCGACTGGCGTGCGTCTCCGCGTGGCGCCGACCTGAAGCCGGCGATCGTGGTCAAGGACAGCAAGGGCAAGCCGATCAAGGTGGCCCGTGGCGGCGATGCCCGCTACTTGCTGCCGGTCGACTCGATTCTGTCGGTCGACTCGGGTGCTCACGTGAAAGCGGGCGACGTGCTGGCACGTATCCCGATGGCGTCGGCGCGCTCGGGCGACATCACCGGCGGTCTGCCGCGCGTTGCCGAGCTGTTCGAAGCCCGCCGTCCGAAGGATCACGCGATCATCGCGGAGATCTCAGGTACGGTCGAGTTCGGCAAGGACTACAAGAACAAGCAGCGTATCAACATCCGACCGGACGATGAGTCCGAAGAGGCGGTTGAATACCTGATCCCGCGCGGCAAGAGCCTCGCGGTGCAGCACGGTGACCGGATCGAGCGTGGCGACTTTGTCTACGACGGCCATCCGGCGCCGCACGACATCCTGGCGATCAAGGGCGTGGAAGAACTCGCCAACTACCTGATCAACGAGATCCAGGACGTCTACCGGCTGCAGGGCGTGACGATCAGCGACAAACATATCGAAGTGATCGTTCGCCAGATGCTGCAGAAGATCGAGATCGAGGATTCGGGCGACAGCCTGCATCTCCTCAAGGGCGAGCAGATCGACAAGACCGAGCTCGACGAGGAGAACCTGCGTCTCCACAAGGAAGGCAAGCGTCCGGCGTCGGGCAAGCCCGTGCTCCTCGGTATCACCAAGGCCTCGCTGCAGACGAACAGCTTCATCTCGGCGGCGTCCTTCCAGGAGACGACGCGCGTGCTGACCGAAGCTGCCGTCAACGGCAAGGTCGACACGCTCGAAGGCCTCAAGGAGAATGTGATCGTCGGGCGTCTGATCCCGGCCGGCACCGGCGGCATGCTGCGCCGCCTGCGTCGCGTCGCGGCAAAGCGCGACGAGCTCATCGCCGCCGAGAAGGCACGCCTTGCAGCCGAGCGTGCGCTGTCCGGACCGGAGGAAGGTGCCGGCTCGCCGGTCCGCCGCCGCCGCCGCGCGACGGAGGAAGCCGCCGAGTAAGCGGCTTTCCAACGGACGCTTCATCTGGCAAAGCCAAGGGCCGGAGCATTCTCATGCTCCGACCCTTTTCTTTTGTGTCGTCGATGGAGCCCGAGCGCGTGCGCCGATGAAAGACCATGTTCGTCGCAAATGGCTGCAGGGGCTTGCGATCGCGGCCGGCGTCGCCCTGGCGCTCATCGGCGTGCGATTCGCACTGGTGCCGCGTTCCGCCGCGCGCTTCTTCGGCATCGATACGCCAGTCGGCGCGCCGACGCATCTGCACTACGTCATCGCGCTCCGCGACATCTGGCTGGGGCTCCTGCTGATCGTAGTCGCGTTTCTGCGCGACTGGCGGACCATGGCGCTCTGGCTCGCGTTCGGTGCAGCCGTATGCTTTGCAGATGCCGTGGTCGTCGCCAATGCCACGGTGTGGACGGGGCCGCTGCTCTTCCATGTCATGTCGGGCGTCTACTGCGCGGCGCTCGCCATCATGTGCTGGGGTGAGCATTCTTCTTCTCCCTCTCCCCGTGAAACGGGGAGAGGGTCGGGGTGAGGGGCGGCAGCATACGCTGACGTTGGCAAGTGGCGCCGCCCCTCATCCTAACCTTCTCGTCGCGCCAGAGGCGCGCTTTCAGCGCGACAAGCACGGGGAGAAGGGACAGCGAGGCGTTCGCGGCGTGCGATGTCCGCCTCCCGCGCGGATTTACATGGGGCTTCCTGTCTGCATCGCCTCCCACACGGTGAGCGCCTGCCGTGTCTCGGCGACGTCGTGCACGCGAAGAATTTGCACACCCTGAGCCGCACCTTGCAACGCGGCGGCAATCGATCCCGGCACGCGCTCACGCGCTGTCTTCACCCCACTCAACATCCCGATGAAGCTCTTTCGCGAAGCGCCGAGCAGGAGCGGCACGCCGAGGCCGTGCAGCAGCGTGAGGCCCGCCAGCAGCTCGAGATTGTGCGCAATCGTCTTCCCGAAGCCGATGCCGGGATCGGCGACGAGGCGCACCCGAGCAATGCCCGCCGTCTCGCACGCACTCATGCGCGCGGCGAGCCAGTCGCACACGTCGAGCAGGCAGTCGTCGTAGCGCGGTGCCGCCTGCATGGTGCGCGGATCGCCCTGTGCGTGCATGAGAATGACGGGCGCATTCGACCCTGCCGCGACTTCCATGCACGCCGGCTCGTAGCTCAGCGCCGCGACGTCATTGATGATCTGCGCCCCGGCCGCGAGCGCTTGCCGCATGACCTCCGCCTTGCGGGTATCGATCGAAACAGGTGCCTTGGTGCGGCCAGCCAGACCTTCGATCACCGGAAGGACACGCCGAAGCTCGTCCTGGACGCTCACCGGCTCGGCGCCGGGTCGCGTGGACTCGCCGCCGATATCGAGGATGTCGGCGCCTTCGTCCGCGAGCCGCAGTGCATGATCGATCGCGGCTTGCGCGGATGCGAACGTACCCCCATCAGAGAAGCTGTCCGGTGTCACATTGACGATGCCCATGAGGCGCGGCCGGTCGAGCGACAGTCCTGCGAGTGAAGGCCGTGGCGCTTCGTGCTGCGCCAGCAGGCGTGCGAGCGCTTCGTCACGCGTCCCGCGATCGCGTGCCTCGCTCATACCGAGTGTCAGGGTCTCATCGCGGGTTGGACCAGTGCGGCCGATCAGCTCGATCGCCGCCGCCGCCAGATCCGTACGGCCTGCAACACTCAGCAACCCATCCGAGCCCGCTGGCGCTTCCGCCGAAGGTGTCAGAAGCCCGACGGGGCGCAGATAGTGTCGCGATGTCATGTGCCGTCTCGTGGGGTCTGTCACGGCCGCACGGGTTGCGGCGCTGCCCACGACACTTGCCAAAAAAATCGGGCCCTGCGAAGGGCCCGATCGAAACTCTGTACTTTTCACGCGCGACGGTCAGGTCGGCTGCGGCTCCATCCCGCCATCCGGCTCCGGCCGGTTGGGGCGAGCGCGGCCTGCCACCGGAACCGCCGAGCCAGTCGGCCCCTTGGTCGTATCGTCGTCCGTCGGGCGCACGATCTTCTCGCCGCGCATGACTGCAAGACACTCTTCGCCCGAGATCGTCTCGTGCTCCATGAGCGCCTGCGCCACCGCCTCGAGCTTGTCGCGGTTGCTGCCGAGCACCTCCCAGGCCTTGGCCTGCGCGGTGGTGACGATACGGCGAATCTCCTCGTCGATCAGGCGCGCCGTTTCCTCGGACATGTTCTGGCGCTGCGTGATCGCGTGACCGAGGAACACTTCCTGCTGGTTGTCGGTGTAGCGCAGCGGGCCCAGCACATCGCTCATGCCCCACTCGGTCACCATGCTGCGCGCAAGGCCTGTGGCCTGCGTAATGTCGCTCGAGGCACCGGTATTGAGATGCTCCATGCCGTAGATGATCTGCTCGGCGACGCGGCCGCCGAACGTCATCACGAGGCGCGCCTCGCACCACTGCTTCGAGTAGCTGAGCTTGTCACGCTCGGGCAGGCTCATGGTCACGCCGAGGGCGCGCCCGCGCGGAATGATCGTCACCTTGTGCAGCGGATCGTTGCCCGGCACGAGCAGGTTGAGGATCGCGTGGCCGGCCTCGTGGTAGGCCGTCGCGAGCTTCTCCTCCTCGGTCATGGCCATGGACCGGCGCTCGGCGCCCATCATGACCTTGTCCTTGGCATCCTCGAACTCGACCTGCGTAACCATGCGCTTCGAGCGCCTGGCCGCCAACAGCGCAGCCTCGTTCACGAGGTTCGCAAGATCGGCGCCCGAGAAGCCGGGCGTGCCGCGCGCGATCGTCTTCGGATCGACGTCCGGCGCCAGCGGCACCTTGCGCATGTGCACGCGCAGAATCTTCTCGCGGCCGACCACATCCGGGTTCGGCACCGTGATCTGGCGGTCGAAGCGGCCGGGGCGCAGCAGCGCAGGATCGAGCACGTCCGGGCGGTTCGTCGCCGCGAGGATAATGATGCCCTCATTGGCCTCGAAGCCGTCCATCTCGACGAGGAGCTGGTTCAGCGTCTGCTCGCGCTCGTCATTGCCGCCGCCGAGACCGGCGCCACGGTGGCGACCCACCGCGTCGATCTCGTCGATGAAGATGATGCACGGCGCGTTCTTCTTCGCCTGGTCGAACATGTCGCGCACGCGGCTCGCGCCGACGCCGACGAACATCTCGACGAAGTCCGACCCCGAGATCGTGAAGAACGGCACGTTCGCCTCGCCGGCGACAGCGCGCGCGATGAGCGTCTTACCGGTGCCCGGAGGACCGACGAGCAGGCAGCCGCGCGGAATGCGACCACCTAGCTTCTGGAACTTCTGTGGGTCGCGGAGGAACTCGACGATCTCCTGCAGATCGACCTTGGCCTCGTCCACGCCGGCCACGTCCTCGAAGGTCACGCGGCCATGGCGTTCCGTGAGGAGCTTTGCCTTGGACTTGCCGAAGCCCATGGCGCGGCCGCCGCCCGACTGCATCTGCCGCATGAAGAAGATCCACACCGCAATCAGGAGCAGCATGGGGAACCAGGAGAGCAGCACGTTGAAGATCGAGGGAACGTCCTCGTCCTTCGGGCGGGCCGAGATGCGCACGCCTTTCTTGTTCAGCCGCTCGACGAGCGTCGGATCCTCGGGCGCATAGCTCGTGAAGGAGCGCGACTTGTCCGAATACTGCCCGGTCAGGCGGTTGCCCTGGATGGTCACTTCGGAAACATTGCCGGCATCGACCTGCGCCAGCAGCTCCGTGTAGCTGATCTCGTTCCCCCGCCGCGTCTGGGACGGGTTCTGAAACATATTGAACAACGCGATCAGCAGCAGGCCAATGATGACCCAGATGGCGAAGTTCCGGAAATGCGTGTTCATCTGCACCCCTTCCTGGTGGCACCAGATCGTCCGTGGCAGCGCTCGAGCCCGCACGGATCGCATGGCCTCGGGAAGGCCCGGTCCACAAGTGCTGGGCTTAAGATAGGTTGGAGAACCCTGTTTGCCAAGAATTGGTGCACGAATCGTACCTTACGGCTCAGGTCTTGCGCCAAGTCGGTGAACGGCGGCCAGCGGACGTACTCTCGGGCGGGGCCGGCTTTGGGCTCCCAGCGGTCCTGCGATGGCGCGGCGCACTGATGTATCGCCTACAACTCCGGCGCTGTCTGTCACGGAATTTGCGTCATGATGACGCTCAAGAGGACCACTGCCAGAAGGACCAGGCCGGCCAGCAAGGGCCATGAGCTGCCGGTGTCCTCGGGAGTGCCGCCGATGCCGGGTCTGGTCACCCCGGCCGGCAGGGCATCGTCGACGGCGGCCGGTGCGCCGGTGCCAAGCACGCGAGCAACGATCACAGTGGCATTGTCCTGGCGGGGCAGCCCAAGCGCCTGGACCGCGTCGATGAGGGCGCGCGCGACCCCGGCGCCACCCTCCGCACCCTCTCCGAGCACCAGTGCGATGTCCGCATCGCTCAACACGTCGAGGCCGTCGCTCGCCAGAAGGATCACGTCACCCTCGGCGAGGGCCACGGGTGCCTCCGACCGATCGATGTGCTCGATTGCGTGCCCGCCGAGCGCCGATGCCAGCATCGACCGTGCGGCCAGCACCGCCGGGGCATCGGGCGCATAGCCATCGTGAATCATCATGCCCGCCTGCGAGTGGTCGGCATTCAGCTTCGCGAGGTGGCCGCGCCGCCGGACGTAGAGATGGCTGTCCCCGACGCTGATCCAGCGGAGGTGACCATCCGCAATGACGGCAGCGACGACCGTGCTGGCCATGCCGCGCTCGCCATCCGCTGGATTGCTCGCGTCGCGAATACGCGCGTTGGTTTCTTGGAGGGCTTCGTCGAGCGCACGACCGCTGTGCTCAGGTTCGTCGAAAGCGCCGCCGGATGCACGCTCGCGAAACGTATCGACGACGATCCGCGCCGCCTTGGCGCCGTCCGCATGGCCGCCGAGGCCATCCGCGAGCACGAGCAGCGCCGCATCACCGCGATCGCCGAGACGCACGACGGTGGCAGCATCCTGCTGCTCGGCGCGCGTGCCGATGATTTGAGCCTCGGCAATGTCCAGCTCGATCATGATCGGACTGTGCGCGCTCGCGGCGCGGCTGTCCATCGAACGGCGCGGGCTAGGACCCGATCGCGATATTGTCGATGAGACGCGTTTTGCCGAGCCATGCGGCAGCGAGGACGCGGCCAGGGCCTTTCACGCGATCGTAGGCGCCGAGCGTCTCGGCATCGCGCACGGCGACGTAATCGATTTTCTGGAAATCGTCTGCTGTGAGCCGCCTTGCGGCTTCTTCACAGGCTTCGTCGGCGTTGCCGCCTTCGAGAACTTTCGCCGCAACACCGCTGATGGCGCGATGGATGAGCGGCGCCACGCGGCGCTCCTCGGCACTGAGGTAGCGGTTGCGGCTCGACATGGCGAGGCCGTCGGCCTCGCGCACGGTCTCCGCGCCGACGATCGACAGCGGCATGGAGAGATCGCGCACGACCTGGCGGATCACCGCGAGCTGCTGAAAGTCCTTCTCGCCGAATACGGCCACATCCGGCGTCACCTGCTGGAAGAGCTTCGTGCACACGGTCGCAACGCCGCCGAAGAAGTGCGGTCGGAAGTCGCTCTCCAGTCCTTCGGCCGCTCCTGCCGGCACGACGCGCGTCGCGAAGCCGTCCGGATACATCTCCTTGACTGTCGGCGCCCACACGAGATGGCAGTCCGCCGCCGCGAGCTGCGTGACGTCATCCTCGAATGTGCGCGGATAGGTCGAGAAGTCCTCGTTCGGCGCGAACTGCGTCGGATTGACGAAGATCGAGGCAACGACGCGGTCGCAGGTCTCCAGCGCGATGCGCACCAGCGATATATGTCCCTCATGCAGGGCCCCCATGGTCGGCACGAGGCCGACGCGAAGGCCTTCGCTCCGCCACGTGCGCACGCGCATACGCAGATCCGCGATCGTGTCGCTGACGGGGATGGGCGTTGTGGACATTTTCGGCTCCCGCGGTATCCGCGCGCGCGTGGGCGCTGTTACGGGATCGATCGTCCCTCGGTGGGGCGAAGTCAAGCGCTCGCCGGTCCACCGTTCTCGCTATGGTTCACGATGTCCGCGGCAGCAGGAACGTGAGCAGGCCGAGGGCCGGCACCCATGCGACGATCTGGAAGACGGCAATGATGCCGATCTGGTCCGCGAGCAATCCGAGCACTGCCGCGCAGAGACCGCCGAGCCCGAAGGCGAGACCGTAGAAGAGCCCGCCGACAAGCCCCACGCGATGCGGCACGAGATCGATCGCATAGATCAGGATGGCCGAGAATGCGCTCGCCATGACCAAGCTGATGATGACGCTCAACACGCCCGTCCAGAAGAGGTCGGCATAGGGCAGCACGAGCGCGAAGGGCAGCGCGCCGAGGATCGAGAGCCAGATCACGCGATGGCGCCCGATGCGATCGCCGATCATGCCGCCGATGATCACGCCGATCGCGCCGACCACGAGGTAGAGGAACAGCATGATCTGCGAGAGCTGCACCGACACGCCGAACTGCTCGATCAGATAGAACGTGTAGTAGGACGTGAAGGCCGCCGTATAGGCATTCTTCGAGAGCAGGATCAGAATGAGAATGCTCATCGCAAAGAGCACGTGCCGCGTCGGCAGCATCGGGCCTGCAGCGATCTTCGCATGACCCGCCGGTGCGCTGGCGGCGGCCGCAATCTGCTCGCGGCGCATCTCGGCGTAGCGCAGGCCGGTCCAGGCCATGAGCACCATGGCGATGAGCGCGACGACCGACATCCACGCCAGGCTCTGCTGGCCACGTGGGACGACGAACATCGCCGCGAGCAATGGTCCGGCCGCATAGCCGATGTGTCCGCCGATCTGGAAAATACCCTGTGCGAATCCCTGCTGGCCGGCGGCCGCGTGGCGCGCCATCCGCGTTGCCTCGGGATGGAAGACGGCCGATCCGAGCCCGATCATGGCCGCCGAGGCGAGGACCGTCCCGTAGTTTGGCGCAAAGGAGAGGCCGAAAAGGCCGATGAGCGTCGCGCCCATGCCCGCGACCATCGCATACGGCCAGGGCCGCGCATCGGTGACGTGGCCGAGCACCGGCTGCAGCAGCGACGACGTCACCTGGAACGCCAGTGTAATGAGCCCGATGTGGGCGAAGTCCAGCGCGTACGCCTCCTTGATCAGGGGGTACATGGCCGGGATCATCGACTGGATGAGGTCGTTCAGCAGGTGCGCCCCGCTGAGGGCGACCAGGATCGGCAGCAGCGGCCGGGCTGTGGCATTGGCGAGGGTGGCGGTCATGGCCGGGGAGGAATGATCGGCGCCGGCTCTCCCGTCAACTGACATCTCAGCGGCGCATGACGGGCATACGGTGAGCGTGGCCGCGTCTCAGGGAAGCGGGTCCGTCTTGAACAGCGTCACGCGGATGCCGCCGTGGGCGACGGGCGCGGTCGTCGGCAGGAAGAGTAGGCCAGTCGCCCTGGCGAGCCAGGGTTCGTTGGTGATCAGGCCAACGCGCCAGCCGGAGAACCGCGTGCGCAATGTCTCGCCGAAGGCACGGTAGAGCGCTTCGAGACGCTTCTTGTCGCCGATGCGGCCACCGTACGGGGCGTTGGCGATGACGAGGCCCGGTGGTCCGGGGGGCGGGGCGAGGTCGCTGATGGCGTGATGCCGGAAGTCCGTGAGATCGGCGACGCCGGCGCGCGCGGCATTGGCGCGGCTCATTTCGATGGCGCCGGCATCGCGGTCGCTGCCGTAGCAGCGGAAGGTGGGAATGGGGATGGCCGGAGCGGCGCGCCGCATCTCTTCCCATTGAGCTGCCTCGAACGTCGCGAGCTGCTCGAAAGCGAAAGGACGCTCGCGGCCGGGCTTGAGGCCCATGGCGATCTCCGCCGCCTCGATGACGAACGTGCCCGAGCCGCACATCGGATCAACGACGGGCTCCGTTCCGACATAGCCGCACTGGCGCAGAAAAAGCGCGGCCATGGTCTCGCGCATCGGCGCCTTGGCGACGGCGACCTTGAAGCCGCGCTTGTGCAGCAATTCTCCCGAGGTATCGACGCTGATCGTGCAGAGGTCGTTCTCGATGCGCGCCATGACGACGACGGGCGCGTCCTTTGCCGGCTCCGCGCCGAGCGTGTCGCGGATGGCTCTCTCGATGCGCTGGGCAGCAGCGCCCGAGTGATAAATCTTCGAGGTCTTGCACGTCGCCTCGACGCGAAAGGGCACGTCTGGGCGAAGAACCTTGCTCCACGGCGCGTGTCGCGCGCGCTTCTCGAGCTCCGTCAGTTGGAAGGCGCGGAACACGGCGACGCGTGCGAGCACCTTGTTCGCTCCGCGCACTTCCAGATTGACGCGCCACGCATCGCGCCAGTTCCCATTCACCGTCACGCCGCCTGGAACCTGTTTCGCCGCTCTGAACCGGAGCGATTTGACCTCCTCCCACAGCACGGCTTCCAGGCCCGGCGCGGTTGCCAGAAAAATCTCGAAGTGATCCGTGGGTTTCATCGATGCTCAGTTCCGGGCGAACTCTTTGCCGGCTCTCACGTTATTCATACAAGCCCCCGAACTAGCATGGAGGAACTCATAAATGTTCGATTATTTGAGATCGCTCTTCTGGCCTGACGAGGCGAACGATTCCGACGAGCGCCGACGCCACGAAACCGAGAGAGATGAACAAGCGCGCAAGCTTGAGATGGATGAGCCGATGGCAGGCGCAGGCGCTCAGCTCGCCGGCGAGCACAACAAGTCTGAAACCGCGGAGAACCTGGAGCGCGTTACGCGGAAGAACATGAAAGAGGGCGACTTCTGACGCTGCTGGTGAGCGTCGCCTCACTCCAGCGGCGCGAGCCGGGTGTCGAGCGACAGAACGAGGCACCAGTGCGGCTCGAAATTCGCGCCCATCGGCCAGACATTGGCGCGGAAGGCATCGAGCAGGCCCGCCTCGTACTTCTTGAACCAGCTCTTCTGGCAGAGAATGAACTTCGTCGCTGCGAAGATCGACTCGCGGTCGATGATGCACAGCACGGTCATGTCCGGATGGCTGTCGAGGTAGGCCTGCACGGCCACCATCAGCGTCGGATAGCCGGGATGCAGCATGTCATCGAGCACGATGACGCCACCGTCGCGGATGACGGTCGTGGCGAGCGCGAGATCCTTCGTCAGCGCCGCTTGCGTGTGCTCGCCATCGACATGGATGAGGCGAACCTTCTCGCCACCGAGCTTTCCGAGCAGCTCTTCCGCCGACATCTTGTTGCTGTCGGCCTTCCACGTAATGCGCTTTTCCGTCGGCACGCCCTGGCGCACGCAATTCGCCTCGAAGCGATCTATCACCTGCGGGTTCGGCCATTCGAACGTGTCGATGCCGAGGGCGCGCTCGCCGTCCTTCAGCGCCTTGGAGAGTGCAATGAAAAAGCGGCCCTCGAAGGCGCCGAGCTCGACGACCGGCCCGGTCACGCCGAACTCCGACTGGATGCGCATGAGCCCGCACGTGACGGCCGCCGCAAAGCGTGACGACATGCCGATCACCTTGTCGTAACTCTCGTCGAGATAAGCATCGACGGCCGGGATGCCGGAATGGACGGTCGTCGGTGTTGTCATGCTGGATGTCCTGCTAGAAGCCGTAGAGCGCCGCGCGCTCCGGGTCTTTGGTCGCAACAAGCTTTGCGAGATCCACGATCACCTTCGCTTGCTTCCACGTTGCGTCGTCCTGGAATTTGCCGTCGACGATGGCGGCGCCGGTGCCGTCTGGCATGGCGGCGAGTATCTTCTTCGCAAATGCGACCTCATCGGGGTCGGGGCTGAAGACGCGTTTGGCAATGTCGATCTGCGTCGGATGCAGCGACCACGCGCCGAGGCAACCCTGCAGGAACGAATTGCGGAACTGGGATTCGCACGCCGCGAGATCCGAGAAGTCGCCGAACGGACCGTAGAACGGCTTGATGCCGACGCTCAGGCACGCGTCCACCATCTTCTGCACGGTGTAGTGCCAGAGGTCCTGCTGCGCGAAGGCGCGCTTGCTGCCGTCTGTCGTTGCGTCAGCGATCACGCCGTAGTCCGGATGCCCGCCGCCGACGCGTGTCGTCTTCATGCCGCGTGAGGCCGCGAGATCGGCCGGACCGAGGCTCATGCCGTGCATGCGCGGGGAAGCCGCCGCGATGGCTTCGACGTTCTTCACGCCCTCGGCCGTTTCCAGAATGGCGTGGATGAGGATCGGTTTCTTGATGCCGCTCTTCGCTTCGAGCTGCGCGAGGAGCTGGTCGAGATAGTGGATGTCCCAGGGGCCTTCGACCTTCGGCAGCATCATCACGTCGAGCTTGTGCCCGACGGCCGGCACGATCGCCATGATATCGTCGAGACCCCAGGGCGAGTTCAGGCAGTTGATCCGCGTCCACAGCCCCGTGTTGCCGAAGTCGTTGGCATTCGCCATCTCGATGAAGCCGGCGCGCGCATTCTCCTTCTGGTCGGCGGGAATGGCGTCCTCGAGATTGCCAAGCACCACATCGACCTGATTGATGATTTCAGGGAGGCGCGCGCGCAGCTTGGCATTGTGCGGCGGCATGAAGTGGATCATGCGCTCGAGGCGGACGGGGAGCTGCCGATAGGGCTCGGGCGCGCCCGTTGCGAGGGGGGCGAAGAACTTAGCCGGAGTGCGGGTCACGCTCATGGGTCGCCTGGTCCTCGCTTCGTTGGGCCTGTCGGCGTCTTTTGTAGCGCGGCCTTCGCAACTGCGAAAGGCGACCCGTTCGAGCGGTGTGCCGGAAGCGTGGGCAACTGGCCGCCAAGCCGCGGCGCCGGCCCTCAGTCTTCGCGTTTGGCGTCCGCCTCGCTCACCCAGCGGGTGTTCCACCACATCCACTGTTCGGGATGCTCGCGGATCCATCCCTCGAAGACCGCGAACATGGCCGCGGTCAGCGCCGCGGTATCAGCCGGGCGCGAGCTGGTCTTCGGCAGCGGTACCTCCGTCAGATCGATCCTGAAGCGGCTCTCCGTGCCGATGCGGAGGCAGCGCCCCATCCAGACACCCGCGCCGACATGGCGCGCGATCATCGCCGGAACGGGCGTGACGCGCGTGAAGCGGCCCATGAAGGGCACCACCACGCCCCGGCGCTCATAATGATCGCTGACGAAGCCGATCGCACCGTTGTGCCGCACGTGATCGACGAGGAGGCGTGCGGTCCGGTGGCCGCTGCCAGCCTCCGTCTCCGCGCCCTTGCCGAAAAGCCCGGCGGGATAGAGCGGCGCGCGCTGCTGGCGCAGGAGGCGGTCGAGATACGGGTTGGCCAGAGGCCGATAGACGCCCGCCGGCGCAAGGCCGAACTTAGTCATCGGCCAAATGGCCAGCTCCCAGTTGCCGAGATGGGCCGTCACGCCGACCGATGAGGTGGTCTCGTGCATCCGCGCCCGCCAGCGTTCCTCGTCCGCGATCTCGAGCCGGGAAGGATCGGCGATGATGCGATCGATATAGAACGTCTCCGCGAAGACGCGGCCCATGTTGGCCCACATCGCGCGGGCAATGTCCCGGCGCCGCGCGTCGTCGTACTGCGGAAAAGCAATGGCGAGGTTCTCGAGGGCGCGGCGGTTCTGCCGCAGCCATGGCCCGACGAGCCGGCAGACAGCGCCGACGAAACCGACGCCAACGCGCATCGGAAGCGCGCGGAAGAGCTTGATCGCCACCCACACGAGCGCGAACTCGACGCGGTGCTCGAGATCGCGCACGCCGCGTGCCGACTGCTGCTTCGGCGGCTGCGTGGTGCGGCTATCGGGCGGCGGGCTTACGACCTGGTCCATGAAGTTAGTGCCCCGATGCCGAAGTTCGCCATAGCTCGACGCTGGCGTTCCGAGTGAACTTCGGGATCAAAAGGGGCACTAGAATCATAATCTCGCTAGTGTGATTCAGATCGAGAAATTCGCTCGATCCCGTGCCCCGACATGTGGCGAATTTCTCGATCATCACACTAGGACCACCGCCTGTTGGACCACATCCACTGCTCGGGCGCCTCTCTGATCCAGGCCTCGAACTCGCTTTGCATTTTCGCTGTGATCCACTTGATGTCGTCGGCCTGGCTGGCGGTGCGAGGCACTTTGAGCTCTTTGATGTCGATGGTGAACCGGCTCTGGTTGCCGACGCGGAGGCATCGCGCAAGCCAGATCCGTGCGCCGACCCGGCGGGCGATCATGGCCGGGATGACGACGGAGGAGGCCGGACGGCCGAAGAACGGCACCGGCATGCCATATTTGTCGTAGAGATCACAGACCAAACCGAGCCTTCCCCCCTTGCGCACGAAATCCATGATCTGGCGCGCTGTCTTCTGGCCCTCTTCGCGGCTGCCGTCGATCTTGCCCTTGCCGAGCAGGCCGGCCGGGTAGAGGTCCTTGCGCTGGCGGCGCAGGAAGGCATCGACGTAAGGATTGTTCACATTGCGGTAGACCGCGGCCGGATTGGCCCCTGCGACGGCGAACGGCCAAATTGCCAGCTCCCAGTTCCCCATATGCAGCGAGACGCCGATCGCCGGGCCGAGCTTGTCCTTGTACCGCCCGAAAATCTTCTGGTTCAGGATTTCGATGCGACCCGGTTCCGAAATGAGTCGATCGATCTGCATGGTCTCGGCCATGACACGCCCGAGATTGCCCCACATGGCGCGGGCAATGGCCTCGCGCTCCGCCTGGCTCTTCTCGGGGAAGGCAATCGCGAGGTTGGCAAGGGCTCTCTGGTGGCGCCGGTTACGCGGTGCGATCTTCTGCCACGCCCAGGCGGAGAAGTTGGCCGCGGTATCGAGAGGCATAAGGCGCACGAGCCCGACGAGCACGCGCAGGCCGGCATATTCGAGCCGATAGCGAAGATCCCTGAGCAGTGCGTCCATGAAGCTCCGACGCTCCGGCTTCGCTTGTTTCGCTTGGGCGGTGCGGATACCGCTGGACGACGCTCGCGGCCCGTTCCGTCAGGGCGCAGTGTTGCCGTGCCGCGGGGTCCGTCAACCCATCATCCTGCGATGACAGTGGGTTTCGACCGTGTCTTGCGGCCGAATTACATGTCAGTATGTCGCCGCAGCCGCAACGTGAAACATTCGCCGGCGCCTCGGTGGCAGCATCGCCGCCGAACGCGTGTTCCAGCGGCAACAATCGACCAGGTATCTCTGCAACAGTCATGACGATCCAGATCATCGAGCACGCCGGCCCGTTGCTAGGCCGATATCGCATCCTGCTTTGCGACGTCTGGGGCGTCGTCCACGACGGCATCAAGGCTTATCCCGGCGCCAACGAAGCGCTGCCGCGGTTCCGGCAGGGCGGCGGCATCGTCGTGCTGGTCTCGAACGCGCCGCGCCCGGGTTTTTCGGTCGCAGACCTGCTCGAAGAGAAGGCCGTGGTCCGCGAGACCTGGGATGCCATCGTGACCTCCGGCGATATCGCGCTGAAGCACATTAAGGAGGCCGGCTACAGGCGCCTCTGCCGCATTGGCCCGGAGCGGCGGGACCGCGCGTTCTTCGATGCCTTGCCGGGACCGCATACGCCTATCGAGGAGGCAGACGCCATTGTGTGCACGGCCCTGAACCGGGACCGCGAGGAGCAGGCCGAGGCGTATCTTCCGGTACTGGAGGCGGCTCTCGCCCGCCGCCTGCCCTTCGTCTGCGCCAACCCGGACCTCGCGGTGCATGTCGGGGACGATCTCCTGCCCTGCGCGGGGGCCATCGCGGCGCTCTATGAGGCGCGCGGCGGTCCCGTATTCTGGGCGGGCAAGCCCCACCCGGTCGCCTACCGGACGGCTCTCGAGCACGCGGCCGAGCTCGTCGGCAGACCCGTCGAGCGCTCCGAGGTCCTCGCCATCGGCGATGCCCTGCGGACGGATCTGGCGGCGGCCGAGGGCGCCGGGGTCGACGCGCTCCTCATTGCCGGCGGTCTCCATCGCGACGAGGTGATGGTTGACGGCCGCATCGATCCCGACCGGCTCTCGCAGCTGCTGACGCCGCCCGCTCCGCGCCCCGTGGCCGTCATGCGCCACCTTGCTTGGTAAAGGGCCGAAAACGGCGCCTTTCACCCGAAGAAGCGGCCCTGTAATCGGCTGCGCCGAGATGCGCACGGCCGTCGGCCGTGCTAACAGTCCGTGTATGTGATTGCTGCCCGCCTGTCTTTCCGGTCGATACGGAGACCTCCCTGAATGCCCATCAGCAGGTTCTTCATCGATCGGCCGATCTTTGCCGCCGTCGTCTCGCTTTTCATCACCATTGTCGGCGGGATCGGCTATCTGGCGCTGCCCGTCACCCAGTTCCCCGAGATCTCGCCGCCGACCATTACCGTGTCGGCCACTTATCCCGGTGCTGGCGCGCAGACAGTCGCCGATACCGTTGCTGCCGTGATCGAGCAGGAGATCAACGGCGTCGACGGCATGATCTACATGTATTCGCAGTCGACGCAGCAAGGGACGATGTCGATCACCGTGACCTTCGACGTCGGCTATGACATCGACAAGGCGCAGGTGCTCGTGCAGAACCGCGTCGCCGCCGCCGAGCCGCGCCTCCCGGAGGAGGTGCGCCGATCCGGCGTGCAGGTGCGCAAGAACTCGCCCGATCTCCTGCTCGTCGTGCACATGATCTCGCCCGACAGGACCTACGATCAGGTCTACATCTCGAACTATGCGATGCTGAACGTGCGCGACGTGCTGGCGCGCATCCCGGGCGTCGGCGAGGTGAATGCGTTCGGCGCACGCGAATATTCGATGCGCGTCTGGCTCGATCCCGAGCGGATCGCAGGCCTCAACCTGACCGCCGAGGAAATCCTCACCGCGCTGCGCCAGCAGAACGTGCAGGTTGCGGGCGGCGCGGTCGGCGAGCCGCCGATGCCCAACCAAGGCGCCTTCGAGCAGTCCCTGCAGCTTCGTGGTCGCCTGATCGAATCGCGCGAGTTCGAGGAAATCGTCATCAAGATGGGTCCGGATGGGCGCACGGTAAAGCTCAAGGATGTCGCCCGCGTCGAGCTCGGGGCCATATCGTACAACACGTACGGCTACATGGACCGCGTGCCGGCGACCGTTCTCGCCGTCACGCAGGCTCCGGGCAGCGACGCGTTGAAGACCGCGAGCGTCGTCAAGGCCGCAATGGCGCAGATGGCCCCGAGCTTTCCGAAAGGTCTCGAGTACCGGATCATCTACAATCCGACCGAGTTCATCGAGGTCTCGATCAAGGCCCTGATGCTCACAATCCTGGAAGCGATCGCGCTGGTCGTCCTCGTCATCATCATCTTCCTGCAGACATGGCGGGCAACGCTTGTCCCACTCCTGGCTATCCCGATCTCGCTGATCGGCACTTGTGCCGTGATGCTTGCGCTCGGCTATTCGATCAACTCGCTGACGCTATTCGGCCTCGTCCTCTCGGTCGGCATCGTCGTCGACGACGCGATCGTCGTCGTGGAGAACGTCGAGCGGCGATTGCAGGAGGGGCTCTCACCCATGGAGGCCGCGCGCGCCACCAT
>JAEWIJ010000064.1 GCA_023387235.1 Pseudomonadota bacterium
TGCGCACGCGTCTGCACAGCCGTACGCACCCGCACGCATCGCGCCGGGTCGATTGAATGAAGTGAGGGGAGCAAGGCGCGGACGCCAGGCTCTTCATGCCGGCAGGAGGACGACATCCGCGCCCTACACCACAGAATGGGAACCGGGCACGGCGACCGGCGAGCCGATCCGGCCTTCTTCGTTCTTTCCCGGGCGCGCCATCGTGGCGTCACCCCATTCTGCGGCCTCATCCCGAACGCCGAGCGCGCGTCGACAGCACCCCCTCGTGGGATGAGTGGGAGGGAGTGTGCAACGGTGAGAGGCAGGTGGGGATAAGTTTTGGTGGTCGGTCACCTGCGCATGGCCGCTCATTCAGCGTAAGTGTATCCACGATCTCATGCGAAAAATTGTGGACAGCAATTTTCTCCAAGATGCGCGCCTTAGCGAGTATTTGTCCGCATCGACAAAGAATTTCGTCGTGCTGCCCGATTACGTTGCAATGGAGCAGTATAAGGGAAACACGCTCGTTTCCTTACGGCGATCGATGGCAATCGTCTCCACGTACCCCAAGCAAGTGATTGTGCTGAAGGGCACACTCACAGTGTGTGGTCTACGGGGGAGGGAGGCTGGCCTCCAGCGTCGGATGATCGATCGAGATCAAACGCAAGGCTTTCCGTTGTGGTGTGAGCAGCTGCAAAACACGGTGTCGCAACTCGCTGCAGAACGCAATGGAATGCTCGAACTCGGCAAGGAGGCGACACAGCACTTGGATGGCCTGCTCACCTGGGCTGTTCGGCTTCCTGGTGCCATCAAAGAGATGGCTCAACTCTATTCAGCCGACGAACTTCGCATCCTGAGGACAAACACAAATTTCACTCCGGCAATTTGGAGCAAGATCTTCGGCAGCGTAGTTAGACTTGCGGCGATAGAGTTCAGGACCCATCCTAAAATATCAAAACTTCCCAAGAGTGACGAGCTCTTGAATACTTTCATTTTTAGGTTCTCTTTAGCCTCATATCTCTGGCTACTGCGCATCATCGAACAAGGCGGCTCGATCACGCATGATGGACCGCGCCTTCGCAACACCATGGTCGACACTGCAATCGCAACATATGCTACATATTTTGATGGACTGCTCTCATCTGAGAAAACTCTGCAGTCACAATATTCGAGAATGTTATTCATCCTCGACGCGCTAAAATCCAGGCCTCAGGTATAGTGCTAGTTCAGCGATGGACCGACGCGCTATGGGCGAACGCATTCGAGTTGGCGAGCCTATGAGACTCTCCCGCCTCACTTTTTCCCGCGTTCCACTACAGTGGAGCTTGCGCGCCCCTTTTTTGGCTTCAATTCTCCCGTCGGCGCAACGCGGATGACAAATCGCCCCGACCGTTCGTCACGGGTTCCGCTAACACCGGCTCGGGCTGCGCGCCTCAGAGCGGCCTCCACTTCGTCTAGATCGAGCTTTCTCTGAGCCATTAGCGGTCCCAAGCCTCTGCCAGTTGCAGGTCTCCTTCGAGACTATCCCAAACATACCATTCATCGACAACGGGCTTATACAGTTCGTCCAAATATCTGAGGCTCTTGGCAAATCTTTTCCGTATTACCGGCTCCGGAATGCCATGGCCGCCGGCCGCCACCCGCCGACTCACGCGGTCGATCGACACCTCGGGGCTCGGCAATCTGAGATTGACCAGCGTGACCTTGTAGCCCACCTTTCGCCAGATCGGGATTTTGCGCGCGTATGTCAACGACGCGAGCGTCGTTTCAAATGTGAACTCCGCGCCTGCCGCCACAAGCGCCTCGATCCGCGCCAGCATCTCCCGACCGGCGCGGAAATCGAGTTCCGCCTGGCTCAGTGATAGGTTGGCGAGCTCTCGCGCGATCTCATCAGCATTGATGAATGCGAAGCGCTCGCCCGCCAGCGGAGGATAGTACCCGGCAAAACTCGTCTTCCCCGCCCCGTTCGGCCCAGCAATTATGATGATCTCTTGCATGGGCCGAACTTAGCAGGTCAGTCACCTACCCCAACGCCTCATTACTCTTCCGCACGGCCTCGACGGAGCTCCCGGCCTCGCCCGGCAGATGCCCCGGCGTCTTGACCGCGCTCGCGCCATCCGCCTCGATGTACACCTGCCCGCCCATCTCGCGGAACTTGGCGCTCATCTCGGCCATGCCCTTCTCGGCTTCCACGATCGCCGACGCGCCGGCATTCGTCTTCGCCGCGTAGTCGCGCACGTCCTGCGTGATCTTCATCGAGCAGAACTTCGGCCCGCACATGGAGCAGAAATGCGCGACCTTGTGCGCGTCCTTCGGTAGCGTCTCGTCGTGCATCTTGCGCGCGGTGTCGGGATCGAGGCCCAGATTGAACTGATCCTCCCAGCGGAACTCGAAGCGCGCGCGTGACAGCGCATCATCCCGCAATTGCGCCGCCGGATGCCCCTTCGCGAGGTCCGCCGCGTGCGCCGCGATCTTGTACGTGATCACGCCATACTTCACGTCGTCACGATCCGGCAGACCCAGATGCTCCTTCGGCGTCACGTAGCAGAGCATGGCGCACCCGAACCAGCCGATCATCGCCGCACCGATGCCCGACGTGATGTGATCGTAACCCGGCGCGATGTCCGTCGTCAGCGGCCCGAGCGTGTAGAACGGCGCCTCGCCGCACTCCTTGAGCTGCTTGTCCATGTTGATCTTGATCTTGTGCATGGGCACGTGGCCCGGGCCCTCGATCATGACCTGGCAGCCCTTCTTCCACGCGATCTGCGTCAGCTCGCCGAGCGTCTCCAGCTCCGCGAACTGCGCGCGGTCGTTGGCATCCGCAATCGAACCGGGACGCAGGCCATCGCCGAGCGAGAACGACACATCATACTTCCGCATGATGTCGCAGATTTCCTCGAAGTGCTCGTAGAGGAAGCTCTCCTTGTGATGCGCGAGGCACCACTTCGCCATGATCGAACCGCCGCGCGAGACGATGCCCGTCACGCGATGCGCCGTCAGCGGCACATACGCCAGCCGCACGCCCGCATGGATCGTGAAATAATCCACGCCCTGCTCGCACTGCTCGATCAGCGTGTCGCGATAAAGCTCCCACGTCAGCGCGACGGGATCGCCATTGCACTTCTCCAGCGCCTGATAGATCGGCACGGTCCCGATCGGCACCGGCGAGTTGCGCAGGATCCATTCGCGCGTGTTATGGATGTTGCGGCCCGTCGATAGATCCATGACCGTATCCGCACCCCAGCGGATCGACCACACCATCTTGTCGACTTCCTCCTCGACCGACGACGTCACGGCCGAGTTGCCGATGTTCGCGTTGATCTTCACGAGGAAGTTGCGGCCGATGATCATCGGCTCCAACTCGGTATGATTGATGTTGCACGGGATGATCGCCCGCCCGCGCGCGATCTCGTCGCGCACGAACTCCGGCGTGATGTGCTCCGGCACCGACGCGCCGAAGCTCTCGCCGTCCTTGATCGCCGCCTTCGCCCGCGCCAGCGCCTGCTTGCGGCCGAGGTTCTCGCGATGCGCGACGTAGATCATCTCCTTGGTGATGATGCCCGCCTTCGCGAACTCGTATTGCGTCACCGGCGCATCGCCGACGCCGCGGAACGGCCGCGCCTTCGCTGGGAAGTCGCGCGCCAGATGTTTGCCCGTGACATTGCCGTTGTCCTCGGGCTTGATCTCGCGCCCGTCATACTGCTCGACGCCGCCGCGCTCGCGGACCCACGCCTCGCGGTGCCGGGGCAGGCCCTTCTCGACATCGATCTTGAAATTCGCATCCGTGTACGGCCCCGAGCTGTCGTACACGCGGAACGGCGGCTCGCCCGCCGCTTCCGTCAGCGCGATCTCGCGGAACGGCACGCGCACGTCCGCCATGCCCTCGGGCGCGTCGTACACTTTCGCCGAGCCGGCGATGGCGCCCGTCGTCACTTCCGGAACCATCAGGTCCTTCTTGCGCGTGATCTTGTTCATCGAGTTCTCCCTGAGTGGCCCGCTCCCTGTTGCGGGGCCAGATAGCCGAAAGTGGAAAGGATGCCGCCGAGCACCAGCACGAACACGCCGTAGGAAACGACGAGCGTCGGCGTGAGCAGCGGCAGGACGAGGTTGATGAGCGTTGTATTGGGCACGATCAGCCAGACGGCCGACTCGATTGCCGAGGCCCAGCCAAGCAGCGTGATGATCACCCGCCAATCCATCGCCCAGACGTTATGGGCAAGGACGAGCGCCACGCCGCCGAGCAGCCCCAGCACGCACATGGCGAAAATCAGCGCCGGATTGCGGGCGACGTCCTGAAACACGCCGACGAACTCGGCATGGCGGACGAGAAAGCCGAGACCGACAATTGCCAGCACCGGCCCGATAAGTCTTGCGAGATAGGTGGAGTTTTCCATTTTTTCCGTCCCTTCGCCGGCATGATCCGGATCAGGTTCAAAGGGTGCTCGCCCGGTGGCTCGAAGCAGGCTGCGCTGCTTGAGGCCAGAGCGATCTCAGCCGGCTTCCACCGGCGCCCCTCGGCATCACAGGTATATTGAGTGGCCCTTGGAGCGATTGCAAGGCGGTTCACCAATTTGCAGGGCAGCTGCTCCCGCACGGGCTATTCGCAGGCGCGAAATCGGCCAAAGGTCTCTGTTGCGCTGCAATATGACCCTCAGCTACTCTGCGAACGGACCGACCGAGCGCCCCCAGATGCTAATCCGGGACACCTTTCATGCAGAAGCCCTCGAAGACCGAGCAGCCCTGGATCTTCCGCACGTACTCCGGCCATTCGACCGCGGCCAAATCGAACGCGCTCTACAAGACCAACCTCGCCAAGGGCCAGACCGGCCTTTCCATCGCTTTCGATCTCCCGACCCAGACCGGCTACGACAGCGACCACATTCTCGCGCGCGGCGAGGTCGGCAAGGTCGGCGTGCCGATCTCACACATCGGCGACATGCGCACGCTGCTCGACGGCATCCCGCTCGACCGCATGAACACGTCCATGACCATCAACGCCACGGCCGCCTGGCTGCTCGCGTTGTACGTCGCCGTCGCCGACGAGCAGGGCGCACCCCGCACGAGCCTCACCGGCACCATCCAGAACGACATCATCAAGGAATATCTCTCGCGCGGCACGTACGTCTTCCCGCCCGAGCCGTCGCTCAGGCTCATCCGCGACACGATCACGTACACCTATCGCGAAGTACCGCGCTGGAACCCCACCAATATCTGCTCGTACCATCTGCAGGAAGCAGGCGCGACGCCCGTGCAGGAGCTGGCCTTCGCGCTCGCGACCGCCATTGCCGTTCTCGACACCGTGAAGAAATCCGGCGCCGTGCCGGACGATGAATTCGGCACGGTCGTCGGGCGCATTTCCTTCTTCGTGAATGCGGGTCTCCGGTTCATCACCGAGATCTGCAAGATGCGCGCCTTCACCGAGCTGTGGGATGACCTGACCGCCACGCGCTACGGCGTCAAGGACATCAAGAACCGCCGCTTCCGCTATGGCGTGCAGGTGAACTCGCTCGGTCTCACCGAGCAGCAGCCGGAGAACAACGTCCCGCGCATTCTGCTCGAGATGCTCGCCGTGACGCTCTCGAAGAACGCGCGCGCCCGCGCCGTGCAGCTCCCCGCGTGGAACGAGGCCATGGGCCTGCCTCGTCCCTGGGATCAGCAGTGGTCACTACGCACGCAGCAGATTCTCGCCTACGAGACCGACCTCCTCGAATTCGGCGACATCTTCGACGGCTCGACGGAGATCGCGCGCAAGGTTGCCGAGCTGAAGGAAGAGGCGCTTGCCGAGCTGCGCCGCATCGAGGAAATGGGCGGCGCTGTCGCTGCCATCGACTACATGAAGCGCTCGCTCGTCGAGTCGAACACCGCCCGCGTCGCCCGCATCGAGGCCGGCGAGCAGATCGTCGTCGGCGTGAACCGCTGGGGCGAGTCCGAGCCCTCACCGCTTTCCGCCGGCACGGGCGCGATCCTCACCGTCGAGGAGGGTGTCGAGGCCGACCAGATCGAGCGCCTCCAGGCATGGCGCGCGCAGCGCGACGACGACACCTGCATGAAGGCTCTCGCCGCCCTCGAGCAGGACGCGCGCTCCGGCGCCAACATCATGGAAGCCTCGATCGCGTGCGCCAAGGCCGGCGTAACCACCGGCGAATGGGGCGCAACGCTCAGGCGCGTGTTCGGCGAGTACCGCGCCCCGACCGGCGTCGGCAAGGTTGCGGCCGCCACGGCCGGCGATGTCGAAGCCGTCCGCCGCCGCGTGGACGATGTCTCCGACCGTCTCGGCCGCCGCATCAAGCTGCTGATCGGCAAGCCCGGCCTCGACGGCCACTCCAACGGCGCCGAGCAGATTGCCGTCCGCGCCCGCGACTGCGGCATGGAGGTTGTCTACGAGGGCATTCGCCTGACGCCCGCGCAGATCGTCCGCGCGGCGATCGAGGAAAGCGCCCACGTCGTCGGCTTGTCGATCCTCTCAGGCAGCCACGTGCCTCTCGTGCGCGACGTTCTGGAGCGCATGAAGAGCGAGGGCGCGGGCGACATTCCCGTCGTCATCGGCGGCATCATCCCGCCCGAGGATGCAGAGCTGCTGAGGGGCTTGGGCGTTGCGGGTGTCTACACGCCCCGCAATTTCGAACTCAACGCCATCATGAGCGACATCGTGGGGCTGGTGGAGCGGGGGACGGGTTAGAGCGCCACTTCCCCTTCTCCCCGTACTCGCCGTGTGGAAGCGCCACTTCTCTTCCCCTTCTCCCCGTCCTTCACGGGGAGAAGGCCGGGATGAGGGGCGGGAGCTTGTTCCGTCAGCTGGAAACTCTTTGATACAAGTCGATCATCCTAAGTGGCTTCAATGGTGTCATGCGCCCAACAAGCCATAGCCAAAGAGCCCAAGGCGTCAGTGCTCTTTCCTCCCCAAAATGCTGGAGAACTTCGTCATCCGTGAACTTCAAGCCATATTGGTTCTTTAGGCCATCGATCAGCTGTTCGCCGTCCGCTCCTGCAAGGCCTATATCGTGCACAAGATCCGTCTCGGGGAGCAGTGGTACCCGAAGGCCTGTGATACGCCGGACGCTGGCGGCAAATTCATCGAACTCGAGATCTGGCTTCGTCATCTATAAGCCGCCGCTCCAGCCGATCCTTCGCACTCGTGAATTCAATGCCACACTTCCCCTTCTCCCCGTTCTTACGGGGAGAAGGCCGGGATGAGGGGCGGGAGCTTGCGCCGACGTTTGCGTTTGCCGACTATCCAATCAACTGGTGCGCGCGACTTCGATCCTTGATCAGGCCTTCCAGCTCCGCATCCGTCCAATCACTCGGCGAAAGCCGCAACTTATCTCGCAGTCCGGGCTTCAGCGCGGCTATCCAGATTCGGAGCCACGTATAGAACAAAGACTTCATTTCTTCAGACTGGCGCTCGGACCTGATCGAGAAGCCGCCTTGATCGCTCCAAACCAAACGATAGGAGCAGCCGTCATTGTCGATCAGCACGTAGTTTTCATCGGCATACCACGCCTCGAACTCCGCCGACCAGTCCACAGGCTCGACAAGGCACTCGACAGGCCCATTGTCCCAGGGATCTTTACCTCGATCGGCCTCACTCAGCAGGTAGACCTTTGGCATCTCGTTCTCTACTCCGAAGGCATCGAAGTGCCTCCCCTTCCCCTTCTCCCCGTCCTTCAGGGGGAGAAGGCCGGGATGAGGGGCGGCGGCAAACTCAACGTCGGAACAAGCGGCCGCCCCTCACCCTCACCCTCTCCCCGCAAGCGCGGGGAGAGGGGATATTCTTACCTCTCCAACTCCTCTTTCACCTTGGCGGCGAGCTGGGGCAGCGTGAAGGGTTTGGCGAGAAACGCGAAGGTCTCGCCCGGGTTCAAATTCCGCTTGAAGGCATCGTCGGGATAGCCGGACATGAAAATGATCTTGATGTCGGGCCGCTGCTTGCGCAGCTCGTTGAGCATGGTCGGCCCGTCCATCTCGGGCATCACCACGTCGCTCACGACGAGATCCACCTGCCCGCCGACCTCCTCGAACTTCTCCAGCCCCTCCGCACCCGACGTCGCCTCGATCACGTCGTAACCCTGACGCTTCAGCGCGCGGATCGCGAAACTGCGCACGGAATCCTCGTCCTCGACGAGCAGCACGCGCCCGCTGCCCGTGAGATCGCGCGCCTTCTCCTTCTTCGCCGGCTTCTGCTCGGCCGCCTTGTCCGCTTCCGTCTTCACATAGCGCGGCAGCAGGATGCTGAATGTCGTCCCCTGTCCCGGCGCGCTGTCACAGAAAATGAAGCCGCCCGTCTGCTTGACGATGCCGTACACCGTCGACAAGCCCAGCCCCGTGCCCTTGCCCACTTCCTTCGTCGAGAAGAACGGCTCGAAGATCTTCGCCATGATCTCCGGCGTCATACCGTGGCCGGTATCGGCGACGGCAAGCTCCACGTACTCGCCGGGCACCATGCCCTGCTGACGCATGTTCCGCGTCTCGGCCTCGCTCACATTGCGCGTCGAGATCACGATGCGCCCGCCGTTCGGCATGGCATCCTTGGCGTTGACCGCCAGATTGAGCAGGATCTGATCGAGCTGCGAGCGGTCCGCCTTCACGAGCCACAGATCGCGCCCGTGCCGCATTTCGAGCTGCACGGTCTCGCCGATGAGCTTGCGCAGCAGCGCCGTGCTCGTATCGCTGATGACATCGCCGAGCTCCAGCACCTCCGGCATGAGCGTCTGGCGGCGCGAGAACGCAAGCAGCTGCCGCACCATGCCCGCGGCACGGTTGGCATTCTGCTTGATGTTCATGATGTCCTTGTAGGCGGCATCCGTCGGCCGATGCGTCTGCAGCAGCAGGTCCGAGAAGCCGATAATCGCCGTCAGCACGTTGTTGAAGTCGTGCGCGATGCCGCCCGCGAGTTTGCCGACGGCCTCCATCTTCGTGCTCTGCGCGTACTTGAGCTCCAGCGCCTTCTGCTCGGTCGCGTCGATGACGTAGATGACCGCCGCCGCCTCGCCGTCGCCGGACAGGACCGGGCTGAAATACAGCCGCCGCGTGAACTCGTTCTCGGCGTCGAGCGTCACTTCGACGGGCTCAGCGGACGAACGCCCCTTCACCACGTGCTCGACAGCGCGCTTCAGCGCCGTCCGCGCATCCGCATCGCCGATCCGCGCCACCATGTCCGCCGTCGTCCCGAGCGCGCCGGCATTGTTCGTATGGAAGAGCTGGCCGAACGTCGCATTCGCATTGAGAATGCGGCCGTCCGCCGCAATCGTCGCCATGCCGAACGGCGCCGCATTGAGGAAGCGCGCGAGATCGCCGTTCTTGCGCAGCGCGCCCCCCTCGGCGCCCACCCGCGCACGCCGTTGCAGCACCAGGAGCTGCACCGCATCCCGCAGCGTCGGATCGACCGGCGGCACGGCGATGACCTCGACGGGCACGAACACGCCCGGGCTCGGCACCAGCTCGGTCTCGACGCTGACCCACTGTCCGCCGGACGAAGCAACTGCCGCGCGGATCGCCGCCTCGGCACCTGACGAGAACAGGTTCGCCGCGCGCAGATCGTGCAGACCGCCGGCTGCCGGATCGCGATGGATCCAGTCGGCGATCGTGCGGTTGATCTCGGTGATGCGGCCGTCCGGCGCAAGCTCCATCACGCCGAGCGGCAGGCCGTCATAATAGGCGAGCCGCGCCTCGAGGCCGTGCAGCGTCTCGGCGACGCGCGCGTGCTCCTGCGTGATGTCCGCGACCTGCCATAGCGTGCGCGGCTGGCCTTCGCCGCCCCCGAGCGCCGCCGGGATCGGCCGGACGGTCACCCGCAGCCAGCGCGAGGCGCGCGAGCGCCCGTCATGGCCGCGAATGCGGAATTCCTCCTGCCGCGCCTCGCCGCGCTCGACTGCGCGCAGCAGCCGGAAGAGACATTGTCCCGCCTCGGGCTCGCCGGAGAAGGCTTCCTCGAGCGCGCGAGGCTCGCCCGAAGGATGCTCGCCGACAATGCGGCGGAAGGCGCGGTTGGCTTTCAGAGTCCGCCCCGCCGCATCGGTCACGAGGAACCCGAAATCGAGCCCCTCCGCCGCGCGCTCGTTGAGATCCCCGCGCTCGTCCTCGACATTCAGCCGTACGAGCCCCGCCGCCGTGCCGAACAGGAAGAAAACGCCGATCACCGCCAGCAGCGAAAGAAATCCGAGCACGATCGGGCCGGTCGCGCGCGCCGACCATATGGCCACGACGCCGAGCATCAGCGCCGCCGCCAGCGTCAACGTCGCTGCCAGTATGACGCCGCCGCGGGAAGGCGTGCCCATCAGTGCGAACTCGCTGCGTTTCTCTTGGAGACCCGACATGGCGGGCCACCGTAGCTGATTCGGCGAAACAAGGGCGCGGGCACTCGTGTGATGATCGGGAAATTCGCCAGTTCCCGCCGCATAGTGCCGAGCGAATTTCTCGATCTGAATCACACGAGCAAGGCTATGATTCTAGTGTCCCTTATGATTCCGAAGTTCGCTCGGGACGCCAAGCATCGAGGTGGGGCGAACTTCGGAATCGGGACACTAGCCGAAGGTCGTGCAGCAATGCCGGTATCCCCCTGAAATAAAACATAGCGCCGGTGTCCCGAATTCCGAAGCCCGCTTGGATCTCGCTGCCGGAATCAAAAGCGACACAAGACAGGTTTGCCAGGCGCGCCTCTCGTACGGCCAGAAGGCAACGAGCGGAGTTAAGATGATCTGAAGCGCCGCCTGCGTTCTGGCGCGGATTCCGCCCTGAGGGCGCGACGTTTCGTACATGGGACAAGATTTCCGGATGGCGCTACCGCTGCGGCTGCTGTGGCGTGCGCGCATCGCGTGCCCCATCCTGTCCACAATCCCTGTTCATGCCAGGGTAAGCGGCGGTGGACTGGCGCCAGTTCGCTGATAGACATGGCGGCGTTATGTGAGCCGGTTCGTCAAGGGAGCGCGGTCGCGGCCGCGGCAGGGGAATGGCGAATTTCATTTGGTACGCGCTGGTGAGCGTGTCCGTGGCGGCGATCGTCGTCGGAGCGGTCTGGATCGCGCGCGCCTACATCAACGGCACGCCGCCCCGCATCGCGTTCTTCGGGCCGCGGCAGGTCCCGCGCCTCGCCGTCGTCGACCATGCCAATGTCGACGGGCGCCGCCGGCTCGTGCTCGTGCGCCGTGACAACATCGAGCACCTCATCATGACCGGCGGCCCGGTGGATGTCGTGATCGAGACCGGCATACCCGCGCGCCCGGTTCTCGCACCGAGCGATGCGGTCGAAGCGGAAGCCCCCGACGCGCCGCCGGCCCTGCCGGCCCAGCCTGTGTTCACGCGGGCGCCGCGCACGCTCGGCACGGCCTCCGCCGGCACCGCCGAAGGGGCGACGGGTTGAGCGGGAGCGCCTGCCCCCCCCCGCCGGCGCCGCTCGTGTGCTATCTGAAGCCACTCGACGAGGAGGCGTCGCGAAGCCGGCGCAGCATGGCAGGGCCGTGCACAGTTCCGGGGACAGGAAGGTAATGACATCAACGCCCCCCATTCCTAATGGCCGGCCTAATGGCCGGACCTGGATTGCGGCCTTCGTCGCGGTGCTCATGTTCGCCGCCGCATCGGCCATGGCCCAGCAGGCTCAGCCGCCGGCTCAACCATCGCAGGCGCCTGTCCAGACTCCTGTCCAGACTCCGGCCCAAACGCCAGCTCAGCCGCCCGCTGCCCAGGAAGCCGCACCGTCCGCCGCACCCGCCGCCGAGCCGAAGCCCGCGCCCGTCAGCGAAGTCCCGCCGCAGATTGCCGAACAGGTCACCCGCCTTTCGGCCTCCATCGACACCGCCGAAAAATCCCTCGAGCGCCTGCGCGATTCCGACGCTGATCTCTCCCGGCTGCGCGGCGAGATCGACCAGACCCAGGCCGAAACCTCGAAGATCGCCGAGCAGATCCGCCCGCTGCTGGCTGCCGCACGGCGCCAGATCGAGAGCCTCGGCCCCGTTCCGGCAAAAGATGCACCGCCCGAAGCCCCCGCGATCGCCGCCGAGCGTGAGCGCCTCGGAACCGTCGTGTCCAGCTTCGACGGTGCCTTGAAGACCCTCGATCTGACCGATGTGCGCGCGCGCGAGCTGATCTCCCGCATCACCGTGCTGCGCCAGTCGCTCTTCACGCGCAATCTCTTCGAGCGCACGCAAAGCCCCCTGCTCCCGTTCCACTGGAACCGTGCGGCGCGCGATCTGCCGGCCGCGGCCGGATTCGGCTCCTACCTCGCGACGGACTGGTACGACACGGCGATCACGTCGCTGCCGACGCTCGCCGTCATCGTCCTGGTCGCGATCCTCGCGTGGATCGGCCTCGGCATGGTGGTGCGCCGCGTGGAGCGGATGGCCAACTCTCCGCCGCCCGGCGGCCGCAGCTTCATCCAGCGCGCACAGAAGATCGCGTGGCTCGCGCCCGCTCGCATGCTGCCCTCCGCGGCCGGCCTGCTCATCGTCGTCGGCGGCCTGCACATGCTCGGCCTCAACAAAGGACCCGGGGCCCAGATCCTCCTGTCGACGATTTTCGCCGCCCTGCTCGCGATCGTCGTCGGCACGCTGATCCGCGCCGTGCTGTCGCCGCGCGATCCCGAGCTGCGTCTCGTCGATCTCACCGACGAAGCGGCCGCGCGCGTGAGCTGGTATCTGGTCGGCATCGTGATCGTCTACGCCGTCGACCTCGCACTCGCCGAGATCGGCCGCGTCGTCGTCGCGCCTCTCTCGCTCACCGTGGTCAGGACATTCGGCGCGAGCCTCCTCTACGGCGCCCTGTTGACCGGACTTCTGCTCACGCCCTTCACCAGCCCGCCCGTGACGACCGCGGAAGGCACCGTCATGGTCCCGGTGCGGACCCGCCTCACGCCATGGTGGATCAAGCTGCCGCTCTGGGCCGTCACCATCGCCATCCTGGCGACGACGCTGCTCGGCTATCTCGCGCTCGGCCGCTTCATTGCCCAGCAGCTCGTGCTCACCGGCACCGTTGCCGTTGTCGCCGGCCTGATCTACCTCACCATCCGCTCGCTCGCGCGCACCATCGACGATCCCGCCAACCCCATCGGCCGCACATTGACCACGCGGCTCGGCGTCGCGCCATCGCGCCTCAACGAGCTCGCCTGGCTCGCGGAAGTCCTGCTCACCATCATCCTGCTGATGATCGCGGTCCCGCTCATCCTCGTGCAGTGGGGCTTCACCGCGGCCGACATTCGCGACTGGTTCGCCCGCGCCTTCTTCGGTTTCGAGATCGGCCAGCTCCGCGTGTCGCCGGCGCGCATCCTCTTCGGCGTCCTGCTCTTCATCGCGCTGCTCTTTGCGACGCGCGTCTTCCAGCGCTGGCTGCGCGAGCGCGTCCTCGAGCCGCGCCGCGTCGAGGCCGGCATCAGCAATTCGATCGAGACCACCCTCGGCTACGGCTGCATCGTGCTCTCGGCGATCCTCGCGATCTCCTACGCGGGCCTCGACATCACGAACATCGCCATCGTCGCCGGTGCGCTGTCCGTCGGCATCGGCTTCGGCCTCCAGTCGATCGTCAACAACTTCGTCTCCGGCCTGATCGTACTCGTCGAGCGGCCCGTCAAGATCGGCGACCGCATTGTCGTCGGTACCGAGGAGGGTCATGTCCGCCGCATCAGCGTGCGCTCGACCGAGATCGAGACTGCCGATCGCAGCCGCCTCATCATTCCGAACTCCGAGCTGATCACCGGCCGGGTCATGAACAAGACCCATCGCAGCCTGATCGGCCGCGGCACGATCCGCGTCGGCGCGAGCTACAATGCCGACCCCGAGCAGGTGCTCGCGATCCTCGTCTCATGCGCGAAAGCACATCCGCAGATCCTGACCGAGCCGGCGCCCGGTGCCGTGTTCGACAACTTCGGCGCCAACTCGCTCGATTTCTTCATGTGGTTCTTCGTGGCGGACGGATCGCGCGCGGGCGGCGTGCAATCCGATCTGCGCATCGCGATCATGAAGGCCTTCAGGGAAGCCGGCGTCGAGATCCCGTACAATCAGCACGACATCCATCTGCGCGACCTCGATGGCCTGCGCACGCTCCTCAATCGCGCGATCGAGGAGCGTGCCGGCAAGTCTGGCAAGACTTCGCCCGACCGCTCCGACGCGGAGGATGTGGATGCCGGCGGCCAGGAGCCACCGCCGCGCGAAAGCTGATCGACCTTAACCTCCCCCGTTGGCGGGAATTAGAGTCCGTTCGCACAAATGGCATCGCAGTCCCCCTCCCCCAGCGCCGAAGGCGGGGAGGGGTTAGGGGTGGGGGGAACCCCTACGGTAGGGAGGAATCCCTACCGCCGATGTTCTGCAATCCCCCTCCTAGCCTCGCCCCGATCAACCGCGCACCGAGAACCCGCCGCACACCGGGATCGCCGTGCCGGTCACGAAGTCCGACGCCTGAGACGCGAGGAACACCGCGATCCCCGCGAAGTCCTCGGGCTTGCCCCAGCGTCCGGCCGGCGTGCGCGACAGAACGTTCTCGTTCAGCCCTTCGATATCGACACGCGCCCGCTGCGTAAGCTCGGTATCGATCCAGCCCGGCAGGATCGAGTTCACCTGAATATTGTCCTTCGCCCACGCCGTCGCGAGCGCGCGCGTCATCTGCACGATGCCGCCTTTCGACGCCGCATAGGCCGTCGTCAGCGGCGCGCCGAATATCGACATCATCGAGCCGATATTGATGATCTTGCCGCCGCCCGCCTTCTTCATCTCCGGATAGACGGCCTGCGAGCAATAGAAGGCGCCGTCGAGATTGATCGACAGGATCTCGCGCCACTCGCTGACGGAATACGTCTCCGGCGGCTTCCTGATGTTGATGCCCGCATTGTTCACGAGGATGTCGATGCGGCCCATCTGCTTCGCCGCCGCCGCGACCATCGCGCGGCACGATGCCTCGTCCGAAACGTTCACCTCGACGACCGCCGTGCGCACGCCGCGTTTCGCCAGCGCCGCCGCGGCCGCCTTGGACTTCTCCGCCTTGCGCGCCGCAATGACGATGTCCGCGCCCGCCCCGGCGAGACCTTCCGCCATGCCGAGCCCGATGCCGCCATTCCCGCCCGTCACGAGCGCGACCTTACCCTTCAGATCGAACATGTTTCCTCTCCTCGCCCTTCAAGGGCTTTCGACATTCCGGACCTTTTTTAAAGCGTGAATTCCTGCGCTGTCACGCTTTTGGCGTTCTGGGCTCCAGTGTCCCAATTCCGAAGTTCGCCACTGCGCGGTGCTGGCACGAGAGCGAACTTCGGAATTATAAGGGACACTGGGAAGAATTCCTTCTCGTGCGATTCAGATCGAGAAATTCGCTCACTAGCCTGCCGATGGCACCGGCGAATTTCTCGATCATCGCACGAGCACCATCTGCGTCTGCGTGATGAGCGCGACGAGACCGCCGTCGCTTTCGCGCGTGATCTTCGTCTGCCACACCTGCGTGCGCCGTCCGCGATGGATCGGCGTCGCCTCGCCGATGATCGTCGTCCCGACCGGCGCGCCGGAGATGAAATTGGTCTTCGATTCGATCGTCGTCGTCCCGTGCCCCTCGGGCAGATTGACCACTGTCCCCGCCGCACCGAGCGTATCGGCAAAGGCCATGATCGCGCCGCCATGGATCGTCGCCGGCCGCGTGCACACTTCCGGCCGCACGACGAGCTTCGCCCTGACCACATCGTGTGTCGCCGCGACAAGCTCGATGCCGAGCAGATCGGCGAACGGCATGCGCAGGCTCTTGAGCCGCTCGAGTTCAGGTGTCGACATGATCGGTACGCCTCCCAGCGTGTTTCGCAAACCATCCGTGTGGCTCGCTTTTCGCGAGCCTACTCAAACCAGGCCACCACGGCCAGCAGGCCCGCAATAACCCCGAAGATCATGGGGCCGGAACCCAGGTTTGGCCCGCGCGTTTTCCCTGCACAAAAAGCAATGGATAGGAGATGAGCTATGGCAGTAGATCATGATCGGCATACGCCGCATGAATACCAGGACTATATCGACCGCGCGCCCTCGAACTACGACGCCAGCGGTTGGGGTGTAATCCTTGGTATTGCTGCGCTTCTCGCGATCCTCGGCATGCTTTTCATCGGAATTGGAAACACGCCGGACGGCACTCAGCCGCAGCCCCAGACCACCATCGAGCGCACGGCTCCGACACCGACGCCGGCTCCCTCGACTACGCCGGCACCCGCTGCGCCGTCGACCCCGAATTAAGTCACGGCGCTCAACCCCGTGCGTTCCTGCAGGCCCCGGCCCCCGCCGGGGCCTGCTTCGTCTCGGGTGTTGATCGGCGCCGCGCCCCGGCTTAGTCCTCTGCGAGCTTTTCCGTGGAGGCTCGATTGCCGGATTCTACTCAGCGCGCAGCTCTCGTTCTGTTCTCCGGCGGGCAGGACTCGACCGTCTGCCTCGCCTCCGCGCTCACCCGCTACGATCGCGTCGAGACCATCGGCTTCGACTACGGCCAGCGCCATCGCGTCGAGCTCGATCAGCGCGCCAAGGTCATCGCTGCGCTCAGACAGCAGTTTCCCGATTGGGCCGTGCGCCTCCGCGAGGATCACATGCTCTCGCTGCCGACGCTCGCGCAGATCAGCGAGACGAGCCTCACGCGCGACATCGCCATCGAGATGACCGCCTCGGGTCTCCCGAGCACGTTCGTGCCGGGGCGCAATCTGCTCTTCTTCACGTATGCCGCCGCGCTCGCCTACCGCCGCGGCATCGCCACCCTCGTCGGCGGCATGTGCGAGACGGACTACTCCGGCTATCCGGACTGCCGCAACGACACGCTGCAGACGCTCGCCCGCGCCCTTTCGATGGGCCTCGACCGCCCGCTCGCAATCGACACCCCGCTCATGTACATCGACAAGGCCGGCACATGGGCGCTCGCCGAAAGCCTCGGCGGCGCGCCGCTCGTCGACATCCTCATCGAGCACACGCACTCGTGCTATCTCGGCGAGCGCACGACGCGCCATCCATGGGGTTACGGCTGCGGAACCTGCCCCGCCTGCGAGCTCAGAGCCAACGGCTTCGCGCGCTGGCAGATCGCACGCGGCTGACGTCCATCAGTTCCCGAGACGCGACAGACGCGCGCCTGCCTCCGCGGCACCGAGCTCGCGCGCCCTCGTGTACCAGCGCCGCGCCATGGCAACATCGGGCTGCAGGCCGATGACCTTGATCTTCGCCAGCTCCTGCGGATCGTATGTCCCGCCGAGCGCAAGCGCGCTCTCCGCGTGTCCTGCCTCGGCGGCATGGCGGAACAGCGCGCGCGCCGGCTGGATGTTGCCGCGCGCCAGCAGCTCCCTGCCCTTGGCATAGAGGCCGTTCGCGCGTTCGAGATCCGCGTTCGGCTCGGGCTGCGCCGGTGCCTGCAACGATGGCTGCACTTGCGGCTGCAGATGCGGCTCCGGCCGCGGCAGCGGGTCCAGCGGACGGGCGGCCAGCGCCGCGACGACGCTCGGCGCCTGCTTCGGCTGTGCCTGCTGCGGCTGGCTCGGCGCAATGAGCTGCACCGGCCCGACGACCAGCGCCGTCTTCGCCTCCGTCAGCACCTTGCCTTCGATCGTCACCAGCGACACGACGACGTCCCACCGGCCCTGTTGAAGCCCGACCGGCAGCACGATGCCGAGGCTCGCGAGCCCGGCGAGCGGAATGGCCCATGCGCCCGCGCTGATCGCGTGCCCCTCGGTCAACGTCGCCGCCGGCGGCAGTCCGCGAATGCGCACGAAGCTGTTGCGGATGAGGTTGTCCTGCGGACCGACCTGGATCGGCAGCGGGCTCCTCGATGCCGGCTCCGCCAGCATGACGGGCGCGACATTGAGGAAGAAGGTCTGCTGCTGCGCCTGTGCATGCCCGGGCAGAACCCAGAGCTGTGCATCCCGCGCGAACATCATCGCGGCTGCGAGCGCCACCAATGCCAATCGGCGACGCGCCATCGGGCGGGCGCGCGCGCCCCATTTCTTGAGCACGCCCCGGCGATACCCGAACAGGCGTTGTTGCTGCGTACGCAACGCTCGCCTCCTCCCCTTGATGTTCCAGACCGTCGTTCGGGCTTCTTGCGGCCCTGCTTACGACAGCTACCCCGTTTGAGAAGCCCGCCCTCCGCGACTGCCGCGAGATAGGGCCGAGCTTCCAGAATGCTAGCGTCTCTGCTTGCTCCACTCGAGGAACTGGCGGAACAGCCGGTCCTGCTCGGCAGGATCGAGCGGTGCCGCCTTTGCCGCCTGCGCCCGCGCGAAAGACCTATCGACGCTTGCGGTCGGCGCCATGGCCTTGTCGATCAGCTCCTGCGCGGGCGGGAACCGGCGCCAGCCCGGAATTGTGCCGGCGATGTTCATTTCCTTCCACTTCGGCTGATAGGGCGGCTTGCGCAGCGTATCGAAGCGCTCGAAGAGGTATTCGATGAAGCGCACGCACCGCCGATACCGGTCGAAATTCGTATTCGGGTTCCAGTTGAACACCGCGAGCAGCGCCGTCACGGAAATCGTCGACACCGGCTCGCCCTTCGCAACGAGCGTCGGATAATCCGCGTTCGTCAGCTCCGCCGGGACGTAATAGTCCTCGAACTTCTCGCTGAACTCCATGGGCAGGAAATGAAAGCCGTCGGACGGCTTGATGTTCGTGAACAGCGAGTTCGGCTTGCCGACTACGTGCACGAGCCCGGCGATCTCGCCCTTGCGCATCTCCTCGAGGGCGACGCTGTTGTTGAGGAACAGCCGCTCGACCTTGATGCCGAGACGGTCGAACACGATGCCGCCGGTGTAGTTCGCAGCACTGCCGACCGTATTGAAGTTGAACTTCTTGCCCTCGAGATCCGCGAGCGACTTGATCTCCGGCCGCACCAGGATGTGCAGCTCGCCCTGGAACATCGGCATCACGTAGTTCACGCGGGCCTCGATGTTCGGCGTCTTCAGCACGTTCTTGTAGTGATCGAGCACGTCCGCGTACGTAATCGCGAAGTCGATGCCCTTCAGATAGATGAGATCGCTGACATTGCCGACCGCGCCATAGGTGACGATCGGCAACACGCGCATGTTGTCGCCGTCGTCGAGCGCCTTGCCGAGGTCCGCCGCGTAGCGCGAGAACGTCCCCTCGAGCAACCCGCCCGCCAGACCGATCGTCCAGTTGTTGATCAGCGCCGCGCGCTCGTTCTCGTCGACCGAGACAGGCTTCGGCGGCACCGGCAGCGCGCGCCTCGGGACGCCCTTGCCCTGCGCCTGCGCCAGCACGATCGGGGCCGCTTGCTGTTGAGCAAGAATGGGAGCCGAACCGAGCAACCCGCTGATAAGAAGAGACGCCGCCCCTACGAACAGTGCACGCACACTGCACCCCCTTGACTTGTGTTCCCTCCACCCGTCCGGCCGCGTTGCATTGATTTCCCGTGGCCTGGACACAACTACTTCAATATTTCAATGTGGCAATGATGTGATCCGAGCGCGGATTTGCCGCACGCGCCGACCGAATGACGGCCATCGAAATGCCAACGGGCCCTCCTTGCGGCTCCCGCATGGCCGTGGCGCGCTTCTCAAGCTTGACCATATTCCCGGCGCCCCGCATCACTAGGCGTTCCCCCTTTCCGCCCGAGGAGCTGCCGCATCATGTTCGACTTCGACCGCGTCATTCAGCGCCGCGGCACGCACTCGTCCAAATGGGACAACATCGCCAAGCTCTCCGGAATCACGTCGCCCGATGCCCTCCCCATGTGGGTCGCCGACATGGACTTCGCAGGTCCTCCCGGCGTCGCCGCGGCCCTTGCCGCCGAGGTCGAGCGCGGAACCTTCGGCTACTACGCCGACACCGGCTCCTGGGCCGAGGCCCTCGCCGGCTGGATGGCGCGCCGCCACGGCCTGAAGGTCGATCCGGCCTGGGTCAGCCCGACGCCCGGCATCGTCTCCGGCCTCGGCCTCATCCTGCAGGCGCTCACCGAGCCCGGCGACGAGGTCGTCGTCTTCCCGCCCGTCTATCACGCCTTCCGCCGCATCATCGTCGCCAACCAGCGCCGCATTCTCGATGCCGACCTCGTCGATGCCAACGGCCGCTATGCCATGGATCTCGAGGCGCTCGGCGCCAAGCTGACCCCGCGCACGAAGATCGTCTTCCTCTGCAGCCCGCACAATCCGGGCGGCACCGTCTGGTCGCCGGCCGAGCTGCAGGCCCTCGCCTCGTTCTGCGCGAGCCGCAATCTCATTCTCGTCTCCGACGAGATCCACTGCGACCTCGTCTTCCCCGGCGCCCGCCACACGCCGACGCTGACAGCCGCGCCCGAGATCGCCGACCGCCTCATCACCTGCGCCGCCGCGACCAAGACCTTCAATCTCGCCGGCGCCCACGTCGGCGCGTGCTTCACCTCGAACGCCGACTTCAAGAAGCGCATCGACGCGCGCATCGCCGCCGCCGGTCTCTCCTCGTACAACCTGTTCGGCATGGTCGCGACCGAGGCCGCCTGGCGCACGGGCGACGCCTGGCTCGACGCGCTCATCCCCTATCTCGCCAGGAACCGCGACCTGCTCCACGCCCGCATCGAGGCCGCAGCCCCCGGTGCGCGCGCCATGAAGCTCGACGCGACCTATCTCTCGTGGATCGACTTTGCCGGCACCGGCCTCGCACCCGAGGAGGTCAGCCGCCGCATCAAGGGGCATGCGCGCATATTCGCCAGTCCCGGCGAGCAGTTCGGCCCCGGCGGCGCAACGCGGCTGCGCTTCAACTTCGCGACGCCGCGCCCGATCCTCGATGAGGCTCTCGGCCGGCTCGACGAGGCCTTCCGCGATCTGAGAACGGGGCGATGACGCAGGACGCAGCGGGGAGCCATCGGCCATGAAGCCCGTGGTTGGCGTAATCGGCAACGCGCACTTCGTCGAGAACCGCTTTGCGGCGCAGCTCGTCGGCGAGCGCAATCTGCGCGCCGTCGCCGAGGTCGCGGGCGCACTTCCGATCATGTTCGCCGGCGCCCCCGAGATCACCGATATCGGTGCACTCCTGGAAATCGTCGACGGCATCCTGCTGACTGGCGCGCGCGCCAATGTCCATCCGACGCGCTACCGCGCCGACCCGCACGCCGGCTACGAGCCCTATGACGAGCGCCGCGACACCATTGCCCTCGCGCTCCTCGAAGCCTGCATCGATCGCGGCAAGCCCATCTTCGGCATCTGTCGCGGCTTCCAGGAGATGAACGTCGCCTTCGGCGGCTCGCTGCATCCCGAGATCCGCGAGCTTCCCGGGCGCCTCAACCACCGCATGCCGCGCCTCGAAACCGGCGAGATCCATCCCGATCCGACCGTCGTCTTCGCCGAGCGCCACGAGGTCACGCTGACACCGGGCGGCACCTTCGCGACCCTTCTCGGCCGCGAGACCATCCGCGTGAACTCGCTGCACGGCCAGGGCATTCTCGATCCCGGCGCGCGCATCGTCATCGAGGGTATTGCCGAGGACGGCACCATCGAGGCAATCCGCATCGCCGATGCGCCGGGCTTCGCTCTCGGCGTCCAGTGGCATGCCGAATACGAAGCGCAGAGCAACACGGTCAACCGAACGCTCTTCGAAGCCTTCGGCGACGCGCTCCGCAAGTACAAGAACGGCCGCTAGCCCGCAGAACAGGAGCCATCATGTCGGGCGATGCGACCGTTCGGTCTGGCCAGTGCCACTGCGGCGCGGTGCGTTTCGAGGTCACGCTCAGCGACGGCTTCAATTCCATCCGCCGCTGCACCTGCTCCTACTGCCGGATGCGCGGCGCCGTCGTCGCGATGGCAGCGATGGGCGGCATCAAATTCCTGCACGGCGAAGATGTACTGACGAGCTACCGCTTTCACACCGGCTCGGCGCAGCACTTCTTCTGCTCGCGCTGCGGCATCTACACGCATCATCAGCGCCGCTCCGACCAGAGTCTCTATGCCGTCAACGTCGCGTGCCTCGACGGCGTGAGCCCGTTCGATTTCGCCGAAGTGCCCGTCATGGATGGCGTCAATCATACGAACGACACCGGCCAACCGACGCGCCGTGCCGGCACGCTCCGCTTCATCCCATCCGACTAGCCGAAGGCTTCTCATCCCTCATATCTCGAAGCGCCGCTCCAAAAGCGATCGGCGTCCGTCCGCGCGACGGCTCACCCTCTCCGGCAATGCCCCCCTCGCGGCAGGGGTTTTCCTGGATGGCCAGCGAAAAGATCGAAGCCTAGCTTTTCTCCCGGCCTGAAACGCTTGTTGAAGCCGGAGAATGACAGGCCGGCCGCCACAGGCCTGGGGTTTCGACATGTCATATGAGCTTGAAACGGACTGGTCGGCCAAGAGGCGTCAGCATCTCGGCGACCAGTTTTCATCCCTCGGACGGATCGGCCTCTACGTCCAGCTCGCTCTCCTCGTGGCCCCGCTCCTGCTCGGCATATACGTGCTGTTCTTCGGCCGCGCCGCTCAGCCCGGCATGACGCGCGTCGATTTCGGCAGCTACATCTCCCTCGGCAGCTTCCTGATCATGGGCTTCACCACCTACTGGTTCTATCGATACATGCAGGTGGGACGGCAGCTCCGCGATCCCGAACGGTTTCCATCCCGATCGAGCGTGATCACCACCCTCTGGGTCGGCTTCGGGGCCGGCTGGCTCGGCATCATCTTCTCGATGCTCCTGCTGCTCGCGGCAGCGTGGCGCATGATGTTCGTCCTAATCCTCAATCCGCAATCGGGCCTGATCATCGCGCCGAACCCTGCCAGCAATCCCGGCTACTCGGTCTCGGCCATCGATGCCATCAGCCTCACGTGGCTCGTCATCAGCCTGGCTGCCGAGCTGATGGTTCTCGGACTGACCCTTTGGCTTCTGTTCAGGATGACCTGGCCGCCCTCGGCCGAGATCGAAGAGCCCGCGGCCTTGGCCGCCGAGTGAAGCGCCGACCACTGGAATGTCTGATGCATGTGCGCGTCGCACGATCGCTCCGGCAATGTGACTGAGGCCCGGCGATGCTCATGCAGGCTGGGTTCTCTCCGCTGGCCAGGGTTCTGATCGTCGCGGCAGCCGCGTGCATCGTCGCGGCTTTCATGCGGTGGGCCGCCCCCATACTCGCGCCGATCCTGCTCGCTCTGTTCATCACGATCATCGCCGTCCCTCCATTGCAATGGATGCGGCGGAAGGGCCTGCCGAAATATCTCGCCGTTCTGATCATTCTGCTGGTGCTTCTCGACATCGGCAGCCTCATCGCGCTGACCACGACGAGCGCGCTGGAGGCTTTGCAGACCGGCCTCCCGCGCTATCAGGAGCGCCTCGTGCTGCTGACCGACGAGCTCGGCCTCTGGCTCGAGACCATGGGCATCGACAAATCCCGCGAGGCCCTGCGCGATCTCATCAGCCCGGCAGCGGCGAGCCGCTTCGTCTACACCGCGCTCACCAATGCGAGCGGCGTCGTCACCAACGGTCTGCTCGTTCTGCTCATCGTCGCGTTCATGCTGGCGGAAGCGTCCGCGATGCCGCAACGGCTGAGGTCCGCATTCTCCACGACCGATCACATCGAGCGGCGCATGGAGAAGCTGCTCAAATCCATCAACCGCTACATGATGATCAAGCTCGTCATGAGCCTCGCCACCGCCGTCTGCATTTGGCTCTGGTTGTGGATGATCGGCGTCGACTACGCCGCGGCTTTAGCCACGACCGCGTTTCTTCTCAATTTCATTCCGGTGGTCGGGAATATTCTCATGACCGTGCCGGCCGTTCTGGTGGCCCTCGTCCAGAACGATATCCCGACGGCCCTCATGGTCGTGCTCGGCTACACGATCGTCAATCTTGCCATCGGCAATGTCCTGGAGCCCCGTCTCACCGGACGCCAGCTCGGCATCTCATCCGTCCTGATACTCGTGTCGCTGCTGTTCTGGGGATGGGTCCTCGGCCCCGTCGGCCTGTTCCTGTCCGTGCCGCTGACCATGGCCGTGATGGAGGTGATGCACGCCTTTCCGGGCACACGCCGCGTCGCGATCCTGCTCGGCTCATCGCCTGATGCGCCAGACGCCGCCGACACCGGCAAGGACGCGTCCACCACGTCTTCGTGAGCCGACTCGTCCCGCAGCTAAGCCTCGATCTCGCTGAGAAACGCCACCAGATGCTCCGCCTCGCTCTGTGCGTGGCTGAAGGGCAGGCCGTGCCTCGCGTGCGCCACGATCCGCAAACGCGAGTTCGGCACCAGCGCCCGCATCTCGGCCCCATGCGACGGCGTGATGAACGGGCTCGAGTCCGGCAGCGTGATCGACAGCGGCACGCGCAAGTCACGCAACGCATCGCTGAGATCCGCGCCCGCGAGCAGCGCCGCCAGTCCGAGCACCGCATGGCGATCCGAGCTCTCCTGCACCTCCGAGAACCACCGCAAAGCCGCCGGATCGGCCGCGCCGGCATAAAAGCGGTTCGCCATCATCTCCGCGTTCCATGCCGCATTGCCCTGGCTTTCGAACATCTGCCGCCAACCCTGGATGTTCGTCACACCGGGACCGCGATGCGAAGCATTCCAGATCGCGACCGAAGCAAAATGCTCCGGCGCCTTGATCGCCGCTGCAAGCGCGATCGTCCCGCCGACCGACTCGCCGACGACGTGCACTTTCTCCGCGCCCGTCGTCGCGGCCACCTCGAGGAGATCGTCGATCATCTCGTCGAACGTCCAGCGGTGTCCCGGCGGCGGCACCGGCGATTGCCCGAAGCCGCGTGTATCGAAGCGCACGATCGGATGCCGCGCGGCAACGATCGGCACCCACTCGGACCAGATGCCGAGGTTCGTGCCAATGCCGTGATGGAACACGACCGGCAGCCCCGACGTCCGCCACGGCGGCCTGAGGTCGGTCGCCACATAGTTCAGGCCGCGCGCCGTCTTGGGCATGCCGCTCTCCCGCTTACGCCGCGCCGACGTCGATATCGAGCCACCCGAACGCTGTCGTCGTTGCGCGATCACCGCTGCGCAACAGCACCGTCGTCGTTGCGGACTCGACGATCGCCGGTCCCTCGATCATCTGTCCCGGCGCCAAGGCATCGAATGAATACACCGGCGCCTCATGCCAGCCGCCGAGATAGATCCGCCGCTTGTGATGCGGCGCGACGGCTGCCCGTTTCGGCAATGCCGGCTCCTGCGGCAACTTCGGCAAGGCACCGACGACCGCCGCACGCGCATTGACGAGCACCGCCTCCTGATCGGGCAGGCTGTACGTGTAAAGCGCCTCGTGACGCTTGTGGAACGCCTCCGACATGCGCCCGACGAGGTTCGGATCATCGAGCGCGATATCATCGAGCGGCACGTTCACCTCGAATATCTGCTCGCCATAGCGCATGTCGGCGGACCGCTGCACGCGCACCTCGCCCGTATGCGCCGCCGCCTTGATCCGCGCGCGCCCTTCCGCTTCGAGCTCGCCGAACGCCGCCCGCAACTGATCCGCATCGAGATGCGTCGCATCGCCGATGTGCGTCCGCGCCAGCTCATAGCGCAGGTCCGACGCCAGCATCCCCCATGCCGAGAGCACCGCCGCCAGCCGCGGCACGATCACCCGCGTCACATCAAGCTGCCGCGCCACGTCCGTCACATGCAATCCCGCCGCCCCACCGAACGACAGGATCGCAAAGCGCCGCGGATCGACACCGCGCCTGACCGACACGAGCCGGATGCCCTCCGCCATGCGCGTGTTGATGATGCGATGAATGCCCTCCGCCGCCGTCATGCGATCGACGCCGAGCTTTTCCGCCACCCGATCGACCGCCGCCTCCGCTGCCGGCGCATCGAGGTGCGCGCGCCCGCCGAGGAAGTTGTCCGGATCGAGGAAACCCAGCACGCAATTGCTGTCCGTCACCGTCGCGCGCGTGCCGCCGCGCCCATAGCACGCCGGCCCCGGCATCGCGCCCGCACTCTCCGGTCCCACATGCAGGATGCCGCCCGCATCGACCTCCGCAATGGAGCCGCCACCCGCACCGATGCTCGCGATATCCAGGCTCTGCAGCGCCACCCGCTGCCCGCCGAGGCGCCGATCCGACGCAATGGCCGCCTCGCCACCGATCACGAGCGAGATATCCGTCGACGTGCCACCCATGTCGAACGGAATGAGATCGCCGTGCTCCATGAGCCGCGCGGCATAGCGGCTGCCCGCAACGCCGCCCGCTGGCCCCGACAGCACGGCGCCCGCCGCGAGCCGCACCGCATCCGGTATCGTCGCGACGCCACCGTGCGACTGAATGATCAGCACCGGCCCCGCCAATCCCGCCTCGCCGAGCCGCTCAGCCAGCCGCGTCAGATAGCGCTCCAGCACCGGCCCCACGTACGCATTCACGATCGTCGTGCAGACGCGATCATATTCCTTGATCTGCGGCAGAACTTCCGACGAACGGCACACGTACGCATCGCCGAGCGCCGCCTTCACGGCCTCCACCGTCGCCTTTTCATGCGCGCCATCCCGCCACGCGTGCAAATAGCAGACCGCCACCGCCTCGACGCCATCGCGCTTCAGCGCCGCGATCGCCGCATCCAGCGATCCGCGATCGAGCCTCGTCTCCACGCGCCCATCGGGCCTGATGCGCTCGCGCACACCGAGACGTCGCTCGCGCGGCACGAGCTGCTCCGGCGGCGGCTGACGCAGGTTGTAGCGATCGTCCTTCAGGCCTTCGCGCATCTCGACGATATCGCGATGGCCTTCCGTCGTGAGCAGCCCGACCTTGGCGCCCTTGTGCTCCAGCAGCGCATTCGTCGCGACCGTCGTGCCGTGCACGATGATCTCCGTCTGCCCGAGCATGTCGGCGCGCGAGATGCCGATCGCTTCCGCGAGCCGTTCGAGCCCGTCCATGACGCCGACCGACTGGTCGCCCGGTGTCGACGCCGCCTTCGCGATCCTGACCTGACCTTCCGCATCGACAGCCACGAGATCCGTGAACGTGCCGCCGACATCAATTCCAATGCGATACATGCGCTACTGTCCCCGCGTCACGAAACCAAGCGACTTGTCGCGCGCGCGCGCCTCGTCCGTCCGCTCTTCCGGCGCCCCCCATCCGCCGCCGCCGCCCGAGCGCACCTGCAGCACGTCGCCGGGCTTCAGTACGACGCCCGTCTCCTTGGTCTTGAGCGGCCGATCGGGCGAGCCCTTCGACTCGAGCCAATAATTATGCGGCGCGCCGTCCTCGCCGCCGACCATCCCGCACGCGCCGTACTTCACGCCATCACCGGCCGTATTGCCGACTGCCGGCACTTCCGTCTCGATGACCATCTCCAATTCCGCGCCCGGCCCGCCGCGATACTTGCCATCGCCGCCGCTGTCCGGCCGGAACTCATGTCGCCGGAAGAAGAATGGAAAGCGCACCTCGTGCACTTCGATACTGCCGAACTTGATGCCGCCCGCCGCCTGCCACTCGCCCGCCGCCGCCCAGCCATCTCCCGCCGACGACGCGCCGCCCCCCGGTCGCGCCTGGAACAGATGCCAGATGAACGGCTTCGATGTCCGCGGATCGACGCCCTGGATCGCCACGCGGAAGCGCCGTCCCCATCCGGCCATCGCACGCTCCGGACATGCCGGCGCGAGCGCGCGAATGATCGCCTCCATGATCTCCTGCCCGCAGTGGTTCGTGCAGAGCGTCACCGGCGCCCCCTCGCGCGGCCACACGACCGTGCCCTCCTTGAGCTTCACGCTCAGCGGCCGGAAGGCGCCGTCGTTCTTCGGCGTATCGGGATCGATGAGATATGCGAGCGCTACCACCACCGCCGACTGCGTATTCGCGAACGACGAGTTGATGAACCCCGTCACCTGCGGATGGCTGTCCGTCAGATCGACTTCGAGATCGCTCCCGCGCTTCGTCACGCGCGCACGGATATACACATCCTTGAACTGGTGCCCGTCATCGTCGAGGAAAGCTTCGCCCTCGTATACGCCATCCTTCCACTCGGCGATGATCGCGCGCACCTGCCGCTCGGCACCATCGAGCACCGCCTCCACCGACGCCCGCGCCGTCTCCGAGCCGAACTCGCGAATAAGCTCGCTCATGCGCCGCTCGCCGAGCCGCGCCGATCCGATCATGGCTGCAAGATCGCCGCGGAAATCGCGCGGATGGCGCACATTGAGCACGATCATCTCGTACACGTCCTCGCGCCTCACACCCTGGTCGTAGAGCTTCAGCGGCGGGACGCGGATGCCTTCCTGAAAAATCTCCTTGGCGCTCGCGTTGTACGCGCCGTGCGTCGCGCCGCCGATATCGCTCTGGTGCGAGCGGTTGATCGCCCAGTACACGAGCTTGTCGCCATCGAACACCGGCACGAACGCCGTGAGATCGGGCAGATGATTGCCGCCCCGGTACGGATCGTTCAGCAGATAGACGTCGCCTGGCCGGATCGTGCCCTTGAAGAAGTCATGCACGGACCTCGCCGCATAGGGCAGCGCGCCCACATGGATTGGTACGTGCTCGGCCTGGGCGATGAGCCGCCCCTCCGGATCGCACAGCGCCGTCGAGAAATCGCGGCTGGAGTTCAGGATCTGCGAATAGGACGTACGCAGCATCGCCTCGCCCATCTCCTCGACGATGG
>JAEWIJ010000076.1 GCA_023387235.1 Pseudomonadota bacterium
GCACGCGCCGAGGTAAACGAGGTCCGGATCGTACGACAGCCGAGCATTCTCTCGCTTGCGCTGTTCGTCATGGATCATGAGAAGCTTGTCGAGAAGGCCGCCAAGGCCAAAGGTTTGCCCGACCTCAAAGTCACGTGGTCGCGCCTCGCCGGTGGCGCTGCCGTCAATGATGCCATTCTCTCCGGGGCGGTGGATTTTGCGGCCGGCGGCGTCGGGCCGCTCATCGTGCTCTGGGATCGCTCGCGCGGGGGCAAGGGCGATATCAAGGCCGCGGGGGCACTGAGCGATCTCCCGATGACGCTCAACACCAACAATCCCGCAATCAAGAGCCTCGACGACTTCAACGAGCAGAACAAGATTGCACTGCCGGCCGTGAAGACGTCGATGCAGGCTGTGCTGCTGCAAATGGCGGCTGCGAAAAAGTGGGGCGACAAGGATTATCAGCACTACGACCGCTTCACCGTCTCGCTCGCGCACGCCGACGCCACGGCAGCGCTCGTCTCCGGCTCGGGCGTCATCGCTGCGCACTTTGCCGTGCCGCCCTGGGATGCCATCCAGCGCAAAAGCCCGACGGTACACAAGGTCATCGACAGCTCCGATATCATCGGCGGGCCGGCGACAAGCCTCGTGCTCTACGCGGCGACGAAGTTCTACGACCAGAACCCGACCGTCTATGCGGCGGTCGTCCAGGCCCTTGACGATACGATGAATATCATCTCGTCGGACAAGAAGCGCGCGGCAGAAATCTATCTGGCGCTCAACAGCGACAAGATCAGCGTCGAGGAACTCACGGCGATCCTGCAGATGCCGTCATCCGTCTTCAAGATCACGCCGAACGGCGTCAAAACTTACGCCGATTTCATGCACAAGATCGGCCGCATCAAGACACAGCCCGCATCGTGGAAGGATCTGTTCTTCCCGTCGGCACACCTTCTTGCCGGCGACTGATCGGCCGCGTCCTTCCGCACACACGAAGCTTGCCCGGACCGAGAGACCGCGGGCGCGCACGTCCTCTCGGTCAGGCACTGCATCTAGTTCGCCTTGATACGCACGCCGGGCACATTGATATCGACGCCCGTACGCTGGCTGTCCCAGTAGAGATAACCGAGAACGGCCACAGCCGCGATGAGCGCGACGATCAAGATGTTCCTGCTGTCCATTGTTCCCCTCTCGTGCATTCAGTCATCCAACTATTCATAACGCCCGCGGCAGCGGCGAGGTTCCATGCCGATCGCCAACCGGCGAGGCAGTTCCGCGGCCGCGGTAGGCGAAGCCGTCGCGGACCGCGGCAACTAAAAAGCGTATTCCGTGAACACCCGGCGCACGTCGCCCTTCCACGGCCCGTGGTATGCCTCGAGCAACTGCTCGGCGATGGTGCGGCCGGAGGCGACGATCTCCTCGACGGGCGCGAGGTATTCCCGCTCGTCCTCACCGCTCGCATTCTTGAGTGCGCGCGCTGCAAGGCCACCGCGTGCGATCGCGACGGCCTCGCGCGCAATCTCCAGCGCCTTGCCGTTGCGGAAAGGGGTCTTGAGCGCGAGGCGCGGCACGCCATCACGGAGCGCCTGACGCTCCTCCGCCGTCCAGTCCTTCACGAGCGACCACGCCGCATCGAGCGCCGCCGGGTCATAGAGCAGGCCGACCCAGAAGGCCGGCAGCGCGCAGATGCGCCGCCAGCGCCCGCCATCGGCGCCGCGCATCTCGAGAAAGCGCTTCATGCGCACTTCGGGGAATAGCGTCGTCAGGTGATCGGACCAGTCGTCGATAGTCGGCCGCTCGCCAGGCAGCGCCGCGAGCTTGCCATTCATGAAATCCCGGAACGAGGCGCCGGCGACGTCGATGTACTGGCCGTCGCGATAGACGAAGTACATGGGCACATCGAGCGCATACTCGGCGTAGCGTTCGAAGCTCATGCCCTCCTCGAAGACGAACGGCAGCATTCCCGTGCGCCGCTTGTCGGTGTCACGCCACACTTCGCTGCGCATGGAGAGAAAGCCGTTCGGCTTGCCTTCGGTGAACGGCGATGCCGCGAAGATCGCCGTCGCGATCGGCTGCAGAGCCAGCGACACGCGCAGCTTCTTGACCATGTCGGCTTCGCTGCCGAAGTCGAGGTTCACCTGGATGGTCGCCGTGCGGTACATCATGTCGAGACCGCCCTTGCCGACCTGCGGCATGTAGCGCGTCATGACCGCATAGCGGCGCTTCGGCATGCGCGGCGTCTCTTCGCGCGTCCACGTCGGCGAGAAGCCGAGCCCGAGAAAACCGACGCCGAGATCCTTGCCGATCGCGCTCACCTGATCGAGATGCTGCTGCGTTTCGGCGGCAACTTCGTGCAGCGTCGCGAGTGGCGCGCCCGAGAGCTCGAACTGTCCGCCCGGCTCCAGCGAGACCGTCGCCGCCGGCTCGCCGTCCGGCCGCTTGAGCGCGATGATGTTCTCGCCTTCCATGATCGGCAGCCAGCCGTAGCGCGCCACCAGCGCCTCGAGGATGGCGCGAATGCCGCGCGGCCCCTCGTAGGGCACGGGGCCAAGGTCGCCGGTGTGAAAGACGATCTTCTCGTGCTCGGTGCCGATCCGCCACTGCTCGGCCGGCTTGCAACCCACGGCGATCCATTCGACGAGATCGGCGCGCGAGCGCACGACGGGGGAAGGCGCACCGTCCTGGCGGGTGGACATTCGACGATACCTCGTGAGCCTGCCGAGCCCTTCCGGCGCGCGGCGTGTTGCCGTCTTATGGCCGACCGGACGGCCGGGAAACAAGGGGCGAATTTCGACCGCAATGGCCCCCGGAGGACAAGGGCCAAGCCCGCCGGAGGCGGTCACCCCATTTGTCGGCCGGCGAATATGCGCCCGGCGGTGCATGGCGAGGAGAGCAGCCAAAGCATGTCACAAGCGCGTGGAGCGCGCGACCGGCGCTCGGGGTGGCCGGCGGGGACTGGAAACGAGAATGGGCGCCCGTGAGCGCCCATCCCGGTATCGAGCCCGGTATCGAGTAAGTCGGAGCTCGATGCCCAAATGCCTCAATAACGGTAGTGGTCCGACTTGAAGGGACCGGCGGGGGTCACGCCGATATAGTCGGCCTGCTCCTTGGAGAGCTTGGTCAGCTTGGCGCCGACCTTGGCGAGGTGGAGCGAAGCCACCTTCTCGTCGAGGTGCTTCGGGAGCACGTACACTTCCTTCTTGTACTTGCCGTCCTTGTTGTTCGCCCAGAGCTCGATCTGCGCCAGCGTCTGGTTGGTGAACGACGCCGACATGACGAACGAGGGATGGCCCATCGCATTGCCGAGGTTCACGAGGCGGCCCTGGCTCAGCAGGATGATGCGGTTGCCCTTCGGGAACTCGATCTCGTCGACCTGATCCTTGATGTTCATCCACTTCATGTTCTTGAGACCCGCGACCTGGATCTCGTTGTCGAAGTGGCCGATATTGCAGACGATGGCGCGGTCCTTCATCCCCTTCATGTGATCGACGGTGATGATGTCCTTGTTGCCCGTCGCGGTGACGTAGATGTCGGCGCGCGGCAGCGCATCCTCGATCGTCACGACCTCGTAGCCTTCCATCGCCGCCTGCAGCGCGCAGATCGGGTCGATCTCGGAGACCAGCACGCGGCAGCCGGCCTGACGGAGCGATGCTGCCGAACCCTTGCCGACGTCGCCATAGCCGGCAACGAACGCGACCTTGCCGGACATCATGACGTCGGTGCCGCGGCGGATGCCGTCGACCAGCGACTCGCGGCAGCCATAAAGGTTGTCGAACTTCGACTTCGTCACGCTGTCATTGACGTTGATCGCCGGCCAGAGCAGCGTGCCGGCCTTCTGCATCTCATAGAGGCGATGCACGCCCGTCGTCGTCTCCTCGGAGACGCCTTTGATCGACTTCGCGATCTCGCCGAACCAGCCCTTCGGCTTCTCCTTGAGGCAGCGCTTGATGAGCGCGAACAGGATCTCTTCTTCCTCGGAGCCGGCCTTGTCGAGGAACGCCGTGTCGCCCTTCTCCGCGCGCACGCCGAGGTGGATGAAGAGCGTCGCGTCGCCGCCGTCGTCGAGGATCATGTTCGGATAACCGCCGCCATGCCAGTCGAACAGCATCGCGGTGTAGTCCCAGTACTCGGTCAGCGTCTCGCCCTTGACGGCGAAGACGGGCGTTCCCGCTGCGGCGATCGCGGCGGCGGCATGGTCCTGCGTCGAGTAGATGTTGCAGGAGACCCAGCGCACGTCGGCGCCGAGCGCCTTCAGCGTCTCGATGAGCACGCCCGTCTGGATGGTCATGTGCAGCGAGCCGGCGATGCGCGCGCCCTTGAGCGGCTGCTTCGGGCCGTATTCCTCGCGCGTCGCCATCAGGCCCGGCATCTCGCTCTCGGCAATGGAGAGCTCTTTGCGGCCGAAGTCCGCGAGGCCGATGTCCTTGACGATATAATCCTTGGTGCTCATGGGGCGCCTTTCTCGGGGCTTGGGATGGCCTTTAAATCCGGCGCGGCGGCAGCACTTCGCGAGCGCTGATGCGGCCACGCGGACACGAATGAACCGGCGTTGTATAGCGGCAGGGTCCCAGCCCCGCAAGGCGCATATAAAGAAATCTTTATGTCTTTGTGCGGGCGGCTTGACGCACGTCGTAGCTCCGTTCAGCCTTGCTCCGACGCCTTATGGAGGCCCGTTTGATTTCCCTCGACAAATCTATGCCACTCCTGGTCTTCGGCGGTCCGTACTCGAACCTGCAGACCACCGAGGCCCTGCGCCGCCACGCCGAGGCGCTCGCCATTCCCGCCGTCGCCTACTGCGCCGCCCCCGAGGAGACCGCCCGGCTTATTGCCGACTGGGGATGCCACGTCATTCAGGGCAACTGCGAGCAACAGCTTGCCGTCGCTGCCGAGGATTGCGCCTGCAATTTCGAGGACGGCACGGAATGTGCCGCCCTCGCCAAAGGCTGGTATCCTTATGCCAACGCGCGCATGAGCGTGGACATGCGCGCATGGATGGGCGCGCTCCCCGAGACACTCCACTTCTCCTATGCAGGCCGATCGTTCCGCGTCGTCCATGGCGGCACCGCCATCGTCAACCGCTGGGTTTTCCAGTCGGAGCACGATGTGCTGGCCGAAGAGGTTGCCCTCAGCGGCGCGGGCATCACCATCGCCGGTCATTCGGGCATCCCCTACATCGCGCGCGTGGGACGCCGCGTATGGTTCAATCCGGGCGTGATCGGGATGCCGGCCAACGATGGCACGGCTGACGTCTGGTATGGGCTCATCCGTGAGATCGACGGGGCCCTCGTGCTCTCCACCCACCGCCTCGCCTACGATCACCATGCCGCAGCCGCTGCCATGCGCCGCTCCGGTCATGCGAACGGCTATGCGCGCACGCTCGTCACCGGTCTCTGGCCAAGCCTCGACATCCTCCCACCGGCCGAGCGCGAGGCGACGGGGCAACGCATCCGCCAGCGGACCATGCGCCTCGCCGCCCTGAAGCGGACGCGCGAGCTGGCCTGAACGTGCTTCGCACGCTGTCTCAGCCAGAAACGCCGCATCGCCATCTCATGAGCGCGCGACTGCGTGCCGGCCGATAACTACTTCTTCTTGCCCTTGGACTTCTTCGCCGCCGGCTTTCTCTCGGGCAGAGCCGTGGCGATTGACGCGGTCGCAATCGGATCTGCCACGGCAAGCTCGCTGCATTCGACCGAGCCCGTCTTCGCCCAACGCGCCACATCGGCACGCATCGAATTCGCCAGCTCGTCGGACAGCCTGCGGCTTTCCGTTACGAGGCTCGTGCCACCGCCTTCCGTGGTCATGGTGACGATGAAGACCTTCCCGCCGCGCGGGCTCGGCTGGTCGGGCGTGCGGATGTGAGCTGCCACCTCCGCGGCCCCGCCCTCACTCTCCGGCTCGAGCTTGCCCTCGAAGACGTACATCTTCTCCAGCGGCTTGCCGGCGCCGAACCAGCAGGCCTTGGCGCCGCGTGCCACCCGCAGATAAATCTCGTGCGTCCCTTCGGTGTGCACGCTGCTGAAGTTGCTGGCATAGGTCGTCGGCGTCATGGCCGCCTTGAGACTTTCGGTCTTGAGCACGCTGGTGCCTTCGCAGCCCGCGAGGACGAGCGCCACCAGGCACAAGACCGCGCCGTGCAAAACACCAGCCTGCTGCTTTCCGCGCCTCAAGCTTCCCCCGACTCACCATCCGGCCCTTCCCCCGGCCGATACGACGATCCCAAAGCCGACCTAACCTGACAAGTGCTTCAATGCCGCTGTAGAAAACGCTTCTCCCGCATTACGCGAAATCTCGCGGATTCGCTCGCGACCTCGGCTCGACAGGCGCTCCCGCCTGGCGTAAAGCCGAGATTGCAGAATAATCGCAGGAAATGTGCCAGGGAGAGCCCCATGTCGTCGTTCAAAGGGCTGCTGCTGACGAAGGGCGAGACCGGCCCGTCAGCCGCGTGGACCGATCTCACCGATGCCGATCTCATGGACGGCGACGTGACCGTCCGCGTCTCGCACTCCACGATCAACTACAAGGACGGCCTCGCGATCACCGGCAAGGCCCCGGTCGTCCGCCGCTGGCCGATGATCCCGGGCATCGATTTCGCCGGCGAAGTCATCGCCTCCAGCAATCCCGCATTCAAGGCCGGCGACGGCGTGATCCTGAACGGCTGGGGCGTCGGCGAGACTCATCTCGGCGGCTACGCCCAACATGCCCGCGTGAAAGCCGACTGGCTCGTGCCGCTTCCCGCCGCCTTCACGCCGGCTCAGGCCATGGCGATCGGCACCGCGGGCTACACGGCCATGCTGTGCGTGCTTGCGCTCGAGCGTAACGGCATCACGCCGGATCGCGGACCGATTCTCGTCACCGGCGCCGCCGGCGGCGTCGGCTCGGTCGCGATCGCGCTGCTGGCGAAGCTCGGCTA
>JAEWIJ010000122.1 GCA_023387235.1 Pseudomonadota bacterium
GGTATTTCCACGTGCCGAACCTGCTTCTCGCAGCCCTCATGTACCTGATGGCCACCTATTTCGTGCTGATGCTCGCCTTCGGCTGGTCCATGCACGCGCAGGGCGCCTTCCTCCGCGTGTTCCACCGTCTGGTCGATCCCATTCTGCGGGCTGTACGCGCGCTCACGCCGAGGATCGTGCCCAACGGTCTCATCCCCGTGCTGGCGGTGGCGTGGCTCGCAGCCCTCCGCGTGCTCCTCTATTGGGGCATCTCTTTGGCCGGCATCCGCCCGAGGATATGAGCCCGAGCATGTTTCACACACGCGACGAACCCCAGTTCACCATCCCCCGCCTCGCACTGCTCGTGGGCATCATAGCCATCGCCATCTTCAACGGCCGAGGCTTCTCGCCACTCTTCGATCCACTGCTCTACCTGCTGACGCCCTTCCTACGCGGCACACCGCTCGGCACGCAGATGGGTTTCTTCTACACGACGTCAGTCCTGCTCTCGCTGCTGACGTTCATGCTCTCGGGGCTGCCGGCGGCGCTTTACGAGCGCGTGCTCGGCCGACGGACGAGCACCGTCGTCTCGCTGCTCGTCTGGCTCGCCGCGGCGGCGCTGATGACGTACCCCGCCTACAAGGCGTGGCAGGACGTCTTCTGATCTCTAGAGCCGTGCCGCCGCGCGTGCGACGATGGCCGCGCGCTCGGCCTGGCGTTTGGCCGCCGATGCGCGCGCACGCTCGGTCACGACCGGCCCCGCGCCCTCCGGCGATCCGGCATTGAACGGCGGATGCGGATCGTACTCGATGCCGAGCTGGATGGCCTTGGCCAGATCCTCGCCGAAAGCCTCCGCCGCAACGCGCAACGCGAAGTCGATCCCCGCCGTGACGCCGCCCCCCGTGATGACATTGCCGTCGACCACAACGCGCTCGGCAACGGGCGTCGCGCCGAACGCGGAAAGCAACTCGCGGCTCATCCAGTGCGTCGCCGCGCGCCGCCCCTTGAGCAGGCCCGCCGCCCCGAGCACGAGCGCCCCCGTGCACACGCTCGTGACATAGCGCGCGCCGGCCGCCTGCTTCTTGAGGAAAGCCAGCGTCTCGACATCCTCCATGAGCGGATTCATGCCGGAGCCGCCGGGCACGCAGACGAGATCGAGCTGCGGACAATCCGCGAAAGTCGTATCGGGCATGATGCGCATGCCGCCACCCGCTTTCACCGGCTCGAGCGTTTTCCAGAGAAGGCGCACTTCCGCCTCCGGAAACTTCGTGAAGACCTCGTACGGGCCTGTCATGTCGAGCTGCGTGATGTCCGGAAAGAGCAGGAGGCCAATGCGGAACGGCATGGTCGTTGTCCTTGATCTCGGAAGCCCTGGCGGCAACAATCCGCGCGCCGAGACAACCACGAACAAGCATGAAGGAGCAAGTCCATGGCGGACACGATGGCGACGACCGAGGACATCCTCAAGCGCGAGACCCGAGCCCTCGTCTTCGACCTCTATGGCACCGTCGTCGACATGCAGTCGGGCCTCACGACGGCCGTGACGCCGTTCCTGAAGAAAAAGGGCTGGGACGGTAATCCCTCGAGCTTCGTCACGTGGTGGCGGCGCACGCACTTCGAGGACAGCATGATCGATGCGCTCCTCGACCGTGGTCACACGCCCTACCGCCAGATCGGCCATCGCGCCGTGTCGCAGGTGATGGACCGTTGCGGCATCGCGCACACGCAGGACGAGGTCACGTGGCTCGTCTCGCAGATCGAGCAGTTGAAGCCCTTCGCCGACGTGATCTCCGCGCTCAATCAACTCAAGACGCGCTATAAGCTCGTCATTCTCTCGAACGGCGACCGCGACATGCTCGAAAACGCGCGCCCGCACATCGGTTTTCCGTTCGACCGCTTCATCTCGGTGCAGGAGGCGGGCTACTTCAAGCCGCACTTCGCGACCTACGCCGCGGCCGAGGACATCATCCATGCGGAGTGGCCCGAGATCGAGCGCACGGGCATCATCTTCGTCGCCAATCACGCCTTCGACTGCATCGGGGCCAAGGCGCACGGCTTCCGCACCGTCTTCATCGATCGCCGCAAACGTCCCTTCGGCCAGTCGCCCAACCAGCCGGACCTGATCGTCGCGAACTTCGCGGAGCTTGCCGCGACACTGGCCCCGCAGAGCTGAACTCGAACTGGAGCCGCTCATCATGCCGACCCTGCCGCCGGCCACGCCCGGGATGGCGCTCGCCGAAGTGGACACGCCCGCCCTCCTCATCGACCTCGATGCTTTCGAGCGCAACTTGAAGCGCATGGCCGATGCGGTGTCTAAGGCCGGCGTGCGCCTGCGCCCGCACGCGAAGACGCACAAGTCGCCGATCATCGGCCTGAAGCAGATCGCGCATGGCGCTGTCGGCCTCTGCTGCCAGAAAGTCTCGGAAGCAGCGGCCATGGTCGAGGGCGGCGTGCAGGACGTCCTCGTCTCCAACGAGGTCATCGGCGCGCGCAAGCTCGATCGTCTCGCCGCGCTCTCGCGTCAGGCGCGCGTCATCGGCTGCGTCGACAATCCGCTTGGCGTGAGCGCCATGGCGGCCGCCGCCGAACGGCACGGCGCGCGTCTCGACGTGATCGTCGAGATCGATGTCGGCGCGAGCCGCTGCGGCGTCGCGCCCGGCGCGCCTGCCGTCGAGCTCGCCCAGGCGATCGCGCGCGAGAAGCATCTGCGCTTCGCCGGATTGCAGGCGTACCAGGGCCGCGCCCAGCATTTCCGCACGATCGAGGAGCGGCGCGCTGCCATCGACGAGGCGATCGCGCGCACCAAGAAAACCGTGCAGGTGCTGAAGGGCGCCGGGCTTTCCTGCGACATCGTCGGCGGCGCTGGCACCGGCACCTTCGAGCTCGAAGCGGCGAGCGGCGTCTACAATGAGCTGCAGGCCGGCTCGTACATCTTCATGGATGCCGACTATGCCCGCAACAAGCGCGCGGACGGCGGGCCGTACGACATGTTCGAGCACGCGCTCTTCGTGTACGCGACGGTCATGAGCATGACGCAATCGGATCGCGCCGTGGTGGATGCCGGCCTCAAGAGCTTCACGTTCGAGTCGGGCCCGCCCGAGCCGGTCGGCTTTGCCGGTGCCATCTACGAACGTCCGTCCGACGAGCACGGCAATCTCAATCTCACGCAGAGCAACACGCGTCCCGGGCTCGGCGACAAGGTGCGTCTCATTCCCGGCCATTGCGATCCGACCGTGAACCTGCACGACTGGTACGTCGGCATTCGCGGCATGGAGAGTTCAGCACCTGTGGTGGAGAGCGTCTGGCCGGTGGCGGCAAGGGGCGCGGTGTTTTAGTGCCGCGGGCTGCTGGGAAGAGGTGTTTCGCCACCGCCCCGTGGTGCCATGCCCGCGACGGCAGCGATTACGTGACGTGCCCCACTTCCCCTCTCCCCGCGCTTGCGGGAAGAGGGTCGGGGTGAGGGGCGGCGGCAAACGCCGACGCTGGTAAGTGCCGCCGCCCCTCATCCTAACCTTCTCGCCGTAAGGACGGGGAGAAGTCGCGGT
>JAEWIJ010000126.1 GCA_023387235.1 Pseudomonadota bacterium
CCGCGCGCTCGAGCGTGTCGAGGGAGGCCATGAGCGATCCGACGCGCACCGCCGATGCCGTCCAGTCGGCGAGGCGGGGATAGTTGTCGACGACCCAGTTGAAGGCGGCCTGCACGATCGTGAAGGCGGAAGCAGCCTGCATGATCTCGCCGAGCGACATCGAGCCGTCGAGGTACTTCGGCGCGCAAAGGATGATCGGCAGAACCGGTGCGATGAAGGAGGACGTCTGCGATACGGCCGTCGTCTTCATGGTCTGGATGGCGACATTGCGCCAGGCGCCGAGCACGTTGCCGAGCGAGCCCTGAAGGCCCGCGCGCTCTTCCTCCTCGCCGCGGATGAGCGCGATGCTTTCGCCGTTCTCACGCACGCGCGTCAGGACGTAGCGGAACTCGGCCTCGCTCTGGTTCTTGGATTCGGAGGCGCGCACGAAGCGGCTGCCGATCATGACCATGGCGCCGCTCGCAATGGCGGCATAGAGAACGGCGGCGATGACGAGAAAGCCCGGAACGACCAGCGGAATGCCGATGACCGAGAGATCGAGTGCGCCGCCGATCGTCCACAGGACGACGATGAATGTCACCGCGGAGAGGAAGGCCTGCAGCACGCCGCTGACGAAATCGATTGGCGCTTCCGTGGCGATGCGCATGTCCTCCGACATGCGAGCCTCCGGATTGGCGTGATCGCCGGTCACGAGATTGAGCTGATAGTAGCGGCCGTTGTCGAGCCAGCGCGCGACGAGACGCTTCGTGAGCCACCGGCGCCAAGCGCGTTGCAAGGCCGTGCGCAGGTGGACCTGCACGATGGAGAAGATTACGCTGACGGCGAGAATGCCGAGGTAGATCAGCGCGAGCCGGCCGACGACGGGCGCATCGCGTCGTTCGAGCGCGTCGAAGATGGCGCGGTTCCAAACGTTCATGGCATAGGCCGCGCAGACCACGGCCAGGATGATGGCGAGAAGCCCCGCCGTCAGCAGCCATGCCCGGCCCGATCCGGGCTCGGTCCAGAAGCGGCGCCCGGTGTGCAGGAAGCGCCACAGCAGCAGGCGGCGGCGCTCGCTCTCGCTGAGCTCTTCGATCTCTTCCGGTTCCGCGATGTCCTTGTCGTCCGGCAGGTCATCGGGATGCGCGTCCTCGGGCGCCGGCGTCTCGTCGCCCTCGCGCGCCTTGTCCTGCCGCACGTCGGTTGTGTCGCTCATGGCGCTGCCCTGCCGAGAGAAGCGGCGCGCGTCGCGGTTTACGCCGCGGGGCGAGCCGGCCCGAGGAACGCGGCGCTATGCAGAAGGTTCCGGATTTTCAGACGCCTGGGAGTGGCCTATTCGGCAGGGTGTGGCGCTGAAGCCTGCTCGCGGCGACGGCGTAGCGCGAGCCACACGGTGGCCGCGACGACGGTCGCCATCAGCGGGATGGCGGCGAGGTTGAGGACGGTCCAGCCGGCGCGCTGCTGGAGGAAGCCGGCCAATGCGGCCGCGGTCGCCGTCGTGGCGTAGACCGTGAAGTCGTGGCTGGCCTGTACCTTCGCGCGCTCGACCGGCTCGTAGGCCTTGGTGAGGAGCGCGGAGCCGCCGACGAAGGTGAAGTTCCAGCCGAGGCCGACGAAGAGGTTGGCGACGAGGAAGTTCCAGAAGTCGACGCCGGCGAGGTTGATGAGTGCGCAGCCGAGCTGGATGATCGCACCGGTCGCGATGACCGGCAGTTCACCGAAGCGATTGATAAGCGAGCCCGTGAAGAAGGACGGCAGGAACATCGCGACGATGTGCACCTGGATGACGGTCGCGCTGTCGGCGAAGTGATAGCCGCACGCCAGCATCGCGAGCGGCGTCGCCGACATGACGAGTGTCATGACGCCATAGCCGAGCATCGAGGATGTGAGCGCGACGCGGTACACGGGCTGGGCCGCGATCACTCGAAGCGGACGACCACCCGAGGCGCGCTCGCTGGCACTCAACGTCGGGATGCGCAGGAACTGCACGACCGCCATGCTGACGATGCTGACGAGCGTGATCGTGATGTAGACGCCCTTGAACGTGACGGGCGCGAACCAGTCCACCGACAATTTAGCGAGCTGTGGGCCTGTAAAGCCCGCGATCACGCCGCCGAGCATGACATAGGAAATGGCGCGCGCTTTGAAATCCATGGGCGAGCAGTCGGCGGCGGCGAAGCGATAGTACCAGGCGAACGAAGCCGACAGGCCCTGCAGAAAGGCGGCGATGCAGAGGATTTCGAAGCTGCGCAGCGTGACGGCGTAAGCGGCGACGAGGCCGAATGCGATGCCGATGATCGTGCCGATCGTGAAGCCGGCACGGCGGCCGATACGGTCCATGAGCAGCGACGCGGGAATAGTGCCGGTCATGATGCCGGCGTGCGCAAGAAAAATCGGGATTGTCGCGAACGATTTGTCGGCGCCGAGGAGCGAATGCGCGGCGAGCGGCGTCGTTGCGATGCCCATGGCCTGGACGGACATGAACAGGCCTTGCGAAAGCGCCAGCAGGCTTACATTGCGCCATACACGCGCCATGGCATCAGAAACGGTCATCGGCGGCGTCAGCTCCGGCTTGGACGCGCTTATTCCCTGAGTGCAGGGGGGCGCGACGCGCCACCGGGCGGGACCATCTGCGAATCGGGCGGGCACGTCCAGTCTCGTGGGGTGGCCCGGCCCGTCTGGCAGGGGCCGATATCGCGCATAGCTGGCCGAAAGTGTGGCTACGAAGCCGCGCTTTCAGGGTCCCGAAGGCCCGAACCGCATGGAACTCGGAAACCAAGGTTCAAGGGATTGGTGCATTGCAGTGTCATGCGCAACTTTCCTTGTTGCGTCGCATTATGGCCGGACCTAGTGTTTGCGCCGCGCCAGCCGCCGACCCTAAGGGGGCAGCGCGGAGGGAGCTTTACTGGGGGATCAGGACCATGACCATCATGACGCGGAAGTCCTACTACTTCGAGGACCTCGAACCTGGCATGGAAGCCAGCTTCGCAAAAACGGTCACCGAAGCGGATATCGTGGGCTTCGCCAATGTAACCGGCGACAAGAACCCGGTTCACCTCGATGCGGACTTCGCGGCCCGCACCATGTTCAAGGAGCGCATCGCGCACGGCATGCTCACGGCGAGCTACATCTCCGCCGTGTTCGGCATGGAGCTTCCGGGGCCGGGCGTCATCTACATCTCGCAGACGCTCAACTTCAAAGGGCCGGTCAAGATCGGTGACGAGGTCGTCGCGAAGGTTACCGTCGCCGAACTCTTCCCGGCGAAGCGCCGCGCGCGCTTCGACTGCGTGTGCACGGTCGGCGGCCGCGTCGTCCTCGACGGCGAGGCAATTCTGATGGTGCCCGCGCGCCCGGCGTGATTTTTCCGGCCCTGCGCACTATGTTGCCTTCGCACGGCGCGCGGGGAGCGGATTTGCTCGGGTCTCGCGCCAAGGACTGAAGGCTTCATGGACGTCTTTTACGGCTATGACCATGTGCCGCCCGACGCGCGCGGCGCGTCGGTTGCCATCGGCAATTTCGACGGCGTGCACCGTGGGCATCAGGCGCTCATCGCGCGTGCGTGCCTCGAGGCCGAGCCTCTCGGGGCACGGACGGGCGCGGTCGTCTTCGAGCCGCATCCGCGCGAGTTCTTTCAGCCCGCACGCCCGCTCTTCACGCTGACGCCGCTGCCGCAGAAGCTGAAACTGCTCGAGCAGTACGGCGTCGACGTGACATTCGTGCTGCCGTTCGCGCACGAGCTCGCACAGATGTCGGCCGAGGCGTTCGTGGAGCGCGTGCTCGTCGAGGGGCTCGGCATCCGGCACGTGGTCATCGGGCATGATTTCCTGTTCGGGAAGAGCCGTGCCGGCAATGCGCAGCAGATGGCGGAGCTCGGCAAGACCCTGGGCTTCGGTGTGTCGATCGTGGCGCCGGTCGGCAGTGGCGGCGAGGTGTACTCGTCGAGTGCGGTGCGCGCCGAGCTGGCGCAGGGTGATGTCGAAGGAGCTGCTCAGATGTTGGGACACCGCTGGAAGGTCGAGGGCATCGTGCAGGGCGGCGCGCGGCGCGGCACCGGGCTCGGCTATCCGACGGCCAATATCGCACTCGGCAAGGGGGCGGCGCTCGCACACGGCATTTACGCGGTGCACGTCGGCTTCGAGGGCAATCGTTATCAGGCTGCGGCCTACCTCGGCACGCGCCCGACGTTCGACGACGGCTCGCCTGTGCTCGAGGTTTTTCTCTTCGACTTCGACGGCGATCTCTACGGCCGGCCGATCGAGGTCGAGTTCGTCGCATTCCTTCGCGGTGATCGCAAGTTCGATAGCCTCGAGGCGCTCAAGGCTCAGATGGACATAGATTGCGCGCGGGCGCGCGAAGTGCTTGCGGCCGACGCGGAGCGGTCCGATCGGGCGCCTCATAATGGGCAGTGAATGCCGCCGGCGGCGAATGAGAGCCGCCAGCGACTGTTCTGGAGCGGGACGATGCTTACCGTCCGCCCTCGTAGACACGGAACTGACGGCGGCGCATGCGCACGAGCCGGTAACGGCTGAAATCGAACTTCAGCGGGCTCGGCGGCGGCGTCATGCGCTCGGCGATGGCATGAGGCCGGCCCTCGGGCCAGACGATCGCGCGGTCCAGAACGCGGCCGGCCGTTGTCGGCTCGCTGCCGAGCCAGGGCTCGTGCGCGCGGGCGGAGATCGCACCGAGGAGGCGCGTGATGCAATCATCCGTATGGATCAGCGGCAGCACGAGGACTTCGAAGACCGCCTTGCGGTCGCTCGGCGCAGTTCTCTCCATCGTGATGAGCCCGACGCCGCCCTGCTCCATGATGGATGTCATGAACGGCTTGAGATCGGCGTGATCAGCCGCGTCGAACAGCTCGCTGAAGGCGTGACCTCTGAGCTCGACGCCGAGCTTTTCGGTGACGCGCGTGCCCGTCAATCGGAAGCGGGCCGTTTCGCCGCGCTCGCATTCGACCATGAAGGTCTCGGGGAGGATCGTGGCGAAGCGCGCGGGCTCGATCTCGAAGCGACGCGGAGCCATGCGGCCGCCACGAATCTCATTCCAGTACTTGTAGAGGATCTGGCTTGTCGTATTCTGCATTCCTGGTCCCTGACCGGGCGGAGTACCCCCAGCTGAAGCGTATGCAGGCGCCGGAAGGGCCGCGCAGGCCGGCTCAAAGCGGGACAGGCGTGCCTTACGAGAGCTTGCACAGCCATCGGACAGCAGCTTTCGTGCCAGTTAACGAACGTTCCGAAATGCGCCGGCGTTTGTCGGGTTGCCGATCGAGCGCGCGCGCATTACCTGCTGAGCACCATTAACAATCGTCGACAGCGAGCACGATGAGCACCCTGGGGCCACGCCTGAGCCGAGAACCGATCTTCAACGTGCCTACCGCCGTGGTCGTGGCACTGGCGCTCCTGGGCCTCGTGCACGTGGCGATGTCCCAGCTCTCGGATATCGACGACGAGCATCTCATCTGGGTTCTGGCTTTCGTGCCGGCCCGATACACGGGATGGGCCGATCAGATCCCAGGAGGTCCCATTGCTTCGTGGACGTCGTTCGTCACGCATCAGTTTGTGCACGGCGATCTGACACACCTCCTCATCAATTGCGCCTGGCTGCTCGTATTCGGGAGCCCAGTGGCGCGCCGCATCGGGGGCTTGCGCTTTTTCGTGTTCGCGCTGGTCTGCGGGGTCGCCGGTGCAGTGGCCTTCATGCTCGTGCGCTGGGGCGAGGCCGTGCCCATGGTCGGCGCGTCTGGCGCCATCTCGGGATTGATGGGTGCCGGTTTCCGACTGCTCCTGCCGGCGATCGACAACGGCGAGTTCCATGAAATGCGCGAGACGCCGCGAGCCGTGCGTCTGGCGACGCTCGGCGAGTGCGTGCGCAATCGGCGCCTGATATTTGCGGTGATCGCCTTCCTGATCGTCAACTTCCTGATCGCCTTTGCAGCGCCTGTCGTGACGGACGCGGCCGGGATTGCCTGGGAAGCGCACATCGGCGGTTTCTTCGCGGGATTGCTCCTGCTCGGCGCGTTCGATCTTGGCCCACAGGCAGACGAGACGTTCTAGATTTGCGCCGCCGCCGTGCGTGGCTATGCGGCCGCAATGTGATGTTTCTGCACTCGCCAGTCCTCAATATTAAATTTTTGGGAAGCCTCGCGTGCGGTCTTGCGCGCACTCTTCGCCCACCCGACATGACGGTCTCGTCATCGACGAAAGGGAGAGAGAATATCCGATGGCATTGAACCCCGAAGAGCGCCACGCGATCAACGACCTGTTCTCGCGCGTGCAGGCCAATGGCCCCGCCGATAAGGACGGCGAAGCCGAGGCGCTTATCAATCAGCTCATGCGTCGCACGCCGGACAGCGCCTACATCCTGGTGCAGACGACGCTGGTCCAGGAAGCGCACATCGAGGATCTGGAAGCGCGCATCAGCGAGCTGGAGGCGCAGCTCGCAGGCAACAACCGCCCGCAGTCGCGCGGCGGTTTCCTCGGCGGTGCACGCCGCAGTGCGGCACCGCGCGATGACTACGACGACCGCAGGGATTATGCCGACGATCGCCGCAGCGGCAGCGGCATTCCGCCGATCGGCTCGCGAAGCGCGCCGAGTGCGTATGACAGCTCGCCCCAGCCTGGACAGCAGCCGGGCCCGCAGTCGGGATGGCGTGGGGGGCGTGACGAGCCCGCGAACGCGCGTCCGGGTGCACCTCCGCAGCCTCAGGGCGGCGGCGGTGGCTTCTTCAGGACGGCCGCAGCCATGGCGGCGGGCGTCGCCGGCGGCACGCTGCTCGCGAACAGCCTCGGCGGCATGTTCGGCGGCGGCAAGAGCGGCGAAGCGCAGGCCGGTCAGGAAGGCTCGACGTCACACGACAGCGGGCACCAGAATGCCGGTCACGATGCCAGTGACAACGATCCCGGCAACTACGACTCCGACTATCACGATACCGGCTCCGACGACGGCGACTGGGGTGGCGGCATGGACGACATCGATATCTGAGGGCGCGCCGCCCCGCGATGAAAGACGACCGCCCCGAGTGATCCTCGGGGCGGTTTGCGTTTTCAGGAGGTCTCGGCGAGTGCCGGCAGGCCTCGCGCCGCGCGCGCCATGGTGCAGGCATCGTCACCAGGAAGGCAGTCGCGGCAGACGATCGGGCGGGCCGCGTAGATCGTACAACTCGTTTCGATGCCGATCTTGCCCGCCAAGGCCATGCAACGCTCGCCCTCGCAGCGCATGCCGGCGCCGCCCTCCGCGATCAGGCCTTCGGGAAGGAGCGCGATCTCGGCGTCGCTTTCGAGCGTGAAGCGCGGCCAGTCGCGCGAGTAGGCGCAGCACGCGCCGCACGACTGGCAAGGCCCGCCGCTACCCGCATGTTCGATCTTTTGGCTTCGGAGACCGTTACCCATCCCCGCGGCTCCGCTCTCAGGACCTCGCCCGAGTTTCATTTCGTAACCGTTCCTCAGGAATTTCTTAACGCTTGTTTCGCACACTCGGCCGTGCGTCCGATGGGATGTCGCCGTTTCCTTGATTGCAGCCTTGCGCCGCGCCTTGGCGCTCGAATTGGGTCGTGTGAATGAAACAGTGTCTCATCGTCGAGGACTCCGAAGTCATCCGCAAGGTCGCGAGCCGCATCATGACCAATCTCAATTTCGAGGTGGTCGAGGCGGAGAACGGCCAGCAAGCGCTCGAAATCTGCGATTCCGGGATGCCCGATATGATCCTCCTCGACTGGCACATGCCGGTCATGGGCGGCATGGAGTTCCTGCAGTCCTTCCGCCCGCTCAACAAGAAGAAGCGGCCCTTCATCCTCTACTGCGCCACCGAGAACGACAAGGTCGAGATCTCGCGCGCGATCACGGCGGGGGCTAGCGACTACGTCCTCAAGCCCTACGATCGCGAATCGCTCTACGCGCGCATCGCCGAGGCCGGACTCGGCTGAGAGTTAGCCGCCGCGCTCCGACTTGCGCAAGGCGACGAGGCACAAGAGCTCGAACAGCATCTGCGCGCCGGCCTGCGCGGTCGTCGTATTGGCGTCATACTGTGGCGCCACTTCGACGACATCCCCGCCGACGATATCGATGCCGGCAAGACCGCGCAGGATGGCCAGCACCTCGCGCGGCATGAGCCCGCCGACCTCGGGCGTCCCAGTGCCGGGTGCGAAGGCCGGGTCGAGGCTGTCGATGTCGAAGCTCACATAGGTCGGGCCATCGCCGACGACGGCACGCGCCTTCGCGATCACGGCATCGAGCCCCATGGCGCCGACCTCCTCGGCGTGGATGACCGTCATGCCGCTCTCGAAGGAGAATTCCCAGAGATACTCCGCGCCGCCGCGAATGCCGATCTGGATGACGCGTGCCGGATCGAGCACGCCTTCGAGGACCGCGAGGCGGAAGGGGCCGCCGTGATGGAACTTGGCGCCCTCGTATTCGCCGGCCGTGTCGCAGTGCGCGTCGATATGGACCATGCCGAGCGGGCGATCGCGGCCGAGCGCCTTGAGGATCGGCAGCGTGATCGAGTGATCGCCGCCGACCGACAGCGGCGTGACGCCGGCACGCGCGATCTCGCCGTAGAAAGCCTCGATGTCGGCATGGCATTCGTCGAGGCTGAAGCGGCTCTTCATGGGCACGTCGCCGATGTCGGCGACCTCGAGATCGCCCATCGGCGCGACGCGCAACACGTGCTCATAGGGCCCGATCCGCTCGACGGCGCGCACGGCACGCGGGCCGAGGCGGGCGCCAGCGCGGTTTGTTACGCCGAGATCCATGGGAACGCCGACGAGGGCGACATCGAGACCGGCAAAGCCCGTGGCCGCCGCATCGGGTGCAAAGCGCGCGCCGAGCAGCGTGGCAGGATCGGCGAATGGCCATTTCCGACGATCGGGCGCGGCAAAGACGCGAGACGCGACCGCGGCAAAGGCCGGATCCTGGATATCGCCGCCCTTGGCGCCGGCGTAGCGGGCCCGAAGTGCGGCGAGCTTGTCCTTGTCCATGCCCGAGATCTCCCGAGAGCTTGAAGCGGCCCGAGGATAGCCGACGTCGGCCGCGCACCCAACAGCGCCGGCTGACGGCCTTTTGACGCTCGTCGCATTGCTTCCCACGACTTCGCCATTGACGTCATGGCCGCCGATCAGATTGATGAGGGCGGATTGCCGTACGAAACCAAGCGCAAGGGAGAAGCGCCATGACCGAAGCGACCAAGGGCCCGAGCTTTGCGACGCTCGCTGTGCATGCCGGCGCGACACCCGATCCCTCGACGGGGGCGCGCGCGACGCCGATCTACCAGACGACCTCGTTCGTCTTCAACGATGCCGAGCACGCCGCGGCGCTCTTCGGGCTCCAGGCTTTCGGCAACATCTACACGCGCATCATGAACCCGACGCAGGCCGTGCTCGAGCAGCGCGTCGCCGCGCTCGAAGGCGGCACGGCCGCGCTCGCCGTCGCATCGGGCCATGCCGCGCAGTTCCTCGCCTTCCACACGCTGCTCGAGCCGGGCGACGAGTTCGTTGCAGGGCGCCAGCTCTATGGCGGTTCGATCAACCAGTTCAATCACTCCTTCAAGAAGTTCAACTGGAACGTCGTCTGGGCGGATTCGACCAACCCGGCGAGTTTCGAGAAGGCCATCACGCCGAAGACCAAGGCGCTGTTCGTCGAGAGCATCGCCAATCCCGGCGGCATCATCATCGACCTGCCGGCTATCGGCGCCATCGCGAAGAAGCACGCCATTCCGCTGATCGTCGACAATACGCTGGCGACGCCGTTCCTCATCAAGCCCAAGGAGCATGGCGCCGACATCGTCATCCACTCCGCGACGAAATTCCTCGGCGGGCACGGCAACTCGATCGGCGGCATCATCGTCGACAGCGGCACCTACGACTGGCTCAAGGCGGGCGACCGCTATCCGACATTGACGGCGCCGAACGCCAGCTACAACGGCATGGTGCTCGCCGAGACGTTCGGCAATTTCGCGTTCGCGATCGCCGCGCGCGTCATGGGGCTGCGCGATATCGGGCCTGCGATCTCGCCATTCAACGCCTTCCTCATCAACACCGGCATCGAGACCTTGCCGCTCCGGATGCGCCAGCATTGCGCCAATGCGCAGGCCGTGGCTGAGCACCTTTCGCGCCATCCGAAGGTGGCGTGGGTCAACTATTCCGGCCTTCCCGAAAACGCCTATCACGCCCTGCAGAAGAATCTCTCGCCCAATGGCGGCGGTGCGGTGTTCACCTTCGGCCTTAAGGGCGGATACGACGCGGGCGTGAAGTTCGTCGCGGGGCTTGAGCTCTTCTCGCACCTCGCCAACATGGGCGACGTGCGCAGCCTCGTCATTCATCCGGCTTCGACGACGCACAGCCAGCTCACGCCCGAGCAGCGCGCCGCCGCCGGTGCCGGCGACGACGTCGTGCGTCTCTCGGTCGGCATCGAGGACAAGGCGGACATCATCGCCGACATCGACAAGGCGCTGGCGGGGATCGGGTAGGGCTGGATGAGAGGGGTGAGTTTTGAGCAAACGCATTCCACTGCCGGAGGCAGTCGCGAAGATATACGAGGCCGTCGCCGAACTGGAGGTTCGCTACCCGGGGCGAAAATTCACGCCTGACGGACATCTCGTAGGATCCATCGGAGAAGTCATAGCTGCTGAAGCATTGGGCTTGATACTGCATCCTGCGTCTTATGCCGGCCACGATGCGTATGACGCCAACGGCGATGTCCAAATCAAGATGACAGGTCGAACGGGGACGAGCGTTGGCCTCTACATGACGTGCGCTCGGCTTGTTGTGCTCAAGATCGTATCGCCACAAGAAGCCGAGATCGTCTACGACGGGCCAGGAGAGGCAGCGTGGAGCGCCGCAGGCAAAATGGGAAAGAACGGCCAGCGGGTTATCAGTCTCGCGCGGCTCAAGACAATTGCGGCGCAGCAAGCTGCGAATTGAGCATAAGCTTGCGCGAACGCCGCGAATCGCTCAGCGTTCGCAGCTTGTTGGTCGGCATGCCGCCGGCCGACCTCGCGTCGATGGAGTTCCATGCGCTAGATGAGCATGGTGAGTGACACCGCCCGCCAACGGTCCGGGCGGATAGATCGCAGGTCGAAGCTCGTCGTTGTGCTCGGCCTCGCTTTGGCTCTCGGCGCTTGTGCGCGAGAGGATGGACCTTCCGCAAACTGGCGCACGACCAGCGAGCCTACGACGGCGCCGCTCGGCCTTGCGCCGCAGGAGCCGGCAGCCGCGCCGCAAACGCCCATGGCGCCCTCCATGCAGGTGCTGCCGCAGCATTCGGAGCCGAAGCCCACGCCGCGCGGGCCCTGCCTGACGAAGTGGGGATCGCCGCGCCTCGATGCGCCGTCCGAATGCGGCGCCGCCACGGGGCCGCGCGCCTCGCGTCCCTTGCCGGGGACGGGCGTCTACAAGGTCGGCAAGCCCTATACTGTCGCCGGACGGACCTACGTGCCGGCCGAGGATCCAGACTACGAGGAGACGGGCACGGCCTCCTGGTACGGCGATGGCTTTCACGGCGGGCCGACCGCCAACGGTGAGATCTACGACATGCACCGGCTGACGGCGGCGCACCGGACGCTGCCCATGCCCTCCTACGCCTACGTGCACAACCCGGCCAACGGGCGTACGATCATGGTACGCATCAACAATCGCGGCCCCTTCAAGGGCAATAGGATCATCGACCTATCGCGGGAGGCGGCGCGCCTCCTCGATTTCAAGGCCCGCGGGCTCGCCAGCGTGCGCGTTACCTATGCCGGGCGGGCGCCGCTCGACGGGAGCGATGATGCCGAGCGCGCGTTCCTCGCACGCCAGTCCTGGTATCGCCAGACCGTCACGCTCGACCATTAAGCCTACGCCACCTCCGCCGCGCGATTTTCACATGACGGATATGTAACCTCCGGGCCGACCGGTTTTGCTTGCGTGCGTTGAAGCCTTTGACAATATGTGCCCCGCGTCGGGGGCGATAGGAGGCGGAAGCGAGCGATGATCGGTTTGGTCATCATTACGCACGCAGGGCTGGCGACGGAATTCAAAGCTGCGCTCGAGCATGTCGTCGGGCCGCAGGATCAGCTCGAGACATTGTCGATCGGTCCCGATGACGACATCGAGCGACGACGGCAGCAGCTCATCGAGGCTGTGCAGCGCGCCGATCGCGGCGACGGCGTCGTCGTGCTGACGGACATGTTCGGCGGGACGCCATCGAACCTCGCCATCTCCGTGATGGAGGCGACGGGCGCCGAGGTGATCGCGGGCGTCAACCTGCCGATGCTCATCAAGCTCGCCGGCGTGCGCAAGGATCGCCCGCTCGTCGAAGCCGTGGATCTGGCCAAGGAGGCCGGGCGCAAGTACATTTCCGTCGCGAGCCAGGTGCTCTCGGGCACGACTTGACCTAGCAGCCGCAGCATCCTCCATCGACGAGCCAGCCGACTTGAGCAGTTCAGGAAGCCAGCGCGCGGACGTCACGATCCGCAACAAGAAGGGCTTGCACGCGCGGGCCTCGGCGAAGTTCGTCAAGTGCGCCGAAGGATTCACAGCCCGAATAAGCGTGTCGCGCGACGGACAGTCGGTCGGCGGCACGTCGATCATGGGCCTGCTGACGCTCGCGGCGAGCCAGGGCACCACGATCACGATCATGACCGAAGGTGCGGACGCGCGCGAGGCGCTGATCGCGCTCGTGGCTCTCGTCCGGGATGGCTTCGGCGAAGAGAGTTGAGCGCGCGACGTCGCGCCGTGGAACGAAGTGCCGGCCGCGCCGTTCAAAGGTTGCAACGCCGAAAACGCAGGCAGATGCAGGGGAATGCGGCAGCGTGTCCTGAAATCGCGGCGTCTGTCACCTTCCGGACACAGAAGACTTGAAAGCAAATACGCTGTTGGAAACGACAGCCTGAGCCGGTCGAATCGGGCACGATCTACATTACGAATTTGCAACTGGCATTATCTCGATGCGGGATGCAATTTGAACCGGCGAATGACAGCGGCAATGAGTTCGTCCGGCAGCAAATGCGATCAGCGGGTCGCATTCCCGGTTGTGCCGGTTCCTGCACTGAATCGATCAGGCCATTGTCCTGATGTGATTTTTGCGACCGAGCAGAGGCGTCCGAAGAGACGCCGGGGCAGATTTGAGGGCCGCGACACAGACAATGCTTGTATCGTTGCTGCAATGCGGTATCGTTATGTTGCGATGCAAGAAGAGAATGTAGCGAGCAGTGCGGTTGAAACGCCGCACGAGCCGACGAAATACAAAGACAAAGACGAGCAGTCGCCCACGGGACGGCAAAATGGCTCATACTTGGCTTTGGCGATGCATTGCCCGATCTGAGTGACGCGTACGGAAACGACGGATCAGTGATCGGGTACCCGTTGGGCTCTAAACACCGTAGGGCAGAACAATGGCGACGCGCAGCGAGATCTTCGACCTCTACGCTCAGAGCTACGACCGCCAGAAGCAGGTCGTGACGCCTCTGAAGGACTACCTCGAGGGGTGTCGGAAGGATCCCTCGATGTACGCCACGCCGGCCGAGCGCATGCTCAAGGCGATCGGCGAGCCGACCATGGTCAATACGGCGGATGATGCGCGCCTCGGCCGCATCTTCATGAACCGGACGATCAAGGTCTATCCGGCCTTCAAGGATTTCTACGGCCTCGAGGACACCATCGAGCGCATCGTCGGCTACTTCCGCCACGCCGCGCAGGGCCTCGAGGAGCGCAAGCAGATCCTCTATCTCCTCGGCCCCGTCGGCGGCGGCAAGTCGTCGCTCGCGGAGCGCCTCAAGGACCTCATGGAGGCCTGCCCCATCTACGTGCTGAAGGCAGGCAACGAGGTGAGCCCGATCTTCGAGAGCCCGCTCGGGCTGTTCAACCCTGAGACCATGGGCCCGCATCTCGAGGAGAAGTACGGTATTCCGGTGCGCGTGCTCGGCGGCTTCATCTCGCCGTGGGCGGTGAAGCGCCTCGACGAGTTCGGCGGCGACATCTCGAAGTTCAGCGTCGTGAAGCTCTATCCCTCGAAGCTGCGCCAGATCTGCATCGCGAAGACCGAGCCCGGCGACGAGAACAACCAGGATATCTCGGCCCTGGTCGGCAAGGTCGACATCCGCAAGCTCGAGCACTTCGGCCAGAACGATGCCGACGCCTACTCCTACTCGGGCGGCCTCAACCGCACGACGCAGGGTCTTCTCGAGTTCGTCGAGATGTTCAAGGCGCCGCTGAAGATGCTGCATCCACTGCTGACGGCGACGCAGGATCGCACCTACGTCGGCACGGAGAACGTCGGCGCGCTGCCCTACCAGGGCATCATCATCGCGCACTCGAACGAGAGCGAGTGGCAGAGCTTCCGCGCGAACCGCACGAACGAGGCCTTCCTCGACCGTATCTGCGTGATCAAGGTGCCGTACTGCCTGCGCGTCACGGAAGAGAAGAAGATCTACGAGAAGCTCCTCAACGCGAGCGAGCTTTCGGAAGCGCCGTGCTCGCCGGGTACGCTCGAGATGCTCTCGCAGTTCTCGGTGCTGAGCCGCCTCAAGGAGCACGAGAATTCACAGCTCTTCTCGAAGATGCGCGTCTATGACGGCGAGAATCTGAAGGACACCGATCCGCACGCCCGCACCATGCAGGAGTACCGCGATGCCGCCGGCGTCACGGAAGGCATGGACGGCGCCTCGACGCGGTTCGCCTACAAGATCCTCTCAGAGACGTTCAACTTCGACAGCCACGAGATCAGCGCCGATCCGGTGCATCTGATGTACGTGCTCGAGCAGGCCATCAAGCGCGAGCAGATGCCGGAGGATACCGAGCAGCGCTATCTCGAGTTCATCAAGGAAGATCTCTCGCCGCGCTATGCCGAGTTCATCGGCAACGAGATCCAGAAGGCCTATCTCGAGTCCTACAACGATTACGGGCAGAACCTGTTCGACCGCTACGTCGCTTATGCCGACGCCTGGATCGAGGATCACGACTTCAAGGATCCCGATACCGGCCAGCTCATGAGCCGCGAGCTGCTCGATCAGGAGCTCTCGAAGATCGAGAAGCCGGCCGGCATCGCCAACCCGAAGGACTTCCGCTACGAGGTCGTCAAGTTCTCGCTCCGGGCGCGGGCGCGCAACGGTGGCAGGAATCCGGATTGGACGAGCTACGAGAAGATCCGCGACGTCATCGAGCGGCGCATGTTCAGCCAGGTCGAGGATCTGCTGCCGGTGATCAGCTTCGGCGCCAAGAAAGACAGCGACGCCGAGAAGAAGCACCACGAGTTCGTCGACCGCATGGTCGCGCGCGGCTACACGCCGCGTCAGGTCCGCCGGCTCGTGGAATGGTACATGCGTGTGAAGAAGTCGAGCTGACCCGGAAGGGTTCGCTGGGGGCTGTGCATGAACATCATTGATCGTCGGCTCAACCCCAAATCCAAGAGCCTTGGCAACCGGCAACGCTTCGTTCGCCGGGCCAAGGCGGACATCCGCGAGGCCGTCAAGGACGCGCTCAAGAAGCGCAAGGTGTCGGAGGTCGAGGGCTCGGAGAAGATTTCGATCCGCTCGAAGAGCGTGCGCGAGCCCTCGTTTTCGCACAGCCGCGACAGCGGCTCGCGCGACATGATCCTGCCGGGCAACAAGGACTACAAGGTCGGCGATCTCATTCCGAAGCCGCAGGGCGGTGGTGGAGGCGGCGGCGGCGGTCAGGCGAGCGCGGACGGCGAGGGCCAGGACGATTTCGTCTTCACGCTTTCCAAGGACGAGTTTCTCGATCTCTTTTTCGAGGACCTGAAGCTTCCGAACCTGATCAAGACGCAGCTCAAGGACCTGAAGTCACCGGTGCCGCAGCGCGCGGGCTACACCTCCGACGGTCCGCCCGCGAAGCTCAATCGCGTGCGCACGATGCGCCGCTCGCTCGCGCGCCGCATTGCGCTGCGCCGGCCGAAGGACACGGACGTCCAACAGCTCGAACGTGCACTCGCCGAAGCCGAGACGGATGTGCCGCGCGACGAGAATCTGATCGCTGAGCTGCGTGCCAAGCTGGATCGCGTGCTGCGTCTGCGGCGTTCGATCGCCTACGTCGATCCTATCGATCTTCAGTACAACCGCACGGAGCGCGTTCCGAGGCCTGCGACGCAGGCCGTGATGTTCTGCCTCATGGATGCCTCCGCCTCCATGACCGAGCCGCTGAAGGATCTCGCCAAGCGCTTCTTCATGCTGCTCCATCTGTTTCTCTCGCGGCACTATCGCGAAGTGGACGTCGTCTTCGTGCGCCACACGAGCACGGCGAGCGAGGTCGACGAGGAGACGTTTTTCCGCGGCGTCGAGACCGGCGGCACGGTGATCTCGACCGCGCTCGAGGAAATGGACCGCATTGTCCGCGACCGCTACTCGCCCGAGGACTGGAACATCTATGCGGCCCAGGCTTCGGACGGCGACAACATCCCCGACGACATGGGGCGCTGCCTCGATCTCGTCGAGAGCAACCTGCTGCCCGTATGCCAGTACTTCGCCTATATCGAGGTCAGCGAGCAGATCGGGTTCGGAGACACCATCGTCTGGGACGGCTATAAGGAGATCGCGGAGCGCAACAAGCACTTCGCCATGCGTCGCGTGACGAGCCCGTCGGAGATCTTCCCGGTCTTCCACGAGCTGTTCTCCGCCTCCGCCGGCGCCTGAGGAAGCCGCCCATGACCATGACGGATATTCCCAAGATGGCGTCCCAGCCAAAGTCCACGGTCAAGGCGTCGAAGCCGCTCTTCGACGGCCCCGAGTGGAACTTCGATCTCATCCGCGATGTGTATGACGCCATCGCCGAGATCGGCATCGGCGAGATGGGGCTCGATATCTACCGCAACCAGATCGAGGTCATCACGGCCGAGCAGATGCTCGATGCCTATTCCTCGATCGGCATGCCGGTGATGTACCGCCACTGGTCGTTCGGCAAGCGCTTCGCCCACGACGAGATGTACTACCGCAAGGGCGCGCGTTCGCTCGCCTTCGAGATCGTGATCAACTCCGACCCCTGCATCAACTACATCATGGAGGAGAACTCCATGACGATGCAGTGCCTCGTGCTCGCGCACGCGGCCATGGGCCACAACCACTTCTTCAAGAACAACTACCTCTTCAAGCAGTGGACGCAGGCCGACGCGATCCTCGAATATCTGGCGTTCGCAAAGAAGTTCGTCGCCGACTGCGAGGAGCGCTTCGGCGTGCCCGCGGTGGAAGCCGTGATCGATGCCGCGCACGCGCTCATGAACCAGGGCGTGAGCCGCAATGCGGCACCTCGCCGGCGCTTCGACCCGGCCAAGGCGCGCGAGCGCGAGATCCGGCGGCGGGAGTACGAGGCCGAGATCTACAACGAGCTCTGGCGGACGCTGCCGCAGTCGAAACCCGAGGCCAAGGCCGAGGAGGTCGTTGTCGATCCGTCGCCGCCGATCGTGCCGGAAGAGAACCTTCTCTACTTTCTCGAGAAGCACTCGCCGAAGCTCGCGGGCTGGAAGCGCGAGATTCTGCGCATTGTCCGCGTGCTCTCGACGTACTTCTATCCGCAGCGCCAGACCAAGGTGATGAACGAGGGCTGCGCGACCTTCGTGCACTACGAGATCATGAACCGGCTCTACGAGAAGGGGCTCGTCACCGACGGCTCCATGCTCGAGTTCATGCACATGCACTCGGCGGTCGTCTATCAGCCGGGCTTCTCGGATCGCGGATTCTCGGGCTTCAACCCGTATGCGCTCGGTTTTGCCATGATGCGTGACATCAAGCGCATCTGCGTCGATCCGACGGACGAGGACCGCCATTGGTTCCCGGATTTCGCGGGCAACGGCCAGCCCATGGAGACGCTCCGCGATGCGTGGGCGAACTTCCGCGACGAGAGTTTCATCCATCAGTTCCTGAGCCCGAAGGTCATCCGCGACTTCCGCATCTTCCACATCCGCAACAAGTCCGAGGACCACGCGGTGCGCGTCGAGGCCATTCACGACGAGATGGGCTATCGCGACGTGCGCCGTCAGCTCGCGCGCCAGTACGATGTCTCGCAGCAGGATCCGGACATCCAGGTGACGGACGCGGATCTGTCGGGGAGCCGCCGGCTGGTGCTCACGCACTTCGTGCGCGACGGCATCCTGCTCGACAAGGACGAGTGCGACCGCACGCTCATGCACGTCGCGCGGCTCTGGGGCTTCCGCGTGCGCCTTGTCGAGGTGGACACCATGACGGGCGCCAAGCTCCGCGAGCACGAGACGCTGCCGCTGCCGTAGGGTTGTGGGTGCTGTCGTAGATATCGCTTGACCCGGCCCTTGGGGCCGCATGGATAAGGGCAGCCTCAACACGCAACGAGGTGATTCATGCCCGGTCCATTCCTCAGTCCCTCCGAAGTCGCGCGCCAACTCGGCGTATCCGCCAAGGCGCTCCGTCTCTATGAGCTGCGCGGCCTGCTGATTCCCTCGCGCACGGCGGCGGGTTGGCGCGCCTACAGCCCTGCGGATCTGGCACGCGCGCGTGAGATCGTCATGCTGCGCGCGCTCGGCCTCAGCCTTGCGGAGGTCGGCCGGGTCGTCCTCAAGGGCGATATTTCTGCTGTGCGGCCGGCGTTGGCGGCCCACCAGTCGAACCTGGAAACGCAGGCACGGCGTTTAGCGGAGCAGATTGCCAAGGTGCGCGACCTGCGTGCCGAGCTGGATAGCGGCGAGGCACTGGATTCAGACGATCTTGCGCCGCTGATGCTGTCCGCTATGCCCACCGTCGCGTTCGACCTGCCCTGGCCGTGGGGTGGCGAAAGGTTCGAGCTCACCGACATCCGCGCGCTCAATTTCATCGTTGGCCCGCTCTTCAGCGGCAAGACGCGGCTGGCGCGCGCGATCGCGCACGGATACCCTGGCGGTGTCTTCGTCGGGCCGGAGCGCTCCGCAGATGACGGGGCTGCCGCGACGGTACAGCTGGCAGCCGATACGTCGCTTCGCGAGCGGGTCGATCGCGCCTTGGCGTGGCTTGTCGAGGAAGGCGCGAACCGTTCGCCGGCGCTCGTTGCCTTGGTCGCGGCACTCGAAATGGACGGTCCGCAAGCCTTGGTCGTCGACATGATCGAGCAGGGCCTTGATGAGCCAACGCAGCAAGCGCTCATCACCTATCTTCGGCGTCGGAATGCCGACGCACCGCCGCTTTTCCTGCTGACGCGCTCCAGCGCCATCCTCGATCTCGCGGCGGTAGGCCCGAAGGAAACGATTATTCTCTGCCCGGCGAACCATGCACCGCCGAGCTATGTCGTGCCAACGCCAGGTGTCGCGGGTTATGAGGCTGTCGCAACATGCCTGGCCTCGCCGGAGGTCCGGGCGCGCTCCGAGGGTGTCGTGGCCATGCGCGCGCCGCTATGATAGAGGCTATGGGCCTTGCATCGGAACGGAGTTAACCGTGTGAGCCGTCTGCGCGTCGTGTTCGATCTCGACGACACGCTCTATCCGGAGCGGCAGTTCGCGCTGTGCGGCTTTCGTGCGTGCGGCGTGTGGGCCAAGGAGCAGTTCGGCGTCGAGGGCGTGGGCGAGGAGATGACGCGGCTGCTCGACACGGGAATGCTCGGCAAGCTCTTCAAGACGGTGCTCGAGACGCACATGCCCGATCATCGGCCTGAGCATCTCGTCGCGCTGCGCGAGGCCTACCGCGGTGCGGTCGCGGAGCTCACATTGTTCGAGGATGGCGCCTGGGCTCTCGATCACTACGCCAGCCTGGGTCCGCTCGGTCTCATTACGGACGGCACGCACACCGTCCAGCGCAAGAAGGTGGCGGCGCTGGCGCTCGAGCCGCGGTTTCGCGAGATCGTCTACACGGATGCGCTCGGCGAGGATCGCGCCTACTTCAAGCCGCATCCCATGGCTTTCGAGCGCGTGGCCGCGGCCATCGGGGAGCCGGGCGACCGCTTCGTCTATGTGGGCGACAACCCGGTGAAGGATTTCGTGGCGCCGAACGCGCTTGGGTGGACGACGGTGCAGATCGTGCGGGACGGCGGCATTCACGACGCGACGAGGGCCATCGACGGCGGCGCGCCGAAACACAAGATCAGCGCACTCACGGAGCTGCCGGGCATACTCGGCGCCTAGAGCCTGATCGGTCGAGATGGAAGCGCTGGCGCTTCCATTGAGAGCGCGAATCAGTCTCTCAAACAATAAACTAGAGCACGCTGGACGATGACCGGTGATTCCATCCAACGCTGACGTGCTCTAGAGCTGCGAATTCCGCCACATCATCGCTACGCGGTGCCTCCCCC
>JAEWIJ010000234.1 GCA_023387235.1 Pseudomonadota bacterium
GCCGAGGCCCCACTCGCGCTGAAAGCGCGAAATGGAAACGTCAGAGGGAAACACCCAAAATGGCCGAGCGCAGCAATGTCCGCGTCGCGTGGTTCAACGGCAAGTTCATGCCAGAGAGCGAGGTGCGCATTCCCTTTCGTGATCTGAGCTGGGTCTACGGCGACGGCTGCTTCGACATGACCCGCAGCTTTCACCACAATCTCTTCAAGGTGAAGGAGCACGTCGACCGCCTCTATCGCTCGCTCAAATATCTGCGCATCGATCCGGGCTTCGGTCCGGAGAAAATGGTCGCTCTCACCGAGGAGTTATTCGAGCGCAATCGTCATCTGCTCGGTCCTGACGACGATTACTGGATCGGCCAGCGCATCAGCCGCGGCGTGAAAGACGTGCCTGGCGACAATCTCGACTATCACGGCCCGAATGTCGTGCTCGAGTGCTCGCCGCTGCCGCTGGTGCAGCGCGCCAAGCTTTTTAAGGAAGGCATTCGCGTGATCGTGCCGTCGCACCGGCGCACGCCGCCGGAGTCGCTCACGCCGCGCGCGAAGACGCACAACTACCTCAACATGATCGTTGCCAATCAGGAAGTCCAGAGTGCAGATCCGGAAGCCTGGGCGGTCCTGCTCGACACGAACGGCAATCTCGCCGAGGGCATGGGCTCGAATATCTTCACGGTCCGCGACGGCGCGCTGCTGACGCCGCGCGAAAAATTCGTGCTGCCGGGCGTCAGCCGCCAGACCGTCATCGATCTCGCGCGCGAGGAAGGTATCCCGGTCGCCGAGGCGGACATCGATCTCTACGACAGCTACGTCGCCGACGAGATGTTCCTTACCTCGACATCGCTCTGCATCTGTCCTGTGACGAAGATCAACGGCGTCGACATCGGACCGGCTGGGCAGGTCTGGGGGCCGATCACCAAGCGTCTCGCCGATGCCTACAGCCGCTATGTCGGCTACGATTTCGTCGCGCAATATCTGAAGCGCTACCAGGAAGGCATGCAGGCGCGAGCATTTTGATTCTTTCTTTTTGCCGCGGGCTGGTGGGAAGAGGTGCTTCGCAACCGCTCCGTGGAGCTATGCCCGCGGCGGCAAGCGCGACAGCTCAGCATGTGACGCAGCAGGATGCTTTTCTTTGGCACGGCCTGACGGCCGGCGCGCAGTCGGGCGCTCATGAAGTGGCGCTGCGACCATTGCCGAGAGCGCGACAGGTCCCTTCTCCCCGCACTTGCGGGGAGAAGGTTAGGATGAGGGGCGGCCGCAGGCGCTGACGTCGGCGTTTGCCGCCGCCCCTCACCCCGCCCTCGCCCCGCGAAGATCTGGCGCTTCCCCCTCCGCACAATATTCCCGCCATGCACCTGTGGGCTGCCGGTTCAATTGGCAGAACCTATCGTCTCATCCGCTGGTAATTGGAACCAGCCCGTGTAGGATCATCCGGCTTGAAGCCAGAGTGCCTGCATAGGAGACGACCGAATGAAGCCGACAACGAGACTAGCGTTCTCGCTGCCGATGATTTTAGCCGCCACCATCGGAACCGCGAGCGCCCAGACCAAGGAAGTGACGATCGCCTATCAGGACATGATCGTGCCTTACCGTGCCGTGCAAGGTTCAGGTGCGCTGGAAAAAGCCACGGGCTACAAGGTAAGCTGGAAGCAGTTCGCGGGTGGCGGTGACGTCATCAAAGCCATGGCTTCGGGCCAGGTGCCGCTCGGCGAGGCTGGCTCCAGCCCGATCACGGCGGCGGCGGCCCAGGGCATTGACATCCAGGTCATCTGGGTTCTCGACGACATCAACAATGCCGAGCAGCTCATCGCCTCCAAGAAATCCGGCGTGAAGACGCTCGCCGATCTCAAAGGCAAGAAGGTCGCGACCCCCTTCGTCTCGACGGCGCACTATCAGCTTCTGTTCGCGCTCAACAAGGCCGGTGTGAACCCGAAGGAAATCCAGATCCTCAATCTGCGTCCGCCGGAGATCGCGGCCGCCTGGGAGCGCGGTGACCTCGATGCGACATTCATCTGGGAGCCGGTCCTCTCGAAGGTGAAGGCGGACGGCACCGTCGTCACCTCATCGGCCGAGATCGGCAAGCAGGGTGCGCCCACGTTCGACGGCATCATCGCCAATCGTGCCTGGGCGGCAGCGAACAAGGGCTTCGTGACTGCCTTCGTGAAGATGATGGCCGATGCCGATGGCCAGTATCGCGCCAATCCGGGCAAGTACGCCTCGGACAACGCCGCCGCGATCGCCAAGGTCGTCGGCGCCAAGCCCGATGACGTACCGGCCGTGCTCGCCGACTATGCATTCCCGACGGCCGCCGAGCAGGCCTCGGAGAAGTGGCTCGGCGGCGGCGCCAATAGCGGGGTCGCGAAGGCTCTTGCGAACACCGCGACGTTCCTGCTCGATCAGAAGCGCATCACCGAGGTTCCGAAAGACTTCGGCAAGTTCGTCAATCCGGAGTTCGCCGCCGCGGCCGCGAAGTAACGCAACCTGAAGCAGGACCGAGAGGTTTCATGGTGACGATGACACGGCCCGCCGTAGAGCGACGGTCCGCCAACGCCACGCTTGATATTCAGGACCTCTCGGTCAGCTATGCCACCCGCGACGGTATCGTCGAAGCGCTGTCGCACGTGAGCCTCAGCATGAAAGCCGGCGACTTCGTCGTCGCGATCGGCGCCTCGGGCTGCGGGAAGACGACGCTGCTTTCCTGCATGGCCGGCTTTCTCACACCCTCGGATGGCGAGATCCTGCTCGACGGCGCGCCCGTCGAAGGCCCGGGCGCCGATCGCGGCGTCGTCTTCCAGAAGCACGCGCTCATGCCGTGGCTGAACGTGATGGACAATGTCGCGTTCGGCCCCAAGATGCGCGGCGTTGGAAAGGAAGAGCGCTACGCCATTGCGCGCGAGAAGCTCGGCCTAGTCGGCCTCGGCGACTTCGCCGAGAAGATGATTTACGAGCTTTCCGGCGGCATGCAGCAGCGCGTCGGCATTGCCCGCGCGCTCGCATCCGACCCCGAAGTGCTGCTCATGGATGAGCCGCTCGGCGCTCTCGATGCGCTCACGCGCGAGCAGGTGCAGGAGCTGATCCTCGACGTGTGGCACCGCACGGGCAAGATGGTCTTCTTCATCACGCATTCCGTCGAGGAGGCGATCTTCCTCGCGACACGGCTCATCGTGATGACGCCGCGCCCCGGCAAGATCGAGAAGAGCTACGACCTCGACTTCGGCCGCCGTTACATCGAGACGCGAAATGCGCGGGCCGTGAAGGCGAGTCCGGATTTCATCGCCATGCGCGAGCGCGTGCTCGCGGACATCCAGCAGCGCGACTGAGGAACGACTCCCATGGCCGTGAGCGAAGCTACATCGGCTCCAGCAGCGCCTCCGCGCCGCGTCCGCACGAGCCGCTACCGTGTTCTCGGCGAAGGCTCGACGCTCGCGATCAACATCATCACGATCGCGGTTCTGCTCGGCGCGTGGTGGGTCGCGACGCACATGGGTTGGGTCAGCCGCCTGTTCCTGCCTAAGCCCGAAGCCATCTGGAGCGCGTTCGTTCAGGCGCTCAACGGGGAACTCGATGACGCGAGCCTCTGGGGGCACTTCGCAGCCAGCATGGGGCGCGTGTTCGGCGCGTTCGCACTCGCCGTGGGTCTCGGCATCCCGATCGGCATTCTCATGGGCACGAGCCGCATTGCGCGCGGCATCTTCGATCCGCCGATCGAGTTCTACCGGCCCCTGCCGCCGCTCGCCTATCTGCCGCTCATGATCGTGTGGTTCGGCATCGGCGAGGAATCGAAGATCATCCTGCTTTTCCTCGCAATCTTCGCGCCCGTGACGCTCGCGGCGCGCGCCGGCGTGCGCTCTGTCTCGCAGGAGCAGATCCAGGCTGCACTTTCCATGGGCGCCTCGCGTGCGCAGGTCATCCGCCACATCATCATGCCGGGCGCGCTGCCTGAAATCCTCGTCGGCCTGCGCATCGGCATGGGCGTCGGCTGGACGACGCTCGTCGCCGCCGAAATGGTCGCGGCCGATGCCGGTCTCGGCAAGATGGTCTTCAATGCGTCGAACTTCCTCCGCACTGATGTCGTCATCCTCGGCATCCTGCTGATCGGCTTCGTCGCCTTCGCCTTCGAGCTGCTCATGCGGTGGTTCGAACGCTGGGCCGTGCCGTGGAAGGGGAAAGTTTAACGCTAAATTCGCCTTCGTAGGCCGGGCCAAGGGACGATATGAGGCGTACCGATAGTCTTGTGTTCGCCAACGCCGTCTCAAATGTTGCTGCGTAGCTTGAACTGGATGTGCTATTTTCAATGAAAGTCCCCGGACATCGCGAGCGCGGTATCGATCCCGCGGGAGTACAATTCCTTGGTTCAGATTGCTCGCGAAGACGCCCTCCCTCGTCGGCGACCCGTTCCGCGCCTGTCGGACAGCGAACGCCAGCTCGTGGGCGAAGTCGAAGATCTGAAGCATCTGCATGCGCTCAGTCTTCGCCTGGCAGCCAATCAAGCGCTTCCTGACGTACTCAATGACGTGCTGCGCACGGCGGCGAGTCTGGTTGCGGCCCCGCTCGGTTCGGTCCAGCTGCTGACGCCCGAGGGCGATCTCGGCATGATCGGGCAGGTCGGGTTTGGCGAAGGCATCGTCGAAACATTCGCGACGGTCCGGCTCGAAGATTGCACGACCTGCTCCGAGGCTTTGAAGCGGAGATCGCGCATCATCGTGCCAGATCTGCGCACGGACCCCATGTATGCCGGCATTGCTGCGGCGCTCAGGTCGCACGGGGCTGCTGCTGCCGTCTCGACTCCTCTGCTCGACAGTAGCGGCAAAGTACTCGCCATGTTTTCGGTCTACTGGCTCGACGCGCACGAGCCGAGCGATCGGGAACTGAGAGCCCTCGACCTCTGCGCCGAGCTCGCCGGCCGGCACGTCGAGCGCAGTGCAACCGTCAACGCGCTGCGCGAGCGGCAGACTTTGCTGATGCGCGAGCTTGCCCATCGCGGCAAGAATCTCGTGTCTGTCATCCAGGCCATAGCCACGCGCTCGCTCAGCGGCGGCCGGACACTCGACGAGGCGCGCGAGGTATTCATCGGGCGGCTTCGCGCACTGGCCAGCACGTATGATACGTTGACCGACGAGGGCGCCGAAAGCGCGTCGCTGCACGACATCGTATTCGCCAGCCTCAGCTCGCTGAGCGACCGAACCAATGTCCGCGGCCCCGTCATTGCCGTTCATGCCAAGGCCGCGCAAACCCTCGCATTGGTCTTTCACGAGCTCACGACGAACGCCGCCAAGTATGGCGCGCTGTCCGTCGCATCGGGCCGCATCGATGTCGCTTGGGAGCTCGTGGAGCTGGGCAGCGACGATGAACGCTGCAGGCTCAGCTGGATCGAAAGCGGCGGGCCACGCGTCTCCCCGCCTTTGCGCAAGGGGTTCGGCTCGGCCATCATTACCTCTGTCGTCGGTCGCGAATTGGACTGCGAGCCGACCATCGAGTACGCGGAAGACGGCTTTCGATATTGCCTGGAATGCTCATTGAGCGCGCTCACCGGAGCGCATGACATGCTTCCCGCACCCGCCTGAGACGAGGTCGGGTCCTTCTTCTTGTCCCGTCGCGCATCCCAGCCTTTCGCGATGCCGCCTTGACTGCGAGGACGGCACAGGCAAGGTGACGGCCCCACCATTCGCAGGGTCCGATGATACAGGCACCGTTTGCCGCCAGCCTCGCACGCAGGCTGCCATTCTACTATGGCTGGGTCGTCCTCGGCGTCGTGTGCTGTGTGTCGCTCGCCCGTGTCGGCCCCGCGGTCGCAACGCTTTCGGTGTTCATCGGCCCGATGACGGCGGAGTTCGGCTGGTCGCGCACCGAAATTTCAGGCGCGGTCTCGCTCGGCGGCATTCTGGCTGCGATCACATCACCGATGCTCGGCTCGTTCCTCGACCGCAAGGGGCCGCGCACGATCCTCCTCATGGCGGTGCTGACGACAGGCGCGACCATCCTCCTGCTGTCGCAGATCAACAATCTCGCCGCCTTCTACCTGCTCTTCTGCATTGCGCGCATGAACTTCGCCGGCCCGTTCGACCTCGGCACGCTCGGCGCCGTCGTGAACTGGTTCGTCGCACGCAGGCCGTTCGCGCTCTCGATGTCGATGCTCGCGCAAATGGCCGGCCTCACGCTCATGCCGCTCATCGCGTTCTGGGCCATGGACCACGGTGGCTGGCGCGCGGGCTGGATCGCGGTCGGCGTAACGGTGCTCGCAGCGGGACTTCTGCCGACGTGGTTGCTGATGGTCGGGCGACCGGAGGAGTTGGGCCTCACTCCGGACGCGGCGAAGCCGGGCAGCGACGAAGCATCCGGAAAAGCGACCGCTCCTGAGCCGTCCTTTACACGCGCCGAAGCACTCGCGACGCCGGCCTTCTGGTTGCTCGCCGCCTATACGACACTGGTCTGGCCCGTGCAGGCCGGCGTGAGCCTGCATCAGGCCGTCCATTTCACCGAGCGCGGTCTCAGCATGAGCGCAGCGGTATCGGGCGTGACGATGTTCTCGGCGGCATCGGGCATCTGCGCGCTATTGATCGGCCTCTGTTTGCGCCGCATCGGCGTGCGCGCGGGCCTTGTCCTCTCGGCGTGCGGCATGGCCATCGGAACGATGCTCATCGCGAACGTATCGAGCCCCGGCGATGTGCTGCTGGCCGCGGGCATCTTCGGAGCTTCCCTCGGCGCCCTGCAGACATGCCTGCCCGTGGCCTGGGCGGACTACTTCGGGCGCAAAAGCTTCGGGGCGATCCGCGGCGTGGCGCTTACGATCCAGGTGACGGCGCAGGCCGTAGGCCCGCTGCTCTCCGGCGTGCTGCGCGACTGGACAGGCGACTACACAGCCTCGCACGCGACCTTCGCCACCCTCGCGGGATTGGCTATTCTCGTCGCGCTCCTCATCAAGGCGCCGAAACCGCCGATCAGGACCGCGTGAACGCAGCCGCTCGGCGGCAACCGGCAACGTTATTCCAGATAGCGCTTCTCCAGCATGACATGCACGCCGTTGTGACCGTTCACGAGCTGCGTGACGCGCAGGTCCGCCGCGAGACTGCAGAGCATGTAGGCATCCTCGCGCGAAAGACCCTTCTTCTCGCCGAGCAGCTTGATCATGTCGCGCAGCGCCGCCCGCGCCGCACTGTCGAGATCGGGATCGAAGGCCATGGTGATCGCATGCGTCGGCGTCTCGGCGCGCGGCCAGTCGAGTGTGCCGCCCTTGTGCAGCGTGAACTTGAATGTGCCGGTAAGCGCAGTCTCGATGGCCGTGACGCACACCTCGCCATCGCCCTGCGCACCATGCCCGTCGCCGGCGGAGAAGTTCGCGCCCGGCACGTGCACCGGCAGGAATACGGTCGTGCCCGCGACCAGCTCCTTGTTGTCCATGTTGCCGCCGTGCTGGCGCGGCGCGAGTGACGTGATCATGCCCCACGCCGGCGGCGGCGCGACGCCCATCACGCCGAAGAACGGCCGCAGCGGTACCTCCGCGCCCCACGAGAGCTTGCCGACGCCACGCTCCCGGTCCATGGGAATATGCACGATGCGCACGCGATCGAATTCGAGCGGAAGCGCACCGGCTAGCGGCCGTATGGCGTTGTAGCCCCAGTCCTGGCGGCATTCGATGGTTTCGATATCCACCTGCAGCACATCGCCCGGCATCGCGCCCTCGATGGCGACCGGTCCGGTCAGAACATGCCCCGGCAGCTTGCGCGGCACCTGAGCGTGCACCTCCAGAAGCTCGGGGGGGATCTTGAAGCCGGACGACGGCGGCGGCATCACGTCCGGCGCGCCGCTGATCGTCTCCATAGTCACGCGATCGCCGCTCCTGACCGTGAGCACCGGCTTTTCCGCGGCATCGAAATAGCCCCAATGGACAGTCCCGACGCGGGATTTGAGAACGTGATCGGTCATTGGCGATACCCCGTGGCTGGAAGCAGTTCGGCGCAGCCTATCGTCCCGTCAGGCGCCCGTCATCCGCCACGGCGCGCGATCGGGACTTGCGCGCGCACGCTCCCGCGTCATGATGGCGCCCGAACAGGCAGCGCCGCCGCGGCGCAGGGAGCGGGAGCGCACTCATGGCGTACAAGGCATTCGACCTCACCGGCCAGGTTGCGCTCGTGACCGGCGGCAACGGCGGGATCGGTCTCGGCATGGCCAAGGCCGTGGCCGAGGCCGGTGCGGATGTCGCCATCTGGGGTACCAGCGCCGCCAAGAACGCCGCTGCCAAGGCCGAGCTCGAGAAGACGGGACGTCGCATTCTCGCGCTCCAGGTCGATGTCGGCGACGAGGCCGCCGTCGAACAAGGATTTGCCGAGACGGTCAAAGTGCTCGGCCGCGTCGACGGGTGCTTCGCCAATGCCGGCGTCAGCGGACGCGGCGGCCACACGTCCTTCAGCGAGATGGCGACCGAGGAATGGAAACGCGTCACGCGCATCAACCTCGACGGCGCGTTTTACACGTTCCGCGCCGCGGCGAAGCACATGGTGGAGCGCGGTGGCGGCGGCGTGCTCGTCGGCACGTCCTCGCTCGCCGCGATCTCGGGCCCGCCGCGTAACGAGCACTACGCGGCGACGAAAAGCGCCATGATCGGCATGATCCGATCGCTTGCCGTGGAGTACGCGCGCCATGGCGTCCGCGCGCACGCCGTCCTTCCCGGCTGGATCGAGACGGACATGACCGCCGGCCTCATCGCCAACGAGAAGTTCCACGACAATGTGCTGAAGCGCGTGCCCATGCGCCGCTGGGGAACAGGCGACGATTTCGGCGGCATCGCGATCTACCTCATGAGCTCGGCGTCGCGCTTCCATACCGGCGACACCTTCCTCATCGACGGCGGCTACGCGCTCTTCTAGCGCTAGAGCCTGATCGGTCGAGATGGAAGCGCTGGCGCTTCCAACGAGAGCGTGAATCAGTCTCTCAAACAATAAACTAGAGCACGCTGGACGATGGCTGGTGATTCCATCCAACGCTGACGTGCTCTAGGCGCCGGTGATCTTCGCGATCTCACCTTCGCTGTATCCAGCAGCAGCAAGAACCTCGCACGTGTGCTCGCCGAGCGCCGACGCACGCGGGCCTGCCTTGGTTTCGGACGCCGACATACGGAAAGCCGGATTGAGCACCTTGAAGGGCCCACCCGCATCACGCACTTCCTGCAGCGATCCGCGATGCGTGAGCTGCGGGTCCGCGAGCGCTTCCTCGACCGTGCGGTACGGCCCCGCCGGCACGCCCGCGCGTTCGAGCACGTCCATCAGCTCTTGCGTCGTCAGCGTGCGCGTCCATTCCTCGAGCTCGTCCATGAATTCCGCCCAGTTCGTCCGGCGGTCGAGATACTTCGCAAAGCGCGGATCGCTCGCCCAGGGCCGCCCCGCGGCCTTGCCGAGCTCCTGGAATGTCCGCTCGCTCGCAACGGCGATGTTGACGAAGCCGTCGGCTGTCGCCGCAGGCCCGTAGAGAGCGCGCTTCGGCTTCGGCGGCATTGCGAACTGCGCGGCCTGCAGCTCGACCGTCATCAGCGAGAGCATGCCCTCGAACATGGATACATCGAGATGCTGGCCCTGCCCCGTGACCGAACGCTGATAGAGCGCCGCCGAGATCGCACCGAACGCATACGTGCCGGCCAAGATATCCGCCGTGAAGATGCCGCAGCTATCCGGCCGCTCGCGGCCCGGATGATAGGCGATATGCGCCATGTCATAACCCGAAGTCGCGTGCACGACCGGCGCGTAAGCGGGCTTGTCGGCCGCCGGTCCGGTCTGGCCATAGCCCGAGATGGAGCAGAAGATCAGGCGCGGGTTGTCCGGCGATACGCTCGCATAGTCGAGCCCGAGCCGCTTCATCACGCCGGGGCGATAGTTCTCGACGACGATGTCGGCAGCTCCGACGAGCCGCCGCGTGGCCGCCACGGCTTCCGGCCGCTTCAGATCGAGAACGATGCTGCGCTTTCCCGCATTGAGCTGGCCGTAGGACGTGCTCGCGCCATTCCTGAGCGGCGGACGGCTCCGCATGAGATCGCCCTCGGCCGTCTCGATCTTCACGACGTCGGCACCGAGATCGGCGAGCAGACGCCCGCAGTGCGGCCCGGCGATCGTCGTCGTGAAATCGAGCACCTTGAGCCCGGCGAAGACCTGCATAATTTTCCTCTCCTCGGCCGAAGGACAGCCGGGCGCGAGAATTGACCGAATGCGCCGAGGGCGCAAGCCCGGGTCCCAGCACTGAGAGCCATCGAAAAGATAATTGAGCCATTCCAGCCTCGGGCCTTGTGGCCAGGACGAACCGAATTGCCTAACCTGCCGGCAAGAGCAGGCTCGCCCGATGCGGGCCTATGACGGGAGAACGAACAATGACGGACAAGGGTGGTCAGGTTGCGGGCAAGGTCGCGCTCGTGACGGGTGGTGCTTCAGGCATCGGCGAAGCGTGTGCGCTCACGCTCGCGCGCGAAGGTGCCAGCGTCGTCGTCACCGACATCGATGAGGCGCGCGGCAAGGATCTCGCCGAGAAGATCGCGGTCAACGGCGGCAAGGCCATCTTCCTGAAGCAGGATGTGACGGACGAGGCGCGCTGGCCGGAGGTGATCGACGCCACCGAGAAGGCGTTCGGCGGCCTCCACATCCTCGTCTCCAATGCGGGCATCGGCATCATGGTGCCGATCCTCGAGATGTCGCTCGCGGACTGGCGCCGCCAGAACGCGATCAACCTCGACGGCGTATTTCTTTCGGTGAAGTATGCCATTCCCGCCATGCGCCGCACGGGCCACGGCGGGTCGGTCATCATGATGTCCTCGATTGCCGGGCTCAGAGGCTCCGCCGGTCTCGCGGGCTATTCGGCGACCAAGGGCGGCGTCAGGCTCTTCGCCAAATCCGTCGCGCTCGAATGTGCCATCGCGAAGGACGGCATTCGCGTGAACTCCGTGCATCCGGGCATCATCGACACGCCGATCTGGACGAAGCTGCCGACCGGCGCCACTGGCGCCCACAACAACCGGCCGATCGATCCGCGCGCCCGCTCGCTCTGGATGATCCCCATGGGCGAGCTCGGCACGGCGCAGGACATTGCTGATGGCGTGCTCTTTCTCGCCTCGGATGCCTCTCGGCACATGACCGGCTCGGAGCTCGTCATCGACGGCGGGATCATGAGCGGCCTGCTGCCGCGATCCGCACAGGCGCAGTAAACATCACGCAGCGGCCCTCCGGAGCGCTCATCCGCGTGGCGAAGACCGCCGCCGCGTGACGCCGCGCTTCTTCGTAGCCGCCTTGGTAGCCGCGCGCGCCGCAACCTCGGTGGCGCGCCGGCACCACGCCCGCATCTCGTCGTCATCGTCGAGAAGATGCTCTGGCGCGCGCCAGTATGACGTGAGCACGCGGTCGCCGTTCTTCGTGCCGTACGAGAACGGTGCGAGCCCTTCCGCCTCGAAGGTCGCGACCGTCTCCGCATCGGCCTTGAGGTAGAGCACCTCATCCGAGATCAGGCCGAACATCAGGCCGTCGCGGAACAGCCCCGCGCCGCCGAACATGCGCTTTGCCGCAACGCCGCCGAGCGGGCGGAGCACGTCCATGAGATGCGCGATCAGTGCAGCATCCGCGGACATGCTCCCTACTCCTCAGGCCGCGGCCTTGATGATCTGCGCCGCCTTCTCGCCCACCATGATCGAGGGTGCGTTGGTGTTACCCGAGGGCATGGTCGGAAAGATCGAGGCGTCGGCGATCCGAAGCCCCTCGATGCCATGCACCTTGAGCTTCTCGTCGACGACCGTGTTCGGTCCGGCCGGTCCCATGCGGCACGTGCCGATCGGATGATAGGCCGTCTGCGAGTTGTTGCGGATGTAGTGGAGAATCTCGTCATCCGTGCGCACGCCCATGCCCGGCGAGAACTCCTCGCCGCGAAAGGGCTCCAGCGCCGGTTGTGCAGCAATCTTGCGGATGATGTTGAAGCCATCGACCACGCACTGCTGATCGATCGGGTCGGTCAGGAAGTTGAAGAGGATCTTCGGCTGTGCGTTCGGATCGGCGGAGCGGATATGGATCGAGCCGAGGCTCTCCGGGCGGAGCTGGTACACGGAGATGGTCATCGACGGGAATTCCTGCAGGATGCGCTTCTTCGGATCCTTCACCGAATACGGTACGATGTGCATCTGGACGTCGGGCGTCTCCATTTCCTTCTGCGTCTTGAGGAAAGCGAGCATGGGCGCCGAAGGCAGGCTCAGGAAGCCGCCCCGCGTCGTCGCGTACCGCAGCGCCTCCTTCACGGCACCGATGCCGCGCGCCCTCGTGTTGTAGGACACTTCCGGCACCTTCACGCGCCAGATGATCCGCGCATTGATGTGATCGCGCAGGTTCTCGCCGACTGCCGGCAGCGCGTGCTTCACCTCGATGCCGAATTCCTTGAGAACTTCAGGGCGACCGATGCCCGAAAGCTCCAGAAGTTGCGGCGTCGCGACGGCACCCGCCGAGAGGATCACCTCGCGGCCCGCCCTCGCCTCGATCTGGCGGCCGTGCTTCTCGTACACGATGCCGACGCAGCGCTTGCCTTCGAGCACGAGCCGCCGCGTCGGCGCATCGGCGATCACGCGCAGGTTCGGGCGCTTCATCGCGGGCTTGAGGTAGCAGCGCGCGACACTCATGCGCACGCCTTTGTGGATGCTCGTCTGCGTCTTGCAGATGCCTTCCTGGTCCTCGCTGTTGTAGTCGGGATTGATCTTGAAGCCAGCCTGCTCGCCGGCCTTGAAGAGCGCGTCGTAAAGCGGGTTCTGATCGGGCACGACCGAGACCTTGAGCGGTCCGTCGATGCCGCGGCCATTGTCCGGACCGCCCTCATAATTCTCGATCTTCGTGAAGACCGGCGCGACGTCGTTCCAGCTCCAGCCGCGCGCGCCCATCTGCGCCCAGGTGTTGTAGTCGAGCGGCTGGCCGCGCACCCAGACAAGACCGTTGATCGCGCTCGACCCGCCGACGAGCTTGCCGCGCGGCACCGGGATCGGACGATTGCCCGTGCACGCCTCGGGCTCGGACTCGTAGAGCCAGTTCGCCGCGGGATTGTGGATCAGCAGACCGAAGCTCACCGGCAGCCAGGAATACATGTGGCTCGCCGCGCCCGCCTCGACGAGCAGGACGCTGTTATTGGGATTTTCGCTGAGGCGCGATGCCAGCGCAGCGCCGGCCGATCCTGCGCCGACGACGATATAGTCATACTGCTCCATGGTGGTCCCTGCCCCGTACACCGCGAGCTTGCTGCCCGCTTTCGTGCCATTCCTAGCAACGTCGGGCGGCAGATGACCAGTGCCGTGATAAAATTGCGGGTATACCGTCCATCCGGATCGTACGCATCCCGCAGCGCACACATCGCCGGTTGGTCGCCGGCTCTGCCCTCACCTAAGATGGTCGCGCTACCCACCAAGCAGATACATCCGTCATCATCGCTGAGGAGGAACCATGCCCGAGCCCACCACATTCCCCGGCGCCGTCGAATGGTCCGGCGAGAACCCCGGCATCTCGCTCAAGGAGAGCCCGGACGGTCCCTTCATCAGCCTCGCGAGCTTCTTCCGCGTCGTGCTCTCGCCGCATGGCCGCGGTCACGCCCTCGTCCTCATGCAGTCGCCGCAGGAGGCAAACCCGCCCGCGGAACGAGCCAATTACATGCTTCACGACAACGAGGCCCTGGCGCGCTATCTCGTCTCGGACTTCGTCTCGAATTTCGGATCGTTCAAGGGATTGCCCGGCCTTGCCGGTTTGAAATACCGCAAGCTCGACAGCGTCGTTGCATCGGGCGATCCGGGCTCGGCCTACAAGGAGACCATCAAGGCCGGCGATCTCGATGTCGAACTCGCGTGGAGTGGATTAGGCAAGCCGTTCTGCTTCGCCCTCCCGCCCGACAAGTCGGCCACCGGCCGCCATTGGATGCCGAGCCTCTTCGTCGGCTGCAGCGAGGCGACGATCACCGTGAATGGCCGCAAGCTGCCCGGCAAGCCGATCCCGCGTCAGGTTGCCGGCCAGACCATCTCGACCGCCATGCTCGCCTTCTCGGAGACGTGGATCAAAGTTTAGACTTTCCCCTTCTTCCCGTGCTTACGGGGAGAAGGAAATTTAAGACGCTCGCGCGATCACCGCGTGCAGCAGGACATTGACGCCCGGCACGGTCGCCGCGAAGTCGATGTCCTCCGCCTCGTTGTGGCTGATGCCGCCCTTGCATGGCGTGAAGATCATGGCCGTCGGGCAGACGCGGCTCATGTTGTAGGCGTCGT
>JAEWIJ010000149.1 GCA_023387235.1 Pseudomonadota bacterium
GCGCGGCGCTCGGCCCAGCGCTCGCCCCAGCGTTCCTCGCAACGCTCGGTCGCTCGCGTGCAGCGCCAGAGCATGTCGCGGCCGCGCGGCAACGTCCAGCGAAGCTTCGGCGGCGGCGGCCGCAGCTTCGGCGGCGGACGCGGTGGCTTCCGCGGCGGCGGCGGCAGGGGTGGGCGGCGCTCGGACATCCGGCTCAAGCACGACGTCGTGCTCCTCGGCCGGCTCGACAATGGGCTCGGCTGGTATCGCTTCGCCTACAACGGCGAGACGCGCACCTACGTCGGCGTGATGGCACAGGAAGTGCAGAAGGTGGCGCCTGCTGCCGTCATGCGCGGACGCGACGGCTATCTCCGGGTCGATTACGACAGGCTCGGCCTGAAGTTCGAGACGTACGATGCCTGGCGCACGGAAGGACGTCAGATCCCGGCAGTGCTTCCCGCCAGATAGATCCCGCATCGAGCGTACGAGCACATCCCGGCGCCGGAACCAGCATCCGGCGCCGTTTTCGCGATCGCAGCGCTACTGCTGCGCAACCTCGATCCGCGCCGCCATGTTCGGCACGAGGGTCACGTGATACGTGGCGTTCTCGCAAACCAGCGTCCACACGGCTTCGTTCGGCCGGGAGGCCTGCATATTGCGCTCGGCCTTGCGGGGCTCGTTGCACGTATAGCCCTGCTGCCGCACGTGGACGGCGATGATACCGACGGGTGTTTCCTGAGCCAGGGCGACGTCCGCCGTTCCCACGCCGAGCGCCAGCAGCACCACTCCGGCACCCGGCAGGATGCCGACGCGATCGAGCTTTTCGGCCACACCGATTTTACGCATCATGACACGCTCCTTCGGCTTACCTTTCAGCGGAGGGCTGAACGATCAGTTAAAGCGCACGCCGAGTAAATCGGTGGAAGCTGCCATTGGCCTGCGGGTTTCCCCGGAGGAACCTGGACAACGCCGCGAGCCCGGCGTGCGTCTCAGAATTGATGCATTCCCGGCACAGACTATTTGGCACGTGAACACATGGGCTGCCGGTACGGTTCCCCGGTCAGGCCCGAAGCCGGAGCATCGAGAAATGAACTTCAAGCGGCACGCACCCTGGGCGCTTGCTCTCACCCTCCTTCCGGTCATCGCAATCGGATCGAGTCCCGCGGCAGCGGCGAGCGCGGAAGTTCAATCCGCCATCGCAGCGCTCGAGAAGATCCCGGCGGACGCCGACAAATTCGCGACGTACTGCAATCTGCTCGGCGAGATGTCGACCTTGCCCGACGACGACTCGGCGAAGTACGAGGCGCTGGAAAAGCAGCTCGACGAGATCATCGCCGCCTACGGCCAGGAAGTCTCCGATGCGTGGGATACGTTGTCGGAGGTCGACCCCGACACCGACGACGGCAAGGCAGCGGCCGCCGCCTTCGAGACCATGGAAGCGAAGTGCCCGTGAGGGCGTGCGCCGCACGCCCGCGGCGCTCCACGCGCTCGTAGAAGGACCCCGGCCGATGGCACAGTCGATCACGACATTCCTGATGTTCGAGGGCCAGGCGCGGGAGGCCATGGACCTCTACATGTCGCTCTTTCCGAACTCGAAGATCGTCCAGATGAGTACCTACGGTCCCGAGGGCCCGGCCCCCGAAGGATCGGTGATGCACGCGATCTTCACGATCAACGGCCAACAGGTCATGGTGTCGGACAGCTACGTCAAGCACGCTTTCACCTTCACGCCCTCGACGTCGCTCTTCGTCCAGTGCGAGGACCCGGCCGAGTTCGAGCGGCTCTTTCCGGCGCTCTCGGCCGACGGTCAGGTGCTCATGCCGCCCGGCAGCTACGGCTTCTCACAGCGCTTTGCCTGGTGCAACGACCGCTTCGGCGTGTCGTGGCAGATCAACCTGCCGTAGCGCCCTCTGCGACACCGCAGATCATTGCGGGCTCGGTGCGGGTCTGGCTTCTAGCGCGCCTGTATTCGCCAATCCCGGCGGATTGCCCCCATCCGAGCGCTTCCTCCATGAAAAGACATCTGCTTGTCACGCTGCCGCGTCTGATCCTCGGCGCGCTGTTTCTGCTGAGCGCCGTCGATGGCTTCACTTTCATTTTCACGGGCGAGCGGATCATCCATCCTCCGACGTCGGCGCGCGGCGAAGCGTTCGAGGGGGCGCTGATCGCGTCGGGCTTCTTCTGGCCGCTACTGAAGACGGTCAATCTCGTCGGCGCGCTTTGCCTGCTGACGAACCGCGCGCCGGCCTTCGGCTTTGCGCTCATCGTGCCGGTGATCACGGTGATCGTCGGTTTCCACCTGTTCCTGAACCCGCAAGGCCTGCCGATGGCCGCCATCCTCGTCGTATGCAGCCTGCTGCTGTTGCGGGCCTACTGGCCGCGGTACCGGGGGATGTTTGAGCAGCCGGCTTGAGTGGCGGCGCTCAAGCCTGCCGTGTCCGCCATTTGAACGCCGCCTCTTAAGTCTATAAACAACGGGGGGCCGGGGGTGTCCCCCGGGCGGAGCGCGAGGCTGCGGCCTCGCTCGCGCCGCAGGCGCGATCTACGACCGCCACTGCTGAACCATCCACGAGCCGACGCGTCACATGCCTGCCCCGCCCGCCCGCGCCGGTTGCCTGTTCCTCCTCATCACGGTGACACTGATGACCGCCACACTCGCCCGCGCCGGCAGCCACGATGATCTGGCCGTGACCGTGACGAACGGCTCGGAGCCGGTGCTGTGCGCGGAGAAGGACAACATCTCGATCGACTTCACCTCGGACAAGGTGACGAGCTTCCGCATCGAGGCGGCGCATCCGGCGTACATCGGGTCCATCCAGCGCGACAGCTTCGAGGCGGACTGGACGGACTGCGACATGAGCGGCGATCCGGTGCACGCGAGCGACGTGAAGGTGCCGACGCGCAAGACCATCTACGAGGAGCCGGACATCTGGCTCGTCGGCTGGACGATGCCGACGTTCTGGCGGCCGTCGACGGCGACGGTCAGGATCGGCGATCGCGTGGAGAAGGGCCTGCATCTGGTGCAGGTGTGGATGATCCGGCCCATGGGAGGCGAGGAGGTGCTCGTCTTCTACCCGCAGGACGGGTATTGGCGGATGCGGCCCAAGGCGCCGGCGGGGCTCGCGCCGACGGCGTTCGGATCGTCGATGCTGATCGGGCCGATCGAGATGGACGGCCGGCCAATCGTCCGCATCAAGGAGATCGCGTTCGATCCCAAGACGCGGACCTTCAAGCTGGAGTTCGAGGTCGGCGGGTCGGCGACGATCCGGCTCGCGCATATCGACGAGAACCGCCAGACGCTTGAAGTTGCGCTGGACAAGCCCATATCCGATAGGCCCTTCGCCGGCCTGCGCTCCATGTACGTAACGGAGTTCAACAACGACGTGGCGCGGATCGCGGTGCGCGAGCCGGGTGCGAAAGGCTGGCGCGAGAGCCCGATCCTGGACTTCCGGACATCTGCGGCCAGTGCGGTGTGGATGGGACGCACCACCATATCGCGGCATAATACGTCGTCCCCGGATATCGTCCTGAACGGGTTCTCGGCGGCGCCCCGTCCGTAGTATGGTCGGGGCGGAAAGTGGCGCCCCTAACCGCCCGGCCGAGCCATCATGAGCAAGTCACCACGTAAATCCGCCCCCGCGGCGGCGAAGTCCTCACTGTCATCGCTGCAGCCTGTCGCAACACCGGCGAGCCTGATGAAGACGATCCACGTGCGCGGTGCGCGCGAGCACAATCTCAAGAACGTGGATCTGGAGATTCCGCGAGACGCGCTCGTCGTGTTCACGGGGCTGTCCGGATCGGGCAAGTCGTCGCTCGCGTTCGACACGATCTATGCCGAGGGACAGCGGCGCTATGTCGAGAGCCTCTCGGCGTACGCGCGCCAGTTCCTCGAGATGATGCAGAAGCCGGATGTGGATCACATCGACGGGCTCTCGCCGGCGATCTCCATCGAGCAGAAGACGACCTCGCGCAATCCGCGCTCAACGGTCGGCACGGTGACGGAGATCTACGACTATCTGCGGCTGCTGTTCGCGCGCGTCGGCGTGCCGTACTCGCCGGCGACGGGGCTGCCGATCGAGAGCCAGACGATCACGCAGATGGTGGATCGCGTGCTGGCGCTGCCGGAGGGTACGCGAGTCTACCTGCTGGCGCCGGTCGTGCGCGGGCGGAAGGGCGAGTTCCGCAAGGAGTTGGCCGAGTGGCAGAAGCGCGGCTTTCAGCGCGTGAAGATCAACGGCACGTTCTATGAAATCCCGGACGCGCCGAAGCTCGACAAGAAGTACAAGCACGACATCGATGTCGTGATCGACCGTCTCGTCGTGCGCAAGGATATCAAGACGCGGCTTGCCGACAGTTTTGAGACGGCGCTCGGACTCGCCGATGGCATCGCGGTGATCGAGTTCGCGGATAAGCCTCTCAACTCCCCCTCTCCCCGTCCTTCACGGGGAGAGGGTCGGGGTGT
>JAEWIJ010000154.1 GCA_023387235.1 Pseudomonadota bacterium
GGCGTGAAGATCTTCTCCTGGATCGCCACCATGTGGGGCGGTTCGATCCGCTTCACGGCCCCCATGATGTGGGCCCTCGGCTTCATCTTCCTCTTCACCGTCGGCGGCGTCACGGGCGTCATGCTCGCCAACGCGGGCGTCGACCGCGCGCTCCACGACACCTACTACGTCGTCGCGCACTTCCACTACGTGCTGTCGCTCGGCGCCGTCTTCGCGATCTTCGCGGGTTGGTACTACTGGTTCCCGAAGATGAGCGGCTACATGTACAACGAGACCATCGCCAAGGTGCACTTCTGGCTCACCTTCATCGGCGCCAACGTGCTCTTCTTCCCGCAGCACTTCCTCGGCCTCGCCGGCATGCCGCGCCGCTACGTGGACTATCCGGACGCCTTCGCCGACTGGAACCGCATCTCGTCCTACGGCTCGTACATGACGGCGGTGGCGACGCTGATCTTCCTCTTCGGCATGTTCCACGCCTACTTCATCATGAAGAAGAAGGCGGGGAACAATCCCTGGGGTGAAGGCGCGACGACGCTCGAGTGGACGCTCACCTCGCCGCCGGCCTTCCACAGCTTCGAGACGCTGCCGAAGATCACGGCGACGCACCACCACTGAGAAGCAGGCAATCTCCCGGATGCCGCCCGCGGGCGGCCTCCGGATTTATGAAACGATGACCGCATGAGCGACGTAACCGTTCCATACACGCGCGAGAGCCTCGCCGACACCGGCGGCGGGACCGTCGGCGATTTCATCGCGCTGATGAAGCCGCGCGTGATGTCGCTCGTCATTTTCACCGCGCTCGTCGGGCTCGTGGTGGCGCCCGGGACGCTTCATCCCGTGCTCGCGACCATCGCACTCATCTGCATCGCGGTCGGCGCCGGGGCCTCGGGCGCGCTCAACATGTGGTTCGACGCCGACATCGACGCCTGCATGACGCGCACGGCCGGCCGGCCCATTCCGCGCGGTCGCGTATCGCCCGAGGAGGCCTTCTCCTTCGGCATGGTGCTCGCCATCGGCTCGGTCGTGACGCTCGGCGTCGCGGTCAACTGGGCCGCCGCCGCGCTCCTCGCCCTGACGATCGCCTTCTACGTTCTCGTCTACACCATGTGGCTCAAGCGCCGGACGCCGCAGAATATCGTCATCGGCGGCGCTGCCGGCGCGTTCCCGCCCATGATCGGGTGGGCGGCCGTGACGGGTGGCGTGAGCATCGAGAGCATCTTGATGTTCGCGATCATCTTCATGTGGACGCCCCCGCATTTCTGGGCGCTCGCCCTCTTCCGCGCCGGCGACTACGCGCGCGCGGGCGTGCCGATGCTTCCGGTGGTTGCCGGCGAGAAGGAGACGCGGCGTCAGATCGTGATCTATTCGGCGCTGCTGGTGCCGCTCGGGGTCGTGCCGGCGGTCATCGGCCTCGGCGGCGCGGCTTATGCCATCGCCTCGACGGTGCTCGGCGCCATCTTCCTCAGCCTGGCGCTGAGCCTCTGGCGCACCGAGGAGGAAGCCGAGCGCATTCAGATCGCGAAGCGCCTGTTCGCCTTCTCGATCCTCTATCTCTTTGGCCTGTTCGCCGTGCTGCTCGCCGAGCGCGTGGTGGCGGGCCTCATGGCTTGAATGGCGCTCAATCGGGGCTCGAGTTAGGAAGCGGATGTGGAAGGGCATGACGATCAGGAGGCCAGACGCCGTCAGCGCACGCGCTCGATCGCCATCGGCGTGGCGCTCGCCGCGCTCGTGGCGCTGTTCTACATCGCCACGATCGTCCGCCTCGGCGGCAATGTCTTCAACCGGCCGCTTTGAGCGCCAGCAGACCGAGGTTGAACAGGAAAGTCGATGAGCACGACTGAGCACAAGACCGAGGATGCCGCCGCCGCCCTCGGCGCACGTAATCGCCGCGTCGCCGTGATCTGTGCCGCCGCGGGCTTCGGTATGCTCGGCCTCGCCTACGCGTCCGTGCCCCTCTACGATCTCTTCTGTCGCGTGACCGGCTACGGCGGCACCACCCAGCGCGCCGAGCGGCCCGCCGGCACAACGCTCGCCCGCACCATGACCGTACGCTTCGACGCCAATGTCGGCGGCGGCCTGCCCTGGGACTTCGCGCCGGTCTCCGGCCCGCAGACACTGCCCATCGGCGAAAGCGGCCTCGCCTTCTACCGCGTCACCAACCGCTCGGACCATGCGATCGTCGGCACCGCGACGTACAATGTCGCGCCCGAGCAAGCCGGCGTGTACTTCAACAAGCTCCAGTGCTTCTGCTTCACCGAACAGCGCCTCGAGCCCGGCGAATCTCTGGACATGCCGGTCAGCTACTTCGTCGATCCCGAGATCATGAAGGACGCGGACGCTTCGCGCCTCTCGAACATCACGCTTTCGTACACCTTCTATGAAGTGAAGAAGCCGGCGGCCGCAGCGGCCACGGACAAGACCAAGGATGCGCCGGCGAAGGCCGGCCGGGGAACTTGAGATCACGCGCGGACGCGCGACACAGGACGAGACGGGGACAAGGGAGCTCAACGGAATGGCCGACGCCCACGCCAAGCATCACGACTATCACCTCCTGAACCCGAGTCCCTGGCCGATCGTCGGCTCGGTCTCGGCATTCGTGCTCGCCGTCGGCGCCATCGTCTGGATGAAATCCATGAACGACGGCGCCGGCGTATTCGGCATGAGGGGCTCATGGCTCTTCGGCATCGGCGTCATGGGCGTGCTCTACACCATGTTCATGTGGTGGCGGGACGTCATCAGGGAAGCGCACGCGGGCGACCACACGCCCGTCGTCCAGATCCATCTCCGGTACGGCATGATCATGTTCATAGCCTCGGAGGTGATGTTCTTCGTCGCCTGGTTCTGGGCCTTCTTCGACGCGGCCCTGTTCCCGGCTGCCGTCCATCCGCTGCAGAACAGCGACCAGATCGTCGGTATGGTCGAGCGCAATGCGCTGACCGGCGGCGTATGGCCGCCGAAGCCTTCGGACAACTTCCACGCGACTTTCGATCCCTGGGGCCTGCCGCTCGTCAACACGCTCGTGCTGCTGCTCTCGGGCACGACCGTCACGTGGGCGCATCACGCGCTGCTCGAGAATGACCGCAAGGGTCTCGTCTGGGGCCTGACGCTGACGGTCATCCTCGGCGCCTTCTTCACGGTTCTGCAGGTCTACGAGTACGGCCACGCCGCGTTCAACTTCCACGGTCACATCTATGGCGCGACGTTCTTCATGGCGACGGGCTTCCACGGCTTCCACGTCCTCATCGGCACGATCTTCCTCGCCGTCTGCCTGTTCCGGGCGCTCAGCGGTGACTTCACGCCGAAGCAGCATTTCGGCTTCGAGGCCGCGGCTTGGTACTGGCATTTCGTCGATGTGGTCTGGCTCTTCCTCTTCGCCTGCATCTATGTCTGGGCGGCCGGCGTGCCCGCGGCCCACTGAGGCGATCATCCGCGAAATAAAAGAGGGCGGGACCTGGCCGGGTCTCGCCCTCTTTCTTTTCCGACGCGCTCAGAAGCCGACGCGCACCAGCCAGAGCGTGATGACCGGGAACAGGACGAGGATGATCGTGCGCGCCATGTCGCTCAGGACGAAGGGCAGGGCGCCGCGATAGGTGTGGCTCAGCGGCACGCCGGGCGCCATCGAGTTGATGATGAAGAGGTTCAATCCCACGGGCGGCGTGATGAGCCCGACCTCGACGACGATCAGCACGAGAATGCCGAACCATATGGCCGTTTCCTCGGGATTGAGTCCGAAGTCGAGGGCCATCACCACGGGAAAGAACACGGGGATCGTCAGCAGCATCATGGAAAGCGAATCCATGAAGCAGCCGAGAATGATGTAGACGATCAGGATGAGCGTGAGGATCGTCAGCGGCGAGAGGCCGGAGACCTGGGCCCAGTCGGCGGCGGCTTGCGGGAGTTGCGTCAGCGCCAGGAATGTATTGAAGGCCGCCGCGCCGAGAATGATGAAGTAGATCATCGCCGAAGCTGCCGCCGTCTCGAGCACGCAGGCCGTGAACGTCGGCCAGTCGAGCCTGCCCGTGAACAGCGCATAGAGGCCCGTGGCGACCGCGCCGACCGCCGCGCCCTCCGTCGGCGTGAACCAGCCGACATAAATGCCGCCGATCACCAGCGCAAAGATGAGCGCGACCGGCCACACGTTCCTGAGCGACTGCCAGCGCTCGCTCATCGCCTTGCGGGGAACGAAGCCGGACGATTCCGGCGAGATGCGGACGTAGATCGAGACCGTGATCATGTAGCCGATTGCGGAGAGAATGCCCGGGATCAGCGCCGCCATGAACATCTTCACGATGTTCTGCTCGGTCAGCACAGCATAGATCACCAGCACGATCGAGGGCGGAATAAGAATGCCGAGCGTGCCGCCGGCGGCGAGAACCCCGGTCGCCAGCGCGCCGGAATAACCGTTCGCGCGCAGAGCGGGCAGCGCCACCTGGCCCATGGTGGCCGCGGTGGCGAGCGAGGAGCCGCACACGGAGCCGAAACCCGCACACGCACCGACGGCCGCCATGGCCAAGCCGCCGCGACGATGGCCGACCCAGTCGGCCGCCGCGCGGAAGAGCGCTTCCGAAAGCCCCGAGCGCGTCGCGAACTGCCCCATGAGCAGGAAGAGCGGAATGATCGACAGCGAGTGGCTGGAGAACGTGTCGTAGGTCAGCGTCTTGAGAGCGGAGACGGCTGGAACCATCGAGCCGGTGATGATCCACGTGCCGCAAAGGCCGGTCAGCAGCATCGCCGCGCCGATCGGCATGCGCAGAAACATGGCGCCGAGCGCCACGGCGAACCCTGTCACCGCCAGGAGCGCGCCGCTCATATGTGTGTTCCCCCCTCGGCAGCGGCCGTGCCGGCCATGGCCTCGTTCAGGCTTCGCCAGACCGTGTAGAAGCAGGTGAGGATGAAGACGACGCAGCCGACTACGCCCGCGGCATAGCCCCACCAGATCGGCATCTGCAGGATCATGCTGGTCTCGTGGTACGCGAGCTTGTCCAGAAAACCGAGCCAGAGCTGCCACCCCACGATCAGCGCAATGACGCTCATCGCAGTATTGCCAATGACGGCGAGCATCGCCCACAGCGTCGGCGGCAAATAGTTCGCGAGCAGGTCGACAGTCACATGGCCCTGCCTGAACTGGCACCAGGGCAGGAAAGCGAACACGGCAACCGCGCAGCCCGCCTCGATCAGCTCGAAGTCTCCGGGGATGGGTCCGAGGCCGAACCGCGTGAAGGCGCGTCCGACGATCGATACGACCGACATGACTGCAAGCGCGGTAAGCACCACGCCGCCGGCCAATGCCATCATCTTCGCAAGGCTGCCGACCACGCGCCCGACTGCAGCCTCCGCTTTCGGCGCGATGCCTCTCATCTCCCTCTCCCCATTCCTTCAATGGGGAGAGGGTCGGGGGGGCGGGGGGCGGCCAACCC
>JAEWIJ010000160.1 GCA_023387235.1 Pseudomonadota bacterium
TGCGATCGTATTCGCCATCGTCATGGCGCTGCTTTTGATCATCAACCTGTGGACTGGCGCACCCTATTGGTTTCTATGGGTGCTGATGGGCTGGGGGATCGGCCTGCTTTCTCATTGGTGGGCCATCTCTCGTCATATGAGCGGTAAGGCAGGTCCCGCCTGACGCGCCGAACACGCCCAGATCCGTCTAGCGTGTTGCCAGATGTCGGCTGTCGCGTCAGTAACTGATGTAGCCCACCCTGATCACCCGGAGAGAGCACAGGCGTGAACAATTTCAGATTCTGCGCACGGCTGTCTGTCCTGGCCGTTCTCGCCTCCGTAGCGGCGACCCCGGCTCACGCCCATGTAAAATGGTTCGCGCCCTACATTGTCGGCGCGCCGCCCCAGCCGATCGGCGATGCGCTCGCCAATCCCTGGTTCTGGACCGGGATCGGGTTGGTGCTCGCTTTCTTTCTGGCGACCCGCGCAGTCGAAAAGTCGGCTGTGGGTGAGACCATCCTTCGCGGCATGGACCGGATCACCGATCCGCTCTGGGCACGTCTCGACGACTTCGTACGCGTAGTCATCGCCGCGTTCTTCGTTGCGATCTTCGCCGTTGGCGGCGTCTATCTGACACCCGATCTCAAGACACCCGCCGAGTGGGTGTCGTGGACACAACTCCTGATCGCCGGTCTGATATTCTCTCGCAGGACGCAGCCCCTCGCAGCGCTCGGCATCGTCGGCCTGTGGCTACTCGCGTTGCGTGACTACGACGTCTTTCATCTGCTGGACTATCTCGCCCTCGGTGTCGGAGCCGCGGCCTATCTGATCATGGAGGCGTCGTCCAATCAGCAATGGCGCAGGCACCGCTTCGAAGTGTTGCGCTGGTGCGTGGCCATCGCGCTGATGTGGTCGAGCCTGGAAAAGTTCGCCTATCCCGACTGGTTCTACCCGCTGGTAGAGGAGAAGCCCTTCCTGACCTTCGGCTTACCTCGCGACGTTTTCATCCCGATGGCTGGCGTCGCTGAGTTCACCATGGGTTTCGGACTGATCTGGACCCCGCTGGTCCGCCGACTGTCGGCGATAGCGCTCTTCATCATCTTTAATGCGGCCGTCTATCCATTCGGACGGATCGACCTGATCGGCCACGCTCTGATCATGGCGATGATCGTTGCTATAGCGGCCGATCCTACTCGGGAGGTGCACTTCCTGCCGGCGCTCAAGCGCAGGCTTGCAGGGGTTCCTGCAGGCATCGCAGCGGCACTCGTCATCTTCGCGGCGGGGTATTGGGGTCTGCACATCGCCATATACGGCATAGAGGGAAATACCGCGAACCCGGCCGGCGAGCGTCTAACGCATACACCCAATCACGAGCATCCGCACGGCGCGCACGGCGTCACCTCGAACGCGGCAACGGCCGATGCGGCCTATCGCGCTGCGATGCACCGCATGCATAGTCCGATGATGCAGGGCATCGCTGACGCCGATCCCGACATGGCGTTTGTTCTAGGAATGATCCCTCACCATCAAGGCGCGATCGACATGGCAGAGATCGTCCTGAAATTCGGTAAAGACGCTCACAACAAGTACTTCGCGCGTGAGATCATAGATACACAGCGGCGAGAGCTCGGCGAGATGCGCGAATGGCTGAAGCGGAAGAACAGCAAGCAGTGATGAACGATCGGAGATGAGCGAAAATATGTACATCACTCAGCGTGCAGCGCGCACTGATCTGCCAGCTCTAAGATGCCACACTGAATGTAGCTTCTAGATCAGATGTCGAACATCAGACGCATTGCCAGCGTGCATGTCAGCTCGTGGTCCTGCAGCGCGCGTCCTCGGTCGCTTCGCAAGCTATAGCCGACAAGTTGCAAGCTCTGTCGAGCTGAACGGCGCAGCACTTGCACGTTGTCCGCTAATGGCATGGTCCGGCCGCGCTCAGTGCCTTATCGTTGGCGCTGAAGGGCTGGGGAGCATCGAGCTTGAAGGAGCAAGCGATGCCATCCCATCAGAAGTCGAATGCCGACGTCACCGCTATCGGGATTGATATCGGCAAGAACACGTTTCACCTCATCGGCCAGGATCGGCGCGGCAAGATCATTATGCGCGCCCGCGTATCCAGAGCTCAGCTCATGGAGCGTCTTGTCAACGTCCCGAAGTGCTTGATCGGCATGGAGGCCGGTGCAGGCGCGCATCACATCGCGCGTCGGCTGATCGAGCTCGGGCACGATGTACGGCTGATACCGGCGCAGTACGTGAAGCCGTTCCTGAAGGGCCACAAGAACGACTACCGAGACGCGGAGGCGATCATCGAAGCCGTGCAGCGGCCGACGATGAGCTTCGTCGCCGTGAAGACAGCGGAGCAATGTGATCTACAAGCGTTGCATCGTGTCCGCTCACGCCTCGTCCGACTTCGGACCGGCGCCATCAATCAGATCCGCGGACTCCTGCTCGAGCGTGGCGTCGTCATTGGGCAGAGAACGGCACCTCTGCGTAAGGCTCTGCCGGTCATCCTCGCAGACCCACCCAAACATCTCTCGCCGCGTGTCTTGCGGCTGATCATGGCGCTGATCGACGAGTTGAACATGTTGGAAGCTCGCATCGATGCTCTCACGGAAGAGATCGAGGCACTGGCTGCTGAAGATGACGCTTGCCAGCGCCTGATGAGCGTGCCGGGCATCGGTGTCATCATCTCTAGCGCCGTCGTCTCCGCGATTGGCACCGGTGGGACCTTCAGGCAAGGCAGGGATTTCGCCGCCTGGCTCGGTTTGGTGCCCAGGCAGGTATCTACCGGCGGCCGTACCAAGCTCGCCGGGCTCTCGAAGCGCGGCAACTGCTACCTGCGACATCTCTTCGTTCAGGCGGCCCACGTCATTCTGGTGAAGAAGCCGGCAGCCGCGCAGGTTGCTCTTTGGCCATGGATCGAGCGCGCGGCCAAACGCATGGCGCATCGCAATCTGCTCGCGACGGCCCTCGCCAACAAACTTGCGCGCATCGCGTGGGCGGTTCTGGCTCGCGGACATTCATATCGGCCGATAGCTAACCCTGCACAGGCGTAACGAGATGCTCGGGTCCACCACAGCGATGGCCGACAACCCGCTTCGCCACCACCGCTCACCGGCCTTTGTGAGCGAGCGAAGGTGGCTCCGCAGGGATGGCTTCTCATAGGCCTTCACCAATTCGAAGGAGCTGAACAACAAAACTAGGAGGTCAACGCTTCCCGCCGAGGTCTGCAAGACGATCATCAAGATGGACGAACGGTCTGCCCGTCGCACCCTTCAGGCTGAGCAGAGATTTGGCTCTCAGAAGTCTGTCCGCTTATGAGCCCTGGATGCGCGCGGATTCCATTATGGCCCGGAGCTCAGTGCTCCACTGATGTGGTCTGATACATTGATGCAGCTCATCACGTTCGCCCACTTCGAGATCAGGCTTGCGACGCGCGGCCGGACCATACATTTCTCTGCGCTTGGCGCGTTCATCTACTTCGACCGGCAAATTGGGCTCGTCGTCCACCGGCCTCCGCCAGGCCGATCCTCGGTGCGATCCGTTGTCCTTGCTCGGCGCGACGGTCATGGCGTGGTGTCGTAAGCCGATATCAACTTCGCTCAGCAGTTCATTCCACAGAAATGTTGGCATCACTCTGAGACCTTGGGAAAGCTGCTGAGGCGACCTGAACCTTTACGCGACCAGCTCGCCAATTTCCGCATCGCCGAGGCCCCTCGACACAATGATTTCAACGCTGCCAGCTGTCCCCATCACATGGCGGAGCGCAGGCGATGGAAAGTGTCCTACGATTGGTGCTGATCACGGTAGCTGTTGGGCTCACCGTACAGACAGCCCGACCGCACTTTCGATATGGCGAATAGCTCGATGCCTCGTCGATTTTCGAAGTCGCTGGCCTGCCAGTGCCGTTCGGCATGGGCGCAATCATTGTCCTTCTCCACATCGGGAAGGTCTTGATGCCAGCCGCTGCAGCCATGTACTGGCGGCGCTCACGGTTCGTCTGCTGCGCCCTGCCCCTGCTGCTCTTCCCGGTCCTTGTCGCCGTATCGATCACGGGCGCGTTCGGTTATCTCGACCTGATGCGGAGCGAGCGCCCCGGCGGTTGACATTTTTGGCGCCAAGATTGTACACATAAATTCCAATCAAGCTGATGCAATTGAGTTGATACGGGGCCGCATGTCGGAAAAGGTCGTGCCCTTGCGAGGCAGGCAGCAGAGCAAGGCAGGCAGCAAGCCGGGGAAAGGCGGCGCGCAGCGGAAAGCGCGCGGGCCCGAGGTTGATCTGCTCTCGGTCCTGCGTGAGCGCATAGCGCAGCAGGAAATTCCGCCCGGCGCCAAGCTGCGCGAGCAGGATCTGGCCGAACAGTTTCGGGTGCCGCGCACGCGCATTCGCGAGGTGTTCGGCGCGCTCGAGAGCCGCGGGCTCATCGAGCGCATTCCCAATCGCGGGGCCGTGGTCTCGCGGCTGGAAATCGATCAGGCCTTCAATCTCTACGATGTCCGCGCGGTCCTCGAAGGCTTGTGCGTGCGTCAGGCGACGCAAAACGTCCCGAACGAGGCGTGGCAGGAGTTCGTCGATCTGTTCGGCGCGCCCATGGAAGAGTTCGTGAAAGTCGGCGACTTCGACGGCTATCTGGCCTGCTACGGGCGTTTCCGCAGCCGCTTCATCGAATGCGCCCGCAATCCCGTTGCCGCGAAGATGCTCGACAGCATCTACGAGAAAACCCACGTGGTCATCCGGCGCATCGTCATTCTGCCCGGGCGCGCCGAGGCCGGTCTCAGGGAGCACCGCGCCACGGTCGCCGCCATGCGGGCGGGTAACCCAGAAGAAGCCGAGCGGGCGAAGCGAGCCAACCTCGATGGGGCGAAGGAATACCTGCGCCGCTTCGAGAAGTATGTGCTGTAGCAGTGAGCGCGGACATGGATGCCTACGAGACAAGACGCGCCAAGGCGCTCGGCATGGGAGGCGCGGACAAGCTCGCGCGCCGTCGGGCAGCAGGCGTTCTGAATGCGCGTGAGCGCGTGGATGCTCTGGTGGATACCGACACGTTCATCGAGTCCGGGCTGTTCGGCACATCGGCGACGCGGCCCGAGGATCGCGAGAAATCGGCGGCGGACGGCAAGATCGCGGGCTTCGGCAAGATCGATGGACGTGAGTGCGCCGTCGTCGTCAACGACTTCACGGTCATGGGCGCGTCATCGAGCGCCACCAATGGGCGCAAGATCGGCCATATGAAGCGCGTCGCCACGACGCGCGGGCTGCCGATGGTATTCCTCGGCGAGTCCTCGGGCGCGCGTATGCCCGATCACATGGGCTCGCGCGGTATGGGGTCGCTGCTCGGCAACGATCCGACGCAATACATGCGCATGCGTGAGACGCCGTGGGTCTCGGCGACGCTCGGCTATTCCTACGGCTCCTCGTCCTGGTACGCGGTGCTGTCGGATTTCAGTGTGATGCGCAAGGGGGCGGTGCTCGCGGTATCGAGCGCGCAGCTCGCCTCGCTCGCGATCAAGGAGGCTGTCGATCCCGAGGTCATGGGCGGCTGGAAAGTGCACGCGGAGGTCACGGGCTTCGCCGACGTGGTCGCCGACACGGATGAGGAAGCGATCGCGGCGATCAAGACGTTCCTGTCCTATCTGCCCTCGCACAACAAGGAAGCGCCGCCTGTCCGCGAAGTCTCGCCCGGCTCCGGCGAGGCCATGGCCGGCATCGCGAAGCTGCTGCCGGAAAGGCGGACGCAGGTTTATGATGTCCGCAACATCATCCGCACCGTCGTTGACAAGGGAAGCTTCTTCGAGCTCAAGGCGCGCTTCGGCAAGGTCGCCGTGACGGGCCTCGCGCGCCTCGGGGGACGCACGGTCGGTTTCGTCGCCAACAATCCCATGTTCAAGGGCGGCGCGATGGATACGGATGCGTGCGAGAAAGTCACGAGCTTCCTCGTTCTGTGCGACAGCTTCAACATTCCGCTGGTGCTGCTGGTCGACACGCCCGGCTTCTCGATCGGCGTCGAGGCCGAACGCAAGCGCGCGCCGGGCAAGATCATGAACTACATGCAGGCGCTGCAACTCTGCACCGTGCCCAAGATCTCGATCATCCTGCGCAAGAGCTACGGTCAGGCCTATCTCAACATGGGCGGCGGGCGGAACTCGGATGAGGTGGCGGCGTGGCCGACCGCCGAGGTGAGCTTCATGGACCCGACCTTCGCGGTGAAGATCGTGCACGGTCTGGAGCCGGGACAGCCGGGCTTCGATGCGGCCTTCGATCAGATGAACAAGGACAGCGAGCCTTGGGATATGGCCGCCATGTACGCGGTGCAGAGCGTCATCCGGCCGGAGGACACGCGCGACTATCTCATTCGCATGCTCGAAATACATCGGCAGCGACTGACCAACGGCGTTGGCCAGCATCTCATGCACGCGTGGCCGACGAGCTTCTAGGAAGAGCGCGATCCGATGCCGGCATTCAGCAAAGTTCTGGTGGCCAATCGCGGAGCGGTTGCTTCGCGGGTTTTGCGCACGCTGAACGACATGCGCATACCGTCGATCGCCGTGTACTCCGATGCGGACGCGGGCGCGCCCTATCTCGCGCTTGCGGGCGAGACGGTGCACATCGGCGCCGCGCCTGCGCGCGAGAGCTATCTCAATCAGGATGCTCTTATTGGCGCCTTGCGGCAGACAGGGGCCGACGCCGTCCATCCGGGTTATGGCTTTCTCTCGGAGAACGCAGGATTCGCCGAGCGCGTGCAGACCGCAGGTGCGCAGTTCATCGGCCCTTCGCCGCGCTGGATCGCGGATATGGGGCACAAGGCCAAGGCGCGCGAGCTGGCGACGCGCTATGGACTGCCCGTCGGAAAGGGAAGCGGCGTTCTGCCGAGCGACAAGGAAGCGATCCTGGCTGCGGCTGCGGCGATTGGTTATCCCGTGCTCGTGAAGCCGGCAGGTGGCGGCGGCGGCATCGGCATGATGCCTGCGCGCACGCCCGAGGAGCTGCTGACAGTGGTGGAGCGGGCCGCCGCCCTGTGCGAACGTTCATTCGGCACGGCGGACATATATCTGGAGCGCTTTGTCGAACGTCCGCGCCATATCGAGTTCCAGATACTCGGTGACCGGCACGGCAATGTCGTGCACCTCTTCGAGCGCGACTGCTCGGTACAGCGCCGCTATCAGAAGATGATCGAGGAAGCGTCAGCACCTGCGGTCGATCGTGCCATGATCGATGCGGTTGCCGCGCGTCTCGCCGACAAGCTCGGGACGGCCGGCTACGACAATATCGGCACGGTCGAGATGCTGATGGACGGCCAGGGCGAGCTGGCATTTCTGGAGATGAATACGCGGCTCCAGGTCGAGCACGGCGTGACGGAGGAGATCACCGGCATCGATCTCGTCCGGGCACAAATTCTGTCGGCTGCGGGCCAGCGTCTCGACAGCATTCTCCCGAGTAAAATTTCACGATCGGGCCACGCGATCCAAGCGCGCGTGTACGCCGAGGATCCGAGACGCTTTTTCCCCTCGCCCGGAAAGCTCGCGGTGTTTCGCCCGCCGACGGGCGCCGGCATTCGCGTCGAGACGGGTTTTGTGGAAGGGCGCGATGTCACGCCGCACTACGATCCCATGCTCGCGAAAGTCATCGTGCATCGTGCGACGCGTGAGGAGGCGCGCACCACCCTGGTCGCGGCTTTGCGCGAATTCCGCATCGAAGGCGTGAAGTCCAACATCCCCGCGTTGATCGCGGTGCTCGAAAGCCCGGAGTTCGTCTCCGGCCAACCGCACACGGGACTGATGGGCGAGGTGATCGCGCGTACGACCTGACGCAGATCAGGTTTCGTCCCTCAGCAGATCCTCGAAGCGTGGCGTAAGCACTTCCGACAGGCCGTGGGCTGTCCGCACGACCGTCCGCGCGGCGATGCGATGCTCGGTGGCGAAGGCGATCGCGGCCGATGGGCCCATGACAAGGAGGGCGGTCGCGAGGGCATCGGCCCGCATGCAACTCTCGTCGAGGACGCTGACGGAAGCGATGCCATTGTCGACAGGACGGCCCGTGCGTGGATCGAGCGAGTGCGCATGGCGCGTGCCGTCGTGCTCGACGAAACGGAGATAGTCGCCCGATGTGGCGACCGACAGTCCATGCAGGGCGATGACGATGTCGGAGATCTCCGCCGCGCCGTGGCGTTCCGCAGGCGGCTGTTCGAGCGCCACCCACCACGGCGTGCCGTCCGGCTTCACGCCTTCGCCTCTCAGCTCGCCGCCGACCTCGACGAGAAAATCGCGAATGCCGAGTCTTCGGAGCGCGCGGGCGGCCTGATCGACGCCGAAGCCCTTCGCGATTCCGCCGAGATCGATTGCGAGACCGCCTGGCTGACGCACGCGGCGACGCCCGCGGTCGATTTCCAGATGCTGCCAGCCGGCGGCCGCGAGCATTCGATCGGTATCCTTGGCATCCGGCGGATGGATGCGCGTCGGCGACGGGCCGAAACCCCAGGCGTCGGCGAGCGCGCCAAGCGTCGGATCGAAGGCGCCTTTGCTGTCCCGTGCGATGACCAGCGCCGTTTCGAGGACGGTTAAGAAGTTCACCGGAAGCGTGTGCCAGCTCCCGGCCGGCGCTGCATTGAATTGCGAGAGCGCCGATGTCGCGACCCAAGGGCTCATCTCGCCGACGACGTGATCGAGCGCGTCCTGAACGGCTTGTCGCGCACGAGGGCCGTCAAAGGGCGAAGCCGCGTACAGCTTCGCCGACCACGTCGTTCCCATGGTCTCGCCGCCCACATGCAGGAGCTTGTCGCGCCCCGGCAGCGGATGCAGCGCGCGGGCAGCCACGATCTCCGGCACCACGACGCGGCGTGGCGCGGGAGAGGTGGACATCCGCGTCGCGCCGGCATCGTGCATACTGCGAGCGCCAGCCACTACTGCGGCAGGAATTCGAGCGTCGCCGTGTAGCCGACGCGCCGCGTGGCCTTGTTGATCGTGCTCGGCAGATCGCTCATCGACGCATTCAGCCAGTACATGCCGGGCGCCTCGACCTTGAAGCTGAGAATGCCTTCGCCGTCCGTCTTGAAGTCCATCTCGCCGAGCTTGTCGCGGTAGCGGATGCCGCCCGGGATCACCTTCACCGCCATGTTGGCTGCAGGCTTGCCGTCTGCAACAAAGCGGAACTTCACCGTCTCGCCGACCATGAGGTCATTGGGATGCGTGACGGGAAGAAGCTCGAGGCCCTTGCCCGTCGACTTGAGTGCCGTATCCGTGGGCTTGCCCGAGGTTACGAACAGCTCGACGCGGTTGTAGCCTTCGGTGACTTTCACATCCTCGGCGTTCGCCGGGATATCCTTCGAGAGCGTGTCGGCCGTTCCGCGCCAGCGCTTCGTCTCGCCGCCGAGCTTGTAGGAAGCGAACAGCATCTCGTTGATCGCCGCGATGCGGTACGTGCCCTTCTGCTTCAGGTGGACGTCGAACGTCGAGCGATAGCGGCCAGTGCTGCCGTTCTGCGCCTCGACCGTCGAGCCGTCAGGCGCGATCACGACGAGCTCCGCGGGGCGTCCGCCGCGCCGCGCGGGCCCTTTGCCCTTCGGTCCTTTTGCTGCCGCTGCCGGCGGGCCGTCGTCATCGGCGCCGATATTGGCGAGGCGCAGTGGATGGTGCTCGAAGTAGAAGAGATCATTGGAGACGGCGGCATCGACCGTCACCCAGGGATCGTCGCCCGAGAGAACGGTCGCGGACGGCAGCATCCAGATGCGATGGGCTTGCGCGCTGAGCGGGAGGCTCACGAGCAGTGCGATGGCAGCAAGCTTGGTGGCTGTCTTCATGTTCATCCCTCTTGCTGGTGTCATGCTGATCTTACGGCTTGAGTGTCACGGAGATGGCGCCGAGCTCGTGCTCGCCCTTCGCCGTGAGATTGACGGTATCCTTCGGCGGCCACTGCATGGGAATGCGTAGCAGCTCGCGCCCGCCGACCTCGCGCGCCGCCTCGACGACGAGCTGATACTGGCCCGGCGGCAGCTCGGCGAGAGACTTGGCGGTGCCTGCGAACACGACGTCGTGCTTGCCCGGTGCTCGCGTCGGGCTCGAGAGACCATCGGCGGGCATGGAAAGCTCGCGGCCCGTTCGCCGCCACCACTGGCGGAGATCCTTGAGCCACTTCGTGCCCTCGTTATTGCGCAGGTTCACATCGTACCAGACGGCGAGATTTGCCGCGACGCTGTTGTCCGGCCGCTCGAGCCAGATGGCGACATAGGGACGATGGTACTCCGCGACGCTCAGGCGCGGGATCTCGACGTTGAGATTGATGTCGGCCGCGAGCGCGGGCGCAGCCATGGCGCCCGACAGTCCGACCGTGATCGCGACACGCATTGCTTTCCTCGTTCAGTGGACAAAGATGATGAGCACGATGACCGGTATGGCGATGCCGAGACCGACCATGGGCCAGGTAGATGGGCGCCCGACCGCGTGGATTTTCAGCAGCACGAAGCCGGTTACGCAGAAGATGATGCAGGCAAGCGCGAACACATCGAGGAAGATGCTCCAGGCGAGGCCGGTATTGCGGCCCTTGTGGAGATCGTTGAGGTAAGCGATCCATCCCCGATCAGTGCGCTCGTACGTGATGTCGCCGCTCGCACGATCGATCGTGAGCCAGGCATCGCCACCCGGGCGCGCGAGCGCCACGTAGACTTCCGACGCCGACCATTCGGCAGGGCGACCTGCGATGTTGATGCGCGTCTGCGCGCTGATCCAGTCCGCGAGCGCTTGCGGAACGGGCGTTTTCGCGTTCGCCGGGTCGGTCTTGACATGCGCGAGCATGTCCGCAGGCAGCTTGGCCTCGATCTGCGATGTCTTCGGCGAAGCGTCGATCTGTGATGCGTGATTGAGCGTGATGCCGGTGATGGCGAACAGGAGCATGCCGACGAGTGAGATCGCGGCGCTGATCCAATGCCACTGCTGCATGTGCCGCAGCCAGAAGGAGCGGCTCTTCCATTTGTTCTTCGGCGGACGGCCGGGACGGCCGCGCTGTGGCGGCGTCGCGGCGCCGGTGTTTGCCTTGTCCGACAGAGCGCTCGTCATGGCCGGACGATCCCGACCGATACCGCAAGGCGCCTGACGGCGCGGCGTACGGGGCGGATATTTCGCGCTTTCTGGCGCAATGGCGCGGAAAGGGATGACACGGTTTCGGCGCGCGGTGTGCCTGCGGGGGCTTGTCGTGCGGCTTGCGCAGTTCGTGCGCGAGCAAGCTCGGAAATGGCGCACAGGCGTTCGTCGGGATGGTGGGCGAACAGCTCGGCGATTTCCTCGCAGAAATCCGCGGGTGCCGAGGCAATGGATTGTCGCAGCCACGCGAGGGCGCGATCGGTCTCGCCGCTGGCGATGAGGTGGCGTGCGGTGTGAAAGGCGCCGCGGAAGCAGCCGCCGCGGGCGGCGCGGAGATACCAGCGGCGTGCCGCGGCCGGCTTCGGAGGTCCGCGCCAGCCTTCCTCGCAGCAGCGGCCGAGCATGTTCATGGCTTTCGCATTGCCCTGGCGCGCCGCGCGTGCGAGCAGCGTCAAGGCCTCGGTCGGCTCTCCCGGCACGCCGTCCTCGCGTAGCATGAGGCACGCGAGATTGAACTGTGCCCAAGCGTGCTTCTGCTCGGCTGCGGCGCGATAGCACCGCGCGGCGATGGCGAGATTGATATCCGTACCCCAGCCGAGTTCATGACAGCGGCCGAGCATGTTCATGGCGTCGCGGCCGCCGGCGCGCGCGGCGATCTGGATCCAGTTGAAGGCGGCGGGAAGATCGCGCGGCGTGCCGTGCCCGTCGAGGAGCATCAAGCCCCACGAGAGCTGTGCCACGGCGTCGCCCGAAAGGGCGGCCTTGCGCACCTGCTCGGCAGCGAAAGCGGGATCGCTCGCAAGTCGTGTCTTGCGCATCGCGCTGCCTTGCCAGGCGAAGATCACCTTGTCGTTCATCGCAATCCTTCGGACCGAAGCGCTCAGAGATCGGCCCAGCGACGCAGCAGATTGTGGTAGTGGCTCGTCAGCGCGACGACGCCGTGGTGGTCGTCCGGAAGCGAGCGCCGGATCTCGACGATCCCCATGTCGAGCTCGAAGAGCTGGCGGCGCATGCCATCGTCGCGCACCATCGACTGTGTCCAGAAGAACGACGACCAGCGCGAGCCGCGCGTCACTTCCGTAACGCTGTGCAGGCTCGACGAGGGATAGACGACCATGTCGCCGGCGTTGAGCTTTACCTTCTGAGTGCCGAACGTGTCCTCGATGACCAGCTCGCCGCCGTCATACTGATCGGGGGGCGTGAGGAACAGTGTCGAGGAGACGTCGGCCCGCATGCGCATCCCCGCACCGGGAATGGACCGAAGCGCACCGTCGACATGGGCGCCGAACGTCATGCCGACATCATAGCGATTGAACATCGGTGGCAGCACGCGCAACGGCAGGGCGGCCGAATTGAAGAGCGGGTTCGTGCCGAGCGCACGCAGGATGATCTGTCCGATCTCGCGCGCGACGGGCGAGTCGACGGGGATTTGAAGGTTCTTCTTGACGGTGCCGGCCTGCTCGCCGGCGGTCGTCTTGCCGTCGACCCAGGCGGCGGCTTCGAGAGCCGCGCGGCTGCGCTCGACCTCGTCAGGTGTCAGAACTCCAGGGATGCGAACCAGCATCTCGTACGTCTCACATGCAGAGCGGACATGGGCAGGGCCCATGTCGGCAGGCGCGTCTCGTGTACGCTCTCAGAACTTCTTGCCGACGGTAAACATCAGCGTCCGGCCGGCGGCGACGACGGCACGATTGCCGAAGCTGCCGTCGTAGTTCAGCTCATCCGTGAGGTTGTAGCCGTTGGCGGCGAAGCGCCAGCCGTCCTTCTCGTAGGAGATCATCGCGTCGAACGTGAAGTTGGCCGGGATGATCGAAGAGTTGGCGGAGTTTGCGTAGATGTCGTCGGACCACCTGACGCCGGCGCCCACTGTCGTCTTGCCGGGCCAGAGGTGCATGATCTTGGAGATCTCGACCGTCGACCACACCGAGACGGCGTGCTCGGGGACGAAGGCGACGCGGTTGCCCACGACATCGGGCGCCGTGGCCGACGAGAGAATCTCGCTGTCCATGTAGGCATAGGCAGCCTGGATCGACCACGCATCCGTCAGCTTGCCGGTGAGTCCGAGCTCGAGGCCCTGCACACGCTGATCCTCACCCGTCACGACGGTATCGCCGGACGTCGGATCCTCCTGACGCGCGTTCGACTTGTCGACGCGGAACAAGGCCGCAGTGAAGCCGAGCTTGCCGTCCAGGAAAGCCCACTTCAGACCGGCTTCCCACAGCTCGTTCTCCTCCGGCTCCAACGACGCGTTGCCGATGGAGTTGTTGTCGTTCGTGATGAACTGGCCTGCAAGGCCGGAGGATGAGCGCGCCCAGGAGATGTAATAGGTCTGCTGCTTGGTCGGCTCCCAGATGACGCTGGCCTTCGGGCTCCAGAAACTGGTGTCGGACTCGAGCGGAGCGCCGAACACGCCGGTCGTCGTATTCCAGTAGCTCGCCGAGTAGCTATCCCAGCGAATGCCGCCGAGGATAGAAAACTCCGGCGTTAGCCAGACGCGATCGCTCGCGAAGAAGGCGATATTGTCAGCCTCGGCCTTCTTGCGTGCCAGAGGGTTCTTCGTGACGGTGAAGCCCGGGGGGTTCTCGTAGAGCGGGTCGCCAATCGTGCCCGGGGTCTTCGCGCCGGAGTTCGCAAGCTGCGTGCGCCGGTCGTTCTGGTAGAACACGTCGATGCCCGCAACGAACTCGTGCCGCAGCCCAGCAAAATGGAACTTCGCAATGGCCGTCGTGATGTTCTGGATGCCCCAGGACTCCTGGTCGAAGCCGGCCGGGCCGCCGAAATTGTAGGCGCCGTTAAAAGTCCCATCGAGAATGCTGGCGCCGCAGGGATGGGACGAGCCGTCCGTATTCTCCAGTGGGCAGCTCGTGACCGTCTGCGCGAAGTAACGGCTGTACATCGCGAGGCGCGTATCGTTCTGGATCGTCAGACCCTCGTTCACGCGCTTCACGTAGCGGGCCGTGATCATGTCGACGTCGGAGTCGTCGAGATCGGTCTCCTTGCCGTAGAAATTCTTGCGCGAGACGCCGAATTCAGTGACCGGCTTGCCGAGCAGCGGACCATTGCCGCCGTTGACGACAGCTCGGTTGTCCGGATCGAAGATCGGCACACCCATGTCGGGCTTGCGCTTTCCGGACTGGTGCAAGTAGTTGATCGTAAACTTCTCGTCCGTGCCGAGGCCGAAGGCCAGCGAAGCGAGGAAGCCCCAGCGATCCGAGTAGAGGTGGTCGCGGCCGACGATGTCCTGATCGTGCCACATGCCGACGATGCGGGCGGCGGTCGTGTTGTTGATCTGCTTGTTGATGTCAACCGTCGTGCGGGCCATCGGGCCGGTGCCCAGGGTAACGTCGAAGCTCGCGGCATCGCCGAGATGCGCCGTCTTCTGCTGGATGTTGATGGCGCCGCCGGTCGTGCCCATGCCGAAAGCCTCGGACGAGGGGCCCTTCAGGACCTGCACCTGCTCATAGGCAAAGCTGTCGCGGACGTAGACGCCGAAGTCGCGCAGGCCGTCGACGTAGATGTCGCCCTTGGCCTGGAAGCCGCGAATGCGGAACTGGTCTCCGTTCATGCCGCCGCCGCCTTCGCCGATCGCGACGGTCACGCCCGGGACACTGCGGAGCGCCTGATCGAGTGTCGTGACGTTCTCCTCGCGGAGCTGCGTCTGACCGATCACGTTGACCGTCTGCGGCGTGTCCTGGATCGTGCCGGGCAGGCGGCCGATGCCCGTTCCTGCTTCGAGTGAGTTTGCTGGGCTTCCTGGCGGCCCCGATACGGCGTCGGCGGGGTCTGCCAGCAGCACGGGCGCGGCAGGGGCCGGCGTTGCCGCGACGGGTGCGGCGCTCTTGGCCTTCGCGCGGGCCTTGGCTTTGGGCGGCGCTTTCTTGGTTTGGACAGAAAGAGACGGCAGGGTCGTTTGGGCCGAGGCCCCCGTTGCCAGAAGCATCGAGGCTATGCCGAGCGATACCTGGCCGAGCAATAGCTTATCCACAGGCCGGGCACGTGCCCCTGTGTCCGCGGCGGCGGCCATATCCTCATGTTCAACCATTGTGGTCCCCCTCGCGCATAACTGCGCGAAATCAAATATGTTTCCCCAGGCTTCGCGGTTGGGGGGCGGGGGTTTGGCCTGGCTGCCGACGCCACGAAGATGCACAGATGATTAAACTTTACTCCATCAGTCAAGTAATGTGATGCACTGCTGCCGACGGGCGATGCATTGTGGCCACACGGGGGGAGCGGAGCAATTGTGCGGAAATGCCAATGAAACCGCGGAGAGTCGACACGCGCCCGTCCGCATCATGACGAACGAGCGCGCGTCCATGCATGAACTGCATGACCACGCGGGCCGAGGTCGGCAGCTGTTGGTGCGGTGGCGCGAGCCTAGACCTGCAAAGCCGACGCCCGCAAACCCGAATCGTCTTCAGCCGCCGGCGGATAGCTTGGCGAGTTCCGGTGTGACGGCATCGAGTGCCTTGCCGAAGCGGTCGACGGCCTCATCGGCTTCGGCGCGCGACATGCACAGAGGCGGCGAGAACGACGTCACCTCGATGAAGGGGAGCGCGCGCGTGAGAACGCCGAGCTCGAGCGCCTTTGCCGATACGATGCGATGCGCATTCGACTTCGGATCGAAGAAGCGCCGCGCCGTCTTGTCGGCGATGTACTCGACCGCGATCATCTGTCCGGCGCCGCGCACCTCGCCGACATTAGGATGCGCGCCGACGCGCTCCTGCAGCGATCTCAGCAGATAGGCGCCGACCTCCGCGGACTGCGCGACGAGCCCCTCGTTCTCCAGGATGTCGATGTTGGTGAGGCCGAGGGCGGCCCCCACCGGATGGCCGGAATAGGTGAAGCCATGCATGACCGGGCCGTACTCGGGCGAAGCGGTCTCGAGCACTTTCCAGATCTTGTCGGAGATCACCGAGGCCGAGACCGGGAAGTATGCCGAGGTGATGCCCTTCGCGAGCGTCACGATATCCGGCTTGAGCTTCATGCCGCCGGTTGAGAACCAATGGCCGGTGCGCCCGAAGCCGGTGATCACCTCGTCGGCGATGAAGAGGACGTCGTGCTTGTCCAGCACCTTCTGCAGCTTGTCGAAGTAGCCCTTGGGCGGCATGAGCACGCCGGCCGTGCCCATGATAGGCTCGGCGATGAAGGCGGCGACGGTCTCCGGTCCTTCGCGCACGATCATGGCCTCGACCTCGGCCACCATGCGGTCGGTGAAGGCCTCCTCGCTCTCGCCGCCCTCGCCAAAGCGGTAGTAGTGCGGGCACGAGGTGTGCAGCACGCCCGGCACGGGAAGATCGAACGCCTTGTGGAACACGGGAATGCCAGTGAGGCTGCCGGCGGCGTAGGTGAGGCCGTGATAGGCGCCGAGCCGTGAGATGAACTTCTTCTTCTCGGGCTTGCCGCGCAGGTTGTTGTAGTAGCGGACGAGCTTGAAGTTCGTGTCGTTGGCATCCGAGCCGCCGGTGCCGAAAAACACCTTCGACAAGTGCGTCGCGCCGGATTTGTGGAATAGCCCGAGCACGCGCTCGGCGAGGCGGATCACGGGCTCGTTCGAGGTGCCGGCGAAGATGTGGTAGTAGGCGAGGTTCTCGATTGCGCTCTTCGCAGTGTCGGCCATCTCCTTGCGGCCATAGCCGATGTTCACGCACCACAGACCCGCACCGCAGTCGATGAGGTCGCGGCCCTGGCGATCCTTGATGCGCACGCCGTGTGCGCTCGCCATGATGTGCGGGCCCTTCTTCATGTGATCGGCGATCGAGGTGTTCGGGTGGAACATGACCTCGCGGTCGATATCCTCGAGCGGATAGTTGCGCGTCGTGTCTTCCATCTGCTCGTCTCCGTCTTGTGCGTGGGTGCGCTGTGTGCGCCGTCTCTAATCTAGCGTAATTGTGGTTTGCGTGCGGAAGGCTTTCTCGGCGGCAAGGCAAACTGCAACCGAGGCCCGCGTTTCGCGCGGGGAAAGGATCGATCGGCCGGCAGCAAAGCCGGCATAGGCCTGGCGGATGTTCTCCTCGAGCTCGAACACCTCGCCAGAGAGCGGAACCTGTACGGTCTCGACCTCGCCGCCCTTGCGCTTGGCTTTAAGCTCGAAGGTCGGCGTCAGCGTGCGGTCGAGCGCGCCCGACCACCACGTGCGCGCGGAGCCCTCGGTCCCGGCGATCTCCAGAAGCGAGTGATGCTCGAAGCCGGCGAGGCACTGGCTGAGGACGGCGGTCGAGCCGTCGGCCCATTCGAGCGTCGTCACGAAGTTGTCGACCAGACCGCCGCCGCGGCCGTTGCCCAAGGCGCCGACGCGAACGGGCGTGCCGTTCTCCGCGCCGTACCAGAGTATGAGGTCGAAGAAGTGCACGAGCTCTTCGAGGATCCATGAGCCGACGCGATCGGGATCGTAGCGCCAGCCGCCCGAGCCCTGGCGAAATGGATGGCGGAAGAGCGAGAAGTGCTGATAGCGCACCTCGCCGAGTTCGCCCCTCGCGACGAGATCGCGCACGGCGCCCCATTGCTTGGAGACGCGCAGCTCGTGATCGAGTGCGACGAGCTTGCCGGTGCGGGCTTCGGCGGCGATCACGGCATCGCACTCGGCGAGCGTCAGGCCGAGCGGCTTTTCGGCGAACACGTGCTTGCCGGCTTCGAGCGCCGCGATCGTGAATGCGGCGTGCGCGTGATTGGGGACCGTGACGTTGACGACGTCGAAGCCGCCGGCGCGCAGCATGGCGTCGTAGTCACGGTAGCGCGCGGCGGTCGGCAAAACTTGCTTTGCCGCCGCTTCGGAGTTTTCGCCGTGGCAGTAGATGGCGACGACCTCGGCATCGTCGATTGCGCCGATAGCGCGTGCGTGCATCTGGCCCCAGGCGCCGAAGCCGGCGATGGCCACACGAGTGGTCATGATGTTGCCTCTTGTCGTGCAATGCGGTCGGAGGGCGCGAGCCACGCGCGGCCGGGAATGGCGGCGATGAGCGCGCGCGTATAGGCGTGCTGCGGATCGAGAAAGATCTGGCGTGCGGGGCCGTACTCGACGATCTCGCCCTGATGCATGACGGCGACGGTGTCGGCGATCTGGGCCGCGACGCGCAGGTCGTGCGTGATGAAGAGCACGGCGAGGTCGAGCCGCTGCTGGATCTCGGCGAGGAGCTCCAGAACCTGCGCCTGGATGGAGACGTCCAGCGCGGAGACGGGCTCGTCGGCGACGAGCAGCTTGGGTTCGAGTGCGAGCGCGCGTGCGATGCCAATGCGCTGGCGCTGGCCGCCGGAGAACTCGTGCGGATAGCGCTCGGCAGCGCTCGCGTCCAACTGAACGAGCTCGAGAAGCGATTTCACGCGCTCGCGGGCGGCATCGCGCGGATGGCCCTGTGCCAGCATTCCCTTGGCGATGATGTCGCCGACGCGGTGGCGCGGATTGAGCGACGCATAGGGGTCCTGGAACACCATCTGCACGAGCGGGCGATGGCGGTGAAAGCGCGACCTCGACATGCGGAGGAGGTCGCCGTCGGCGCCGTCGAGAGTCATGCTTCCGGCATCGGCATCGACGAGGCGCACCATGCAGCGCGCGAGCGTCGATTTGCCGGAGCCGGACTGGCCGACGATCGCGAGCGTCTCGCCGCTGCGCACGCTGAACGAGGCATCCTTGACGGCATGGACGGGACGGCGCTTCAGCCATCCGCCGCGCGAACCATAAGTCTTGTCGACGCCTTTGACGGCGACGATCGTCTTCCTGTCGGAAAGCGGCGCGCGGTCCGGCGGCTCGAGGCGCGGCACGGCAGCGATCAGGCGGCGCGTGTATGGGTGCTGCGGACGCTCGAGGATTTCACGGGCCGCGCCGATCTCGACGAGCTTGCCGCTCTGCATGACGCCGACGCGATCGGCGATCTCGGCGACGACGCCGAAGTCGTGCGTGATGAAGAGGCAGGACGTGTGCCGCTCGCGCTGGAGATCCTTGATGAGGGCGAGGATCTGCTTCTGCGTCATGACGTCGAGGGCGGTCGTCGGTTCGTCGGCGATGAGCACGGCAGGATCGAGGGCGAGCGCCATGGCAATCATGACGCGCTGGCGCTGGCCGCCGGAGAGACGGAAGGGATAGGCGTCCTTCAGGCTCGCGGGATCGGGCAAGCCGACGGCGCCGAGCAATTCGACGACGCGATCGGCGGCCTCGTGCGTACGGCCGTGAAAGCGGAACATCTCGCTGATCTGTTCGCCGACACGCATCACGGGATTGAGCGCGGTCATCGGTTCCTGGAAGATCATGGCGATGCGCGCGCCGCGCAGCGCCTGCATCTCGCGATCGTCGAGCGTGGCGAGGTCGCGGCCCTCGAAATGGATCGAGCCGGATGCGATGTGCACTTCCGGTCCTGGCAGCAGGCCCATGATGGCTTGCGAGGTGAGGGACTTGCCGGAGCCCGACTCGCCGACAATGCAAAGCACTTCCTGCGGCAGCAGTGCGAAGCTGATGTCCTCGATGGCGAACGGCCGGTCGGCGCCCGGCGGCAGCGCCACGGAGAGATTTCGGATGTCGATGACGGGCGTTTCGCTCACACGCGCCCCCGTCGTGCCAGACGCGGGTTGAGCGCGTCGTTGAGACCTTCGCCGACGAGGTTGATGGCGAGCACTGTGAGGAAGATGGCGGCGCCAGGGAATACGCTGATCCACCACGCTTGCCGCAGGGCCGAGCGCGCGGCGCCGATCATGTAGCCCCAGGAGATGCGATTGGGATCGCCGAGACCCATGAAGCTCAGCGCGGATTCGGTCAGGATGGCGGTTGCGACCATCAGCGACGCCATGACGATGATGGGCGAGAGGGCGTTCGGGAGGATCTCGCGGAAGATGATGTTGGCCGTGCGCTGTCCGCTCACGACGGCGGCTTCGACGAACTCGCGCTGGACGAGGCTCATGAACTCCGCGCGCACTAGGCGACAGACGGGTGGCCACGTCACGACGGCGATCGATATGACGATCGAGCCGATGCTGGGGCCGAGAACGGCAACAAGCACCATCGCGAGGATGAAGCTCGGGATGGTCTGGACGAACTCGGTGACGCGCACGACGAGATCGTCGATGAGGCCGCCGAAGTAGCCGGCGACGGCGCCGAGCAGTAGCCCGAGCGTCACCGCGACGAGCGTCGAGACGAGGCCGATCAGTAGCGATATCTGCGCGCCATGCACGACGCCGGCAAGGACGTCGCGCCCGAGCACGTCCGTGCCCATGGGGAAGGCGGCGCTTGGCGGCAGGAGGGGACGTGCCTTGATTTCCCACGGGTCGCCCGGCATGAGCATCGGCCCGGCGAGCGCCATGACGAGGACCATGGCGAGAATGACGAGGCCGATGACGCTGCCCTTGTTGCGCCGGTAGATGGCCCAAAAGTCCGTCATGCGCCGGCCCTGACACGCGGATCGGCTACCCGGTAGAGCAGGTCGGTCATCAGATTGATCACCATGACCATCATCGCGCTCAGAAGGAAGACGCCCATGAGCAGATTGTAGTCGCGCTGGAGGAGCCCTTCAAAGGCGAGGCGGCCGATGCCGGGCCAAGCGAAAACCGTCTCGACGACGACAGCGCCGCCGACGAGCTGTCCGGCCTGGATGCCGGCAAAGGTGATCACGGGAAGCAGCGCATTGCGCAGCATGTGGGCGCGCATGATGCGTCCGGGTGGCAGGCCTTTGGCGCGGGCCGTGCGGACGAAGTCCTGGTGCTTCACTTCGAGGATCGAGGCGCGCGCGAGGCGGGCATATGTCGCGACGTAGAAGAGACCGAGCGTGAAGGCGGGCAGGACGAGATGCCATGCGGTGTCGAGCGCGCGCGCGAAGGCATTGCCCGAGACGGTGAACGACGCCATGCCGAAGGCGGGGAACCAGCCGAGATAGGCCGAGAAGAACAGGATCATGAGCAGGCCGACCCAGAAGAGCGGCATGGCGTAGAAGGCGAGTGCGATGACGGTGATGGCGCCATCCTGCCAGCGTCCTTCGCGCGCGGCGGCAAGCACGCCGAGCGCGGTGCCGAGCAGCAGCGCCAGCACGAAGGCGCTGACCGTGAGCAGCATGGTCGCCGGCAGCCGTTCGAGGATCATGTCGGCGACGGGGCGGCGGTTCCGGTAGGAGTAACCGAGATTGCCCTTCGCGACGTTGGTCACGTAGTTGAGGAGCTGCTCCGGCAGCGGGCGGTCGAGGCCGTAGTCCTTGCGGATCTGGTCGAGGAACTGCGCATCGGACGCGCCTGCTTCGCCGGCCATGACGACGGCCGGATCGCCGGGCGCCAGCCGCAGCAGGAAGAAGTTGAGCGCTATGACAGCGAGGAGGACGGCCGCCGACTTCAGCAACCATCCTCCGAGAAAGCGTGCGGTATTCAAGCTGCCTGTCATTCGTGAGCGACGGGCTCAGCCGGCGATGAACGCGTTGGCGAAGTTGTCGTTCGGGCCCATGCCGTTGGTAATGACGTTGTGCAGGCGCTTGTTGACGAAGCTCGGCCATTCGAGCTCGACCATCCAGGCCACCGGCACCTCGTCGACGATGATCTTCTGGGCTTCTGAATATAGGGCCTTGCGCTCCTCGTCCTTGGTCGCGACTGCGGCCTTGGCGAAAAGGTCGTCGACCTTCGGGTTCGAGTATCCCGAGTGGTTGCCGAACAGGATGCCGTGGCGAATGCTGGACGTGACGTACGTGCGCGCAACGCCGAGCGCGGGATCCGACAGAGTCGTCATGAAGTAGATCGTGCTGTCGAACTCCCAGTTCTTGGTGCGATCGCCCCAGCCCGCGACATCCGAGCTTTCGATGGTGACGTCGAGGCCGATGCGGCGCAGCGCCTGCTTGCAGTACTCGTTCAGGCGGTTCCACACCTCGCCATAGGGCAGGCCGAGCAGTTTTATGGAGGCGCGCATGTTGTTGGCGCCCTTCTTGAGACCGAGCTCGTCGAGCAGCGCCTCCGCTTTCTTGAGATCATAGGGATACTGCGGCACGTTCGGCTCGTAGTAGGGCGACGCGGAGTGAATGGGGCCGGTCGCCACCTTGCCGAGGCCAAAGAACACGTTTTCCTTGATGAAGTTGCGATCGAGCGCATACATGATCGCCTGGCGGAAGCGCTTGTCGTCGAAGGGCTTGCGGCGCACGTTGAACTCGAGCCAGCAGATCGGGGAGCCCCATTCCCAGCCCTGGTTCGTGCTGGCAAGATGCGGCAGCGCCTTGAGGCGCTGCACGTCGATGAGCTCGATATCGTTCTGCGTCGCGAGGTCGGCCTGTCCGCTTTCGAGCGCGAGGGCGCGGCCGGCACTGTCGGGAATGAGGCGATAGTAGATTTCGTCGAGGTAGGGCTTGCCGGGCTGCCAGTAGCTGTCGTTGCGCACGAGGTGGATGAACTGGCCGCGCTGCCACTGCTTGAACTTGAAGGGGCCGGTGCCGATCGGGTTGGCGTTGGCCGGGTTCTCGCGGAACTTCGTGCCCTTGTAGATGTGCGCCGGCACGATCGGCGCGCCGATCGGGTCGAAGTTGCGCATGAGCGGCGCGAACGGCTCCTTGAGCGTGAACTTCACCGTGTGATCGTCGACCTTCGACACGGTCGTGCGCTGGAAGACAGGGCGCGAGCGCGGGTGCACTTCCGTCAGATACTCGCCGCACGTGAAGACCACGTCGTCGGCCGTGAAGGGCTTGCCGTCGTGCCACGTCACATTCTTGCGCAGCTTGAATGTATAGGTGAGGCCGTCCGGCGAAATCTCCCAGGACTCGGCGAGCATCGGCTGCGGATTGAGCTTGAAGTCGAAGGTGATGAGCCCTTCGAAGATCTTCGTTGCGGGCAGCAGCGTCGGCGCATTGAGCCAGAGGCCGGTGACGAGACCCGGCGGCTCGGGCCAGAGCACGGAGTTGAGCACGCCGCCGCGCTTCGGTGCCGGCTGGGCCCAGGCGAGCGGCGTCGCGAGATGCGCGAGCGAGGTCGCGCCGGCGGCAATGATGACTTCCCTGCGATTGATCTTCATGACCGTTCCTCGTGGTGGCCGCCTGTCCCGATCTCGGCGAGCCCGTCCAGTGTTCGAAAACGCATGGGCCCCTCGCCAACCAAGCGTCGAGCTTCCAGCGATCGAAACGAACTGGACGGGCGACGCTGCGCAGGAGCTCCCCCACTGCGCTGCGCCTATTGCATCGACACAACCAGACTATTGTCAAGAAGTGGTCTTGAGATAGAGCCATTTCCAGCTATATTTCGAGGCCACTTCGGATATGCCTCGTGAGCCGCCGCAGACAATCCTCGCCCGACATTCTCGCCGAGATACTCGACGATGACAGCGATGCATCGCTGCAGCGCCGCGTCTATGCGCGCTTTGCGTCGGCGATCCTGGAGGGCCATCTCAGGCCTGGAAATCGCCTGCCGTCGAGCCGGGAGTTGGCGCGGACGCTGCAGGTCGGTCGCAACACGGTCATGTGGGCGCTCGAGCAGCTGACGGTCGAGGGGTTCGTCGAGGCGCGCCGTGGCGCCGGAACGTTCGTCTCCAATCGTCTGCCGACGGGGGGAGCGGATGGCGGCGCCGCGCGCGGCCGGCGACGGAGCGGTCCGCCGGCGGTCCGGATCGCCAAGCGCGCGAGCCACTTCACGGCGATACCGGAGTCGCTCCGTTCACCACAGCGTCTCGCACCCTTCCGCATGAACATGCCGGCGGTCGATGCCTTTCCCGTCGCGACCTGGACACGCATCTCGAAGTCGCTCCTCACGGGGCGCCATCCCGGCGGCGGGACGCGCCTGCTCGGCGAGACCGATGCGGCCGGTTATGCGCCACTCCGCGATGCGATCGCGCGCTATCTGACGATCAGCCGCGGCGTCTCCTGCACGCCGAGGCAGGTCATTGTTGTTGCCGGCGCGCAGCAGGCGATCGACCTCGCCGTTCGGGTGCTGCTCGATCCCGGCGATGCCGTGTGGTGCGAGGATCCGGGCTTTCCGGGAGCCGTTGCGGCGCTGAGAGCGAGCGGCGCCGAGATCACCGCCGTGCCGGTCGACGAGGAGGGCATGGATGTCGACTTCGGCGAGAAGCGGCGGCCGGGCGCACGCGTCGCCGTCGTTTGTCCCTCGACGCAGTTTCCGTTGGGGAGTGCGCTGTCGCTGCGGCGGCGCGTGCAGCTCATCGAGTGGGCGCGGCGCAATGAAAGCTGGATCATCGAGGACGATTACGACGCCGAGTTCCGCTACGAGGGCCGATCGATCCGCTCGCTGCAGGGGCTCGATGGCGGGCGGCGCGTCATCTATATCGGCACGTTCTCGAAGATCCTCTTTCCGGGGCTTCGGCTCGCCTACCTCGTCGTGCCGGAAGCGCTGGTCGACGTCTTCGTCAATGCGCGGACAGTGGCCGGGCGGCATTCGCCGACGCTCGAGCAGGCGCTCGTCGAGCGGTTCATGAGCGACGGCCATATGGCGCGGCATGTGCTGCGTATGCGCAAGCTCTATGCCGAGCGGCGGCAGGCGATGATCGATGCCTTCGGCACGTCTTTGGGGAACACTATGCGCCTCGAACCCTGCGATGCCGGCCTGCAGATGCTCGGTTGGCTGCCGCCGGACTGGTCGGATGCCGAGGTGTGTCGCGAAGCGTCTGACGTCGGGCTCGAGATTGCGCCGCTGTCGCGATTTGCCATCGCGCGGCGATTGCCGCCTGCTGTCCTGCTCGGGTTCGGGGCATTCACGCCCGACGAGATCAGGCAGGGTGCGGCGAAGCTCGCCGTGGTGTTGCGTCATCACGCAGCTCGCGCAGGCGCGGCAGGTAAGAAATCGCGGCGTCCGTCATGATGTCTAAAAGCCCAGAGAGCGAGATCCGACTGGTTCACGGCGCGGCGATTGCCGTGATCAGGCTTGTCGGGGGCGAGCCGGTCGCGTGGTCGGTGAACGGGCGCGATCTCCTGTGGCAGGGCGATGTGCGATCGTGGGCGAATTCAGCGCCGATCCTGTTTCCGATCGTGGGGCGCCTGCGAGGTGGTCGCGTGCGCATTGGCGATGACATGTATGCCATGGGTGTGCACGGATTTGCGCGCGCGATGCCGTTCACGGTGGTCGAGTGCGGCGCGGATCGCGTTCGCCTGAGCCTCACTCACAATGCCGAGACCTTGGCCGCCTATCCCTTTCCGTTCGCGCTGACCGTCGAGTATCGCTTGAGTGGCACGACGTTCTCCGCGGTGTTCGAGGTGAGCAATCCCGGCGATGTGCCGCTGCCCTATGCGCTCGGGTTCCATCCAGGTTTCTGCTGGCCGTCCGCAGGCGGACGGCCCGATGAGTACGCCGTCGTGTTCGCGGAAGAGGAGCAGGCGGAGGTCCCCGTCATCACCGCCGAGGGGCTGTTCTCTGCCGAGCGCCGGCCCGTGCCGCTCGATGGCAAGCGATTGCCGTTGTCGCACGAGCTCATGAGCAACGAGGCGCTGTGCTTTCTCCATGCGCGCAGCAGGAAAGTGCGCTTTGTTGCGCCGGACGGTACATCGATCCAAGTCAGTAGCGAGGACTTTCCGCACTTTGCGCTTTGGAGCCGCCCGCCGGGAGCATTCTTGTGTGTCGAGAGCTGGACGGGCTTCGGCGATCCCGCGGATTTCGACGGTGATCTTGCAACCAAGCCGTCGATGCGATGTCTCGCGCCGGGCGCGGGAGCGCGGCACGCGGTTCATCTGAGCTTTCAGGAGGCGCGGGCATGACGACGGTTTCCATAGCCTGCGATCATGTCGATCTGCTTGGCGAGGCGCCGCAGTGGCATGCCGGCGAGCAGCGGCTCTATTGGGTCGATGCCTTTGCGCCGGCCATTCGCAGCTTCGATCCCGCAAGCGGTGCGCTCGCGAGCTATCCCATGGCGACGGACATCGGCTCGTTCGTGTTCACGGTCGACGGACGCGTGATCGGGGGTATGCGCGGCGGCTTTCACCGGATCGATCTTACGACGGGAGCGGCGGTGCCGATCGCCAATCCGGTCGCGCGCGATCCGCGGTTGATGCTCAACGATGGGAAATGCGACCGGCGCGGCCGCTACTGGTGCGCCAGCGTGCATTCGGATTTCATCGGCGCAGAGGCGGAGATCTTTCGGCTCGATCCGGACCTCTCGATGCACGTCATGGACAGAGGGTTCATTGTCGGCAACGGCATTGCCTTCTCACCCGACGACCGGCGCATGTACTTCGCCGACAGCCGGAACGAGACTGTGTGGGTGTACGACTTCGACATCGAGACGGGCGCGATCGCCAATCGGCGCGTGTTCTTCTCGACGCGGGACATCGACGGACGCGTTGACGGTGCGACGTGCGATCGCGACGGCAACTACTGGTGTGCGCTCGTTCATGGTGGTGCGGTCGCCTGCATCTCGCCGGAAGGGCGCATGATCGAGCGCATTGCGGTCCCGGCCAAGCATCCGACCATGGTGGCGTTCGGCGGCGCCGATCTCGATGTCCTTTATGTCACGTCCGCGACGACCCTGCTTCTGCCCGAGGAGCGCGCCGCATGGCCTCATGCCGGTAAGCTCTTCCGCATCGATGGGCTCGGTGCGCGGGGCATTCCCGAGCCGCGCTTTGGCGAAATCACTTCGAGAGAATAAGCACCACCATGTCGACCGTACTGATCACAGGATGTGACGCCGGAATTGGCCGCGAGTTCGCGGTCCAATGCGCTAAAGCCGGGCGGCGAGTGGTCGCTACCTATCGCGACATCACGAACAAGCTTCCCGACGATCCGAATATTCGGCATTTCGCGCTCGACGTGACGTCCGCCGAGCAATTCCGGGCGCTCAAGCTGGCGCTCGGCGACGAGCCGATCGACCTGCTCGTGTCGAATGCGGGTATCGGACTCGATGCCGGCCAGCTCGGAAGGCTCGACTATGCCTTCGTTCAGCAGATGATCGATGTGAACACGATCGGTCCGCTGAGGCTGATCGAGACATTCCTCGATAATGTCGTGGCGAGCCGGGAGCGGCGCATTGCCATCGTCAGCAGCCGCATGGGATCGATCAGCCTCAATCTCTCAGGCGCGCACTATGGCTATCGCGCCAGCAAAGCAGGGCTCAACGCCATCGCGCGAAGCCTCGCGATCGACCTCTTTCCGCGCGGCGTGACGCTTGTCCTGCTGCATCCCGGCTGGGTCAATACGGCCGGCGGGGCGGAAGGCGCGCAAGTGCCGGTCGAGGAGAGCGTGGCGGGGATGCTCAACGTGATTGCGCGCCTCGGGAACCACGACACGGGTCAGTTCTATACCTTCACGGGGCAACCCTTGCCGTGGTGAAGCTGACTATGCCGTGCGCACGAAAATGATCTCCAAAGGAGGGCACTATGAGCGAGCAGACTCTCGCGGTATCGCCGTTAGCGGACGACTTCAGGAAGTCGCTCAGAGGGCTGGCGTCCACCGTATCGCTGCTGACGACCGAGGACGGCGGCCAACGCTACGGCATGGTGGCGACAGCCGTGATGTCGGTTACGCTCGATCCGCCCGCACTGATCGTCGGCATCAACCGATCGGCGTCGATCCACGATGCGGTCGTGCGGCGCAGGTGGTTCAGCGTCAATCTGCTCGCGAGCCATCATGAGGGCGTGAGCCGGCATTTCGCGGCCCATACCCGAAGCGAGCGCTTTGCCGTCGGCGACTGGATCGATGGGGCGATCGCATCCGCGCCGGAAGTACGGCTCCCCATGCTCGCCGATGGTCTGGCGATCATCTGCTGCCGCGTGCGCGAGGTCATTCCCTACGGAACGCACAACCTCTTTCTGTCGACCGTCGAGCAGGTCCGGCTGTCGGCGGGTGCGGAGCCGCTGGTCTACTGCAATGGCGGCTTCGGCTCTTTTGCGCGCGGCGCCTGACGCTATGCTTTCTCGTGCTCCTTCGCCCAGTGCTCGGCGACCTCCGTGCCGGTCGCGAACCAGACGTTCGGGAAGGTGCGGATGAAAGCGATGAGCTCGCGCAGCAGCGCGATGCGGCTCGGACGGCCGACGACCTGAGGATGAAAGATGATGTCGAACAGGCCGCCCCAGCGATAGATCTCGCGGAACTCCTCGCTGAAAATGGAGAGCATGTGCGCGTTGGTTTGAAGCGGACGCTGCGCCTGCATGGAGAACAGCGCGAACGGTGCATCGTCGAGACTCCAGTGCCACGGCAGCTCGACCGGGCCCTTCGACCCGTCGGGCAGGGCGTGCCGGTATGGATTGATGTCGTCCATCAGGGAGGAATCGTAGAGGAAGTTGTGCCTCTGCAGCAGCCTGAAAAGTCCCTCGGACACTTCGCCGGCCGGTGAGCGGTAGCCGCGCGGCACCACGCCGACGGTGTGCTTTAGCGCGTCGAGCCCTTTCTCCATCTCCTCGATCTCGGCCTGCGGATCGCCGCTCACCCACTTGTGCGAATATGAGTGATGGCCGATCTCGTGGCCGTCCTTGAGGATCATCTCGACGCGGCCGGTGTGGTTCTCGGCCGTCCAGCCGGGCACGAAGAACGTGCCTTTGATGCCGGCGTCGCGGAGCGTGTCGAGGACCTTCGGCACACCGACCTTGGCGCCGTAGCGTCCCTGGCTGAGCACGCCGGGACGACTGGCGTTCTCCGGATTGCGCGAGGTCCACAGTGTCTCGGCGTCAAAGTCGAAGGTGAGCATCACGGCGCATCGTGCGCCATTCGGCCAGCGGATGCTCATGTCGTGCATTTCATGTCTCCCAAGCGATGCGCGTCAGATCTTGCCGTGACGCGCGGCGAGTATACCGCCATCGACGGCCATGACGACGCCGGTGACGAATGCCGCGTCGTCGGAGGCGAAGAAGGCGACCGGACCTGCGATGTCGGCCGGCTGACCGAGCCTTTCGACTGGCGTCCCTTCGATCATGAGGCGATGATAAAGCTCGTTGTGGCGGCGGCCCTGCGTCATCGGGGTGACGATGACGCCGGGAGCAACGGCGTTGACGAGAATGCCTTCGGGGCCGAGCTCGCCCGCGAGCTGCTTCGTGAATTGCGCGACGCCGGCCTTGGCGACCGCGTAGGCCGTCGTTCCCGGATAGCCGAAAAGGCCGAAGATCGACGAGATGTTGATGATCCGTCCGCCCGGACGCGGCAGGTGAGGCACGATGGCACGTGTGATCCTGAGAACGGCGGCGAGATTGATGTCGAGAAAGCGATCGATGGTCTCGTCGTCGGTGTCGAGCAGGCGTTTCGATCCGCCTATTCCCGCGTTGTTGACGAGAATGTCGATGCGGCCGTAGGCCTGCAACGCGGCAGCCGCGATCGCCGCGCCTGCCGCGCGATCGGTGACATCCGCGATCCATGCCTGCTGCCCGAGGCGCGTCGCGGTCGCCTCGACTTCGGGAAGAACGTCGACCAGCAGCACGCGCGCGCCTTCGGCCGTGAAGCGCTCTGCAATGCTCTCGCCGATGCCGCGCGCCGCGCCCGTCACGACGGCGACCTTGCCCGAAAAGCGCGTCGGATCCGGCATTCAGGCTCCTCGAAAGCGCGCTGCTCATGTCTGCAACTCTAGTATTGCATAGCAATACGAGAATATTTATGATTTCATCGAGCGGGGAGGCCTGTCAAGGGCGCGGCTGCTGCTAGAAGGCCGAGATCGCGCGAGCCGCCTGCACGACGAGGGGCGCGAAGCGCTTCTCGAATTCGGCCGGCGTCCATTCGGCGAGCGATCCGGCGACGTGGATGGCCGCAATGGGCTGACCGCTCTCGTCGAGAATGGCGACGCCGCAGGCCACCTCGCCGATCATGACCTGCTCGGCGGCGATCGCGTATCCGGCCTGACGCGCTTCCTCGATCTTCTTGAGGATCTGATCCTTGGCGATCAACGTGCGGGGATTGATCTTGATCATCTTGGATCGATTGAGAATGTCGCGCGACTGCTCCGGCGGCAGTTTGGCCATGACGGCGCGACCGCCGGACGTGCAGAACGTCGGCACGGCGCGGCCGTTGAGATAGCCGAAAAGGCTCTCGCGCTTGCTCTGGAGCCGGATGAGATAGAGCATCGAGAGATCGTCGAAGAGGCTCAGATCGACGCGCTCCTGCACGTCGCGGCGAAGCTCGGCGAGGATCGGCACCGCGCGGGCGATGAGAGGATGGCCGCGGAGATAATCGAATGAGCGCTCGACCAGTCGCCGCCCGGGCCGGTGCCCCTGCGAGGTGCGCTCGAGGTAGCCGAGCTTCAGCATTGTGTGCACGAGACGTTGCGTCGCGCTCTTGTCCAGCGATGCGGCGGCGGCGAGCTCCGAAAGTGAGAGGCCGCTCGTCGAGTCCGAGAAGGCCTCGAGTATCCTGAAGGCCTTGCCGACGGATTTGACGAAAAGGCGATCCTCGCGATCGTCCTTGCGGGGCGCCTTTTTCACCGCAACAGCTCGTTTGGCCACCGTGTAATCCTCCCGTGTCTTCGACGCGCCGGCCATGGCTCGCCAACGAGCCCGCAAGCGAGCGTTTGACGCGACGCAATTCCGGGGACATTATAACACGATCCGATCGTATTGCAATGCAATACTATCGTCCGGCATGAAGGGCCTCAGCCGTGCCGCCATGCCGAGGACACTCAAGCTGTCGAGGATATGACCGTGTGCGCGCTCTATAACCCGTCGGAATTCCGGGCTCTCTCGTTCCACGATGCCGTGCCGGCTTTCAAGGAAGGACGCGACAGCCCGCGTGCCTATCTCGAGCGGTGCCTCGCGACGATCGAGGAGCGCGAGCCGGTCGTGAAGGCCTGGGTCGAGATGAATTTCGATGGCGCGCGCGCCGTCGCGGATGCGGCGAGCGAGCGCTATCGGGTCGGGCGTCCGCTGTCGTCCATCGACGGCATGCCGATCGGCATCAAGGATCTTCTGATGACGAAGGACATGGCGACGCGGATGGGCTCGCCGCTGTTCAAGGACAATCACACGAAGCAGGACTCGGCCTGCATCCAGGCGCTGAGGGCCGCGGGCGCAATCGTGCTCGGCAAGACGGTCACGACCGAGCTCGGCATGTCGCATCCGGGGCCGACGACCAATCCCTTCAGCCCGCAGCATACGCCGGGCGGTTCGTCGAGCGGCTCGGCGGCGGCGGTCGCGGCGCGCATGGTGCCGGCGGCGATCGGGACTCAGGTCGTGGGCTCGGTCATTCGTCCTGCCGGCTTCTGCGCGAACTACGCCATCAAGCCGACGCTCGGCGCGTTGAACCGCGGCGAGCGTCTGGGCCTCAGTCAGAGCCATATTGGGGTGCACGCCGGAACGCTTGCCGACATGTGGCACGTCTCGATCGAGATCGCGAAGCGCTCGGGCGGAGATCCGGGGTATCCGGGATTGTTCGGCGGTCCGAACCTGCGCGCAGCGACGCGCCCGACGCGCCTGATCGTGATGGAGGCGCAGGGCTGGCCGCAGCTCGATGACCAGACACGCGCGGCGTTCGAAGCGCTGCTCGCCGAGCTTCGTCGCGCCGGGGTCGAGATCATCCGCAGGGCCGACAACCCGCTTGTCGAGGCCTTCGAGCAGGCGGTCGGCGAATGCCTGGAGATCGCCCGCGACGTCTGCGCCTACGAGATGCGCTGGTCGCTCGAGAACCTGGTGGAGCGTTATGGCGGCGGGCTGAGCGACAGCCTGACGTCGCGGCTCGAGATCGCGCGCCGGATGACGCTCGACGAGTATCGCGTGGTGCTGGCAAA
>JAEWIJ010000203.1 GCA_023387235.1 Pseudomonadota bacterium
CGCGCGAGAAAGGCGACCACCGAGAAAGGCACGTCCTCGGGCAGGCGACGGCCGTTGTACCGCAGCGTCACGATGCGGTTGGGGCTGAGCAGATGCTGCAGGTGGGCGCGCGTCAGCAGCCACGCGACCTGGAGCCTGTAGATCTTGATGCCGCCCGATGTCGATCCCGAGCAGCCGCCGACGAAGATCAGAAGAAAGAAGACGCCGATCGCGAACGGGCCCCAGGTCGTATAGTCCGTATTGACGAAGCCCGTCGTCGTAACGATCGAGACGACATTGAAGGTCGCGAGGCGCACGGCATCGGCGAAGCCGACGTCGCGCGTCAAGGCGAGATAAACGGCGAGGCCGAGCGAGGCCACGACGAGCAGCTTGAGGAGCCCGCGCACCTGCGCATCGCGCCAGAGCGCTTCGGTGTCGCCGCGCAGCGCCTTGATGTACACGACGAACGGCAGGGCGCCGGAGATCATGAACAGCACGGCCGCCCAATCGAGTGCGGGCGAGTTGAAATGTCCGAAGCTCGCGTCATGCGTGGAGAAGCCGCCCGTCGAGACGGTTGCGAGCGCGTGACAGATCGCGTCGAACGGCGTCATGCCCAGCATGAGGTACGTCATGGTGCACGCGACCAGCAGCAGACCGAAGATGCCGCATATGCCTGACACGAGATGAAAGGCGCGCGGCACGACCTTTTCCGAGCGGTCGGAGCTTTCGGTCTGGAAGAGCTGCATCCCGCCGATCCGCAGGAACGGCAGCACGAGGATGGCGAAGACGATGATGCCGATGCCGCCGATCCCCTGCAGAAGCGCACGCCACAGGAGGATGCCGCGGGGTTGACTGTCGAGCTTGACGATGACGGTGGCGCCGGTCGCCGTCAGGGCGGAGACGGACTCGAAATAGGCGTCGGCCGCGGATAGCCCGAGGCCGATGAACGGAATGGCGGCGAAGGCGGAGACGAGCGTCCAGCTCAGCGTCGTGAGCAGAAAGCCCTCCCGGAGGCCCGCCCTGACCGGTCTGCGGTCATGGGCGAACAGCACCATGAGCACGCCGACGAACAGCGTGATCAGGGCCGATAACGCGAAGACATGAGCGCTCGAATGGCCGTCCGCATAGTCGACGGCCATGGGGATCAGCATCGCCACAGCTACGAAGCAAACCATCAGGCCGAGGGCCAGAAGGATGGGGCGAAACTGGATCAACGGGATCCCCGTCGTCGGACGGCGTCAGGGCCCGCGCCTGCACCTCAGCGCTTGCGAGCCCGTGTGGTTTTGGCGGTCTTGCACGGTCGGCTGTTCACTTGGCAAGTGAACTCGGAGGACGTGCTCTTATCGCAGTTAACGGTCTTGCTTACCGACTCGCTGAAACGACCCCACGGCGGGCCGTACTCCCAGATGGTGAACGACTCCCAGCTCTGGATGGCCGCCTTCTCGGCGTCCTTCTTCGTCTTGCCGGTGCCCGATCCGTCGTGAGTGTGCGACGCCATGCATGTCTTGCGGCCGACGGCGACCCAGGAGTGGATGGACGCAAGTCCCGTTTCCTGAGCCCGCACCGGCACAACGGCCGGCAGGAAACTGATCAGCAGAGCCGCGCCGGCGGCAACCGCGCAAATACGCTTCATCATGGTTCTCAGCCCGTTCCCAGCGGCCTCAAGACGCTACCGGGCGTGAAAGGCCGCTCCACTCATCCGCTGGAACCATGCCTGATTTGGTCAGGGTGCGGCTATGGCGCAGAGGTTACAGTGCGCCGTATTCAGTTGGAATGTCTCCAGGTTCAGCCGGCGACGACGAGGCGCTCCAGCGCGGCCCGGATACCGGCCGGGATCGGCACCGGCTTGTTCGTCGCCCGCTCGACGAAGACGTGCACGAGATGGCCTTCGACGCGGGCCTGATCCTCGCCTTCGCCGAAAAGCCCGACCTCGTAGCGCACCGAAGATTTGCCGAGGCGGCCGACCCTCAGGCCTGCGTCGATCGCCTCCGGATAGGCGAACGAGCGGTGAAAGCGACACATGGTCTCGGCCATGATGCCGACGATCGGGGCGTTGTGAAAATCGAGTCCGCCGGGGTCGATCAGGTAACGGTTCACGACGGTGTCGAAATACGAATAGTACTCGACGTTGTTTACGTGGCCGTAGACGTCGTTGTCCTTCCAGCGCGTCTGCACCGGCATGAACTGCGCGTACTGGCGGCGTAGTCCGGGCTCTGGCCGCCCCTCGGCACGCGTGCTGCTCATGACCGTGCGCCTTTCTTGACAGCGATGGCCATGATCTCGACGAGACAGCCGGGCGTCGCCATGCGGGACTCGATGCACGCGCGCGCCGGCAGGCTCCGCGGGTCGACCCATTCGAGCCAGACCTTGTTCATGTCATCCCTGAAGCGGATGTCCGAGAGCCAGATCACGACCTGCAGGATGTGCGACTTGTCGCTGCCGCACATGGCGAGCCAGCGATCGAGATCGCCAAGCGCCTGCCGTGTCTGCCCGCCGACGTCGAGGCTCTCGTCGTCGGCGATGCAGCCGGCCGTGAAGATCATGTCGCCCGCCTCGACCACATTGGCGAGGAGTGGCTCAAGTTCTCGGCGGACGATCATCGGTTACTTCGTCGCGATGACGGCGATCTCGACGAGCAGCTTGGGATCGGCGAGGCGCGCCTCGATGCACGCGCGGCCGGGCAGGTTCTTGCCGCCGGTCCACTCGTTCCAGTGCACGTTCATCGCGTCACGATTGCGGATGTCGGTGACCCAGATGGTCGCCGAGACGACCTTCGACTTGTCGGAGCCGGCGAGCGCGAGAATGCGATCGATCTCGTCGAGGATTTCCTTGGTCTGGCCGCCGACGTCCTTGTTGCGGTCGTTCGCGGTGATGCCGGCGGTGAAGACGAAGCCGTTCGCTTCGACGGCCTTGGAAAGAATGCCGGCGGACTCGTGTCTGATCAGGGCCATGGTGATGGGGCTTCCTCACGCTGAATGTTGATGACGGCCGACACTCTTAGCACGGGTGTGCGCGAGTGCCAGCCTTAGAAGACGCTCGTGCCCTGCAGCGAGCCGACCATCAGGACGAGCCCGAGGCCGAGGACGAGGCCCGCGCCGCCGATGCCGGCGGCCGTGCGCACGCGTGTGCCCCAGACGCTCTCCGCGCCGCCGCCGAGCCGCATGGCAAGCTCGCGCGAGCCGACAGCCAGCGCTGCCAGCGCCGAAACGGTGATGGCCGTGCCGATGGCCATGGCGAAGGTGGCGAAGACACCGGCCCACATGAGCCCCTGGCTGATGGCGAAGACGAGGACGAGAATGGCGCCGGTGCAGGGGCGAATGCCGACGGCGAACGCGATCGCGAACGCCTGCCGCCACGACCAGGGACCCTGAAGCTGGCTCGGATCGGGCATGTGCGCGTGACTGCAGCAGCTCCCGTCCGCAGCGTGGACGTGGTCGTGATGGTGGTGGGCGTGCGTGTGATGGTGGTGATGCCCGTGATCGTGGTCATGATGATGACCGTGGTCATGCCCGTGGTGCTCATGGTGCGCATGACCATGATGTGCATGGTCATGATGCGCGTGTGCGTGCGCTTGGCCTTGGGCGGCCGCCGGTTTCGCCCATGCCGCTTTGAGCTGCGTATAGAGCAGCCACGCGCCGACCACTGCGACGAGCCCCCAGCTCAGCGTCTCGAGCCATGCCTCTGTCGATTTCATCGTCACGCCGGTCGCGCTCAGCACCAGCACGAGAATGCCGACGATCACGAGGGCCGAGAGGCCCTGGAAGGCGGCGGCCAGGAACGACAGCGCAATGCCGCGCCGCACTGTCTGCTCATTGGCGAGCACGTAGGAGGAAATGACCGCCTTGCCGTGCCCGGGTCCGGCGGCATGGAGCACGCCATAGGCGAAGCTCAAGCCCGCCAGCACGAGCGTCGCGTACCACGGGTCGCCGGTACGGATATCGCGCACGGCCGCCGCGAGCCGGCGATTGACCTCCGACTGCTTGCTCATGAGCCAGGCATAGGCCCGAGCGACCATGCCCTTGGGCTCTTCGACACTGGACTTCGGCGGTGGCAGGAAGCTCTTCGGCGCACTGGCGGGCGGTGATGTCGCCTGCGCCATGGCGGCAGGGGCCATGAACGACGCGATCATGAGCGCGCACGCCAGCACGCGGCAGGCGGCGGCGAGGCGCCGGAGGGCAGATGCGATCATGAGGGTGGTCCGCAGGAAATCGTAGCCGGCCTGACGAAGCCGTAGCCGACAGACTGGCTGCCGAACTGCTGGGCGAAGGCGTCGCCGAGTTTGGTTGCGTCGGCGGCGGGATTGGGCGCGGCCTCGGACTTGGCGACGTCCTCGGCTGTCGGCGGCGGGGTCGGTGCCGCGGTCTCGCCGATGGTCGCGCGGCAGCTCGGCGGTGCGCCCGCGAGAATGACCGGGTCCTTCTCCGCCGGCTGGAAGGCGATGAAGAAGCTCGGATCGGCGATCGTGAAGGAGAAGCCGGCCGCCTCCGCCAGCACGGGATGCGCCAGCGGCAGCGTGAAGTGGAGGCTCAGCACCTTGGGCCGCTCGGCGGGCTTGGGCGTCGCGTCCTCGGGCGTATCCGCCGGACCGAAGAGCCAGTTCCGCAGGCGCGCGAACATGCCCGCCGCCGGCTCTTCCTTTTTCTCGATGGCGACGCCGGTGCCTTCGAAGGCGGCATCGCCGGTCTTCATCGTGACTTCGACGGTGCCCTCAGGCGCCTCGGCATGCTCGAGCCAGAATTCCTTCGGCGCCTCGAACTTGAGCTGCTCGGTCGCGAGCTTGGCCGTCGTGAAGTAGTCGAACTCCTTGAGGCCTTCCATGTTGACCTTGGCGAGCTCGGCAAGCTCGCTGCGGTCGTAGACGCCGTCATTGTTCGTATCGAGCCCCTGGAGCGCCATGGCCGTGTAGAAATCGTCGAAAGACCACTTCTGGCGCAGCCCGACGATCGTGCCGTTCTCGTAGAGCACGGTGGTCTCGGTCGTCACCCACACATGAGGATGCGCGCCGGCTGTCGCCGGGCCGAGGAGAACCGCAATAGCGGCACCGGCCAGGCACTTCTGCACGGCGCGCTTGTGGATCATAGGATCTCCAGTCTCCCGCGGGTGCGTGCGGCGTCATGGTCATATGACCGGAAGCAGCAGGATAGCCGCTTCGCGTTCGCGTGCAAAATCCGTGCTGGCCCCATTGTCGGCCCACGGCAACCCGCCACCGCGGGCCACTCATGGGCAGGATTTTGCTCATAATGTGGTGCGCGATCAGGTCTCACGCGGCGGATAGCCGGCCCACGGCCGCACCGTTCGGATGGCGAGGTGGCTTTGCAGGCGGGCGACACTGGGGAGGCGAGCCAGGCGCTCGCGATGAATGCGCTCGAAGTCCGCGGCATCGACGGCCACCACGCGCAAGAGGTAGTCCGTGCCGCCGGCCATGAGGTGGCATTCGAGGATCTCGGGCGAGGCCTCGACGGCGCGCTCGAAGGCTTCGAGCGCCTTCTCGCTCTGCGAGCGCAGCGCCACCTCGACGAAGAACTCCATGGCGTAGCCGAGCGCGCGGCGGTCGAGACGCGCCGTGTACCCCGCAATGACGCCGGCCTGCTCGAGGCTACGAATGCGCCGGTGGCAGGCGGATGGCGAGAGCCCGGCGATGACGCCGATCTCGGCGACCGTCTGGCGGCTGTCCGTCTGCAGGGCGCGCAGGATGCGCCGGTCGATGGCGTCCACTGTCATTCGAAGACTTTCCCGGAACTTCGAGCCTGGGCGGCAAATTATTGCAACAAATGGCATGTTCGCGCGCCAGATTCGTGCCGATTTGCTCATCCAGGCGCTTAAATTTCAATCGTGGTGAGCGGCATTGCGGGAGATGACCATGCGGATCGGCGTTCCGAAGGAGATCAAGGTCCACGAGTACCGCGTCGGCATGACGCCGGTGTCGGTGCGGGAGGCGGTCGGCCGCGGGCACGAGGTCATGGTCGAAACCAATGCGGCCCTGCGCCAGGGAATCACCGACGACGACTACCGCAAGGCCGGCGCGACCATCCTTTCTTCGGCCGCCGAGGTGTTCGCCAGAGCCGACATGATCGTGAAGGTGAAGGAGCCGCAGCCCGCCGAGTGCAAGATGCTGCGTCCGGGCCAGACGCTCTTCACCTACCTCCATCTCGCGCCCGATCCTGAGCAGGCCAAGGCGCTGATGGCGTCCGGCGTGACGGCCATCGCCTACGAGACGGTGACGAACGCGCGCGGCGGCCTGCCGCTGCTGGCGCCCATGAGCGAGGTCGCCGGCCGTATGTCCATCCAGGCCGGCGCGCATTGCCTGGAGATGGAGCAGGGCGGGTGCGGGATGCTGCTCGGCGGTACCGCGGGTGTGCCGCCGGCCAAGGTCGTGGTGCTCGGCGGTGGCGTCTCGGGCGCGAATGCGGCGCGCATGGCGATCGGTCTCGAGGCGCAAGTGGCGATCCTCGACATCAGCATCGACCGCCTCGCCGAGCTGAAAACGCAAATGGGAGCTGGTCTCACGACGGTTTTCTCGACGCGTCAGGCCGTCGAGGACTACGTGCTGGATGCCGATCTGGTCATCGGCGCGGTGCTCGTGCCGGGTGCGGAGGCGCCGAAGCTCATCACGCGTGACATGGTGAAGGCCATGAAGCGCGGCTCGGTCATCGTCGACATTTCCATCGACCAGGGCGGCTGCGCCGAGACCTCGCGGCCGACGACGCACGCCGAGCCGACGTTCGTCGTCGATGACGTGGTGCACTACTGCGTCGCGAACATGCCGGGGGCCGTGGCGCGCACGTCTACCTTCGCGCTCAACAATGCGACGCTGCCGTTCATCCTGGCGCTGGCCGACAAGGGCCCGATGCGCGCCATGGCCGAGAACCCGCACCTGCTGGCCGGCCTCAATGTCCATGCCGGCCGGATCACGTACCCCGCCGTCGCCGAGGCGCTGGGCGTCGAGGCGGTGCCGGCCAGCAAAGCGATCGCGTAAAAAGTCCCTTCTCCCCGTCCTTACGGGGACCGTTGCGATAAGGGATGTCTTGGCTTTGGTGCTCGGCTGCGGGTTGTGATGAGGGAGAGGATCGGCGATCCATTGCCGCCGCGCCGCGCTTTCCTGGATGCG
>JAEWIJ010000205.1 GCA_023387235.1 Pseudomonadota bacterium
GGATGGCGCCGGAAACCGTTCTTCGGATGCAGCCGCGGATAAGGCATCCGCTCGACGGGATAGAGATCGAGGATGTCCTGCGGAACGGTCAGCGGGAAATGGGGCGCGACGAAGCCGATGTAGAGCACCCATGGGCGCTCGTTCTTCTCGCCGGCGGCTCGTGCGATCCAGTTCTCGGCCTCGGTTGCGATGCGGTCGTCGTAGATGTTGTACTTCGACGTGCCCGGGCCGATCGGGTTCATCATGAGGTGCGCGCGTTCGCTGAAATTGGATTTGCCGTCGCGGAGCGCGCCCCAGACCATGCCGTAGCCGCCGTAGATGTGCATGGGGTGGTACTGGTGGTCGAAGCCTGTCGGGTCCTCGGCATTGCGATAGTGCAGCTTGCCGATGGAATCCACGCGATGGCCGGTCTTCTGCAGCGCGTGCCCCCATCCCGGCACGGTGCCGTCGTAGGCCATGGCATTGTCCCACGTGCCGAGCTCGTGCACGTAGCGGCCCGTCGCGAACGAGGCGCGCGAGGGCACGCATATCGGGCAGTTGCAATACGCGGCATCGAACAGCGTACCGCGCGCCGCGAGCCGGTCGAGGTTCGGTGTCTGTATGAACGGGTGGCCTGCTGCGCCCATGGCGCGCGGATGATGCTCATCCGACATGATGACTACGAGATTGTGGGGATGCATCGCCTGTCCGTGATCTTGGAGAGAGGGGTTTCGCTAAACGTCGAATGCGAGGCGAAAGCCGACATGCCCTGTCGAGCTGTCGGGACTGACGCCGGTGCGCGCCGCTATGCGATAGCGGTAGCAGTACGATCGATGGCAGAGGTATGAGCCGCCCTTGAGAACGCGCTCCGCATTGGCCTGCGCCGCCTCGTTGCGCAGGCGCGCATGGCGCGCGAGCGAGCGTACGCGGAACGCATCCGCGCACCATTCCCAGGCATTGCCGACCATGTTGAAGAGGCCGACGCTGTTCGGTGCGAAGCTGCCGACGGGAGCCGTGCCTGCGAAACCGTCCTTGCAGGCATTGTGCGTCGGAAATTCACCCTGCCAGATGTTGCAGGGTTGGAAGTCGCTGTCATCGGGCTCTCCATCGCCCCACGGAAAGCGCGCATCCTGAAGCGTGCCGCGCGCGGCGCATTCCCACTCCGCCTCGTCCGGCAACCGTCCGCCCGCCCAGGCCGCGAATGCCACGGCATCATTCCACGACACGTGCACGACGGGATGATCGGCGCGGTCGGCAATCGAGGAGGCCGGTCCTTCGGGATGGCGCCAGCAGGCCCCATCGATCTTCCGCCACCACGTGGGCGCGCCGCTCATCGCCGGATCCGGCGGCGCGCTCGGCACGAAATCCTTGAACACGAGCGACCAGCCGAAACGCTCCGCGTCAGTGCGATAGGCCGTATCGCTCACGAACGCTGCAAACCATGCGTTGGTCACAGCGAATGGATCGATGGCGAACGGCTTGACCGCGACAACGCGCGAAGGGCTCTCTCCGTCCTGCGGCAGCGGACTGTCGTCCTCGCCGATCCTCACACGACGGCCGCCGTCGATGCGCACGGCGCGATCGGGTATGCGCGCCGCGCGGCTGCCGCCCGACGCACCCACCGGCAAATTCGCCTGACCGCGCGAAAGGCCCGTGCTGCAGCACGTTCCGGTCGCGGTCGCGGCGTTCGTTGGCGGTTGATCCAAGTTGCCTTCCTAGTTGTAGACCGGCTTGGTTCCCGGCACGGGCGAATAGCCGAAGCTCCCTTTAGCGAGAATGGCCTCTCGTCCGCCGAAGGCGGCGATCTTCGCGCCTTGATCCTTGCGCGCCTGCGCGTCTGCCGCTTCCGGATCGACGATCTTGCGCAAAGCCGCCTCGCAGTCCGCGACGAAGCCCTGGTACCCCGCATCCTGGCCGAGATCGCGCGTCTCGTAGGGATCGGCTTCGAGGTCGAAGAGCTGCGGCGGCATGCCGACGTAGTAGACGTACTTGAACCTGCCGTGCCGGATCATGAAGGTGCCGGTAGCCGAGCCTGCGGCGTGATACTCGCTGAGCACCGTGCGCGGCGCTGCCTTGCCGCTGACGATGTCGAGGAGCGGCGCGCCCGGCAATTCCGCATCATCGGGATGTGGCGGCAAACCGGCGCAATCGATGATGGTCGGAAAGCAGTCGACGAGCGTCACGGGCTCGCGGCACACGACACCTTGCGGCACATCGGGTCCGGCCATGATCATCGGCACGGCCGCGGCCTCCTCGTACATGTTCGACTTGCCCCAGAGGCCGCGCGTGCCGAGGTTGTCGCCGTGATCGCTCGTGTAGATGACGCGCGTGTCGCCATCGAGGCCATTGTCCTCCAATGCCTTCATCAGCCGCCCGACGTTGTTGTCGACGAAGCTGACGAGCCCGTAGTAGGCGGCAATGGCTTTGCGCACCTTGCTCGGATCGTCAAAGCCCTGATCGTAGATCTGGCAGGCGCGCATAGCCTTCACGTACGGATGATCGGGTCGTTCGGCTTCGTCATAGAGGCCCGGCCACGGCACCTTGTCCTCGGGATAGAGATTGTACCATTCGGGCCGCGCGATCAGCGGGAAGTGCGGGCAGACGAGCGACACGAAAAGCGTCCAGGGCTTGTCGTCCTTTTTCGCGCCGCGTTCGCGCAGCCATTCCTCGGCGGCAGCCGTGATGCGATCGTCGTAGCCTTGATAAGTGGAGTCGCCGCAGCCCGCGTCCGCCGCGAGCCGCAGCGCGGCTTTCCGCGGCGGCGGTGGATCGCGCAGCATCCCGATCGGATCGCCGATGCCTTCCACCACGTGCAGGGGCATATGCTCCTTGGTGAAGCCATTGTCCTCGTCGGCGCTGCGGAAGTGCAGCTTGCCGATCGAATCGACGCGATGGCCGGCAGCCTTCAGCCGGTGCGCCCATGACGGCACGGTGCCGTCATAGGGGTTGCCGTTATCCCAGAAGCGGATGTCGTGCACGTACCGCCCCGTCTGAAAGCTCGCCCGTGACGGCACGCAGATCGGCGAATTGCAGTAGGCATCCGTGAAGTGCACGCCGCTCGCCGCCAGGCGATCGAGATTGGGCGTGCGGATCAGCGGATTGCCGTTGCACCCGAGCACGCGCTTGCTGTGCTCGTCGGACATGATGAACAGCAGATTCCTGGGCTTCTTGCTCATGGGCTGACCCTATTGGCTCATGTCGCCCTGCATGGCGACGCACTCGGTGATCGGGACGATGAGATGGACGTCGGCGCCGGGCTCGAACGTCTGCTGGCGATCGCCCTGAACGCGCATGAGCGATCCGCCGACGTCGATCTGATGGTCGACGATATTGCCGAGGAACGTGCTTTCGACGAGCTTGCCCGTGAGCACGTTGCTGCCGGCCACGGGTGCGGCCTCGCCGAGGCGGATGGCCTCCGGCCTGATGGCGACGACGATCGCACCGCGCGGATCGATGCCGTCGCTCGTGCAGGCGTTGATCGTCTGCTCGCCGATGCGCACGCGGGCGCTCGTGCCTTGCCGCTCGACGAGCGTCGCCGGGACCTTGTTGACCAGCCCCATGAAGTCGGCGACGAAGATATTGGCCGGCCGCTCGTAGACATCGCGCGGCGAGCCCACCTGCTGCACGGTGCCCTGGTTGAAGACGACGATGCGATCGGACAGCGCCATGGCTTCCGCCTGATCGTGCGTCACGTAGATGAAGGTGATGCCCGTCCGGCGCTGGAGGGTCTTGAGCTCGGTGCGCATGCGCTCGCGCAGCTTGGCGTCGAGGTTGGAGAGCGGCTCATCGAGCAGAAGAATCGAGGGCTCGACAACGAGTGAGCGCGCGAGCGCGACGCGCTGCTGCTGGCCGCCCGAGAGCTGGCCCGGATGGCGGTTCTCGAGGCCGCTCAGCCCTACGGCATCGAGGATGCGCGCCACGCGCTCGCCGACCTCGGCGCGGTTCACCTTCAGCAGGCGAAGGCCGAAGGCCACATTCTCGAACACGGACATGTGCGGCCAGACGGCGTAGTTCTGGAACACCATGCCCATGCGCCGGTGCTCCGGCGGGACGACGGCCTGCCCGGAGGAGAGCAGCTTGCCGGCAACGTGGATCGTGCCCTTGTCGGGCGTGAGAAAGCCCGCGAGCGTCCGCAGCATCGTCGTCTTGCCGCAGCCGGATGGCCCGAGGAACGTCACGAACTCGCGCTCCTCGATTGCGAGTTCGATGCCGCTCAGGGCCTTGAAGTTACCGAAGCGCTTGTCGACGCCCGCGATATCTATGAATGCCATCGTGTCAGCCTCGCGCTGCGGGAGTTTCGCCGGACGACAAGCTCGAGCCGGAGAGCCAGCTGACCACCGCGGCGAGCGTGAGCACGACAACGATCGTGAAGACCGCCAGCGCGGATACGACTTCGAGCTGGCCGAGATCGTTGAGTCGGTAGATCGCGATGGCGATCGTCTCCGTGCCGCCGGTGTAGAGAAGGATCGTGGCGCTGAGCTCGCCGAATGCCGGAATGAACACGAGCAGGAACGCGACGAGCAGCCCCGGGCGCGACAGCGGTATGAGAATGCGCCGGATCGTGTGGAGCCATGAGGCGCCGGTGATGCGGCCGGCCTCCTCGAGCGAGGGATCGATCTGGCGGAAAGTCGCGTTGGCGCTGCGCGTGGCGAGCGGAATGAAGCGCGCGACATAGGCGGCGAGCAGGATCCAGAGCGTACCGTAGATGGGGATCGGCAGCCGTATGAAAGCCAGCAGCACGCCGACGGCCATGACCGTTCCGGGGAGCCCGAGCGGAAGGATGGCGAGATAGTCGAGCAGGCGCCGCCCGCGAACGGTCGTGCGCAGATCCAGGTACGCGACAGCCGCGCCGATCACCACTGCAATGGCGGCCGCCGATGTCGCGAGCTTGAAGCTGTTGATGATGCCGCGCACGGCGACTTGGTCGAAGAACAGGGCCGTGTGGAAGTGCTCGAGCGTGAGGTTGCTGAGCGACAGCGGATCGGTCCAGCTCTTCGAGAACGCGTTCAGGGTCAGGATGCCGACCGGCGCGATGGCGCTGAAGAACACGATCGTCAGGCAGAACGCCAGGAGCGCCCACCGTGCCGGGCCGAGATCGAGGATCTGGGTCCGCACGCCCTTTCCGCTGACGGTGATGTAGGAGCGGCGCTCCAGATAGCCGCGCTGCAGCGCCAGTCCGGCGACGGTCAGGAAGACCAGGACGAGAGAGAGTGCCGAGGCTTCGGCCCAGCGTGGCGGGTAGCTTCCGATCGTGGCGTAGATGCGCGTCGGCAGGAACGTGATCTGCGCCGGCGTGCCGATAATGGCCTGGGGACCGAACAGCGCGAGTGAATCGATGGCCGACAGCAGCGCTCCGCCCGTGATCGCCGGCGCCACCAGCGGAAGGTTGATCCGCAGCGTCGTCTGCCAGCGCTTTGCACCGAGCACCTGCGCCGACTCTTCGAGCGAGGCATCGACCGATTTCAAGGCGCTGTAGGTCAGGAAGTACGTGAAGGCGAACACGTGAATCCCGATGACGAAGATCACGCCCGGCATGCTGAAGATGTTGAGCGGCCCGGTTTCGAAGCCGAACAGCCCCTGCAGCAGGCGATTGAAGTGACCAGCCTCCGGCCCGAGCAGGAAGATGTAGGCGAGCGCCGTGAGATACGGCGGCATGATGTAGGAAAGCGCCACCAGCGCATGGATCACATAGCGCAGCGGCATGTTGGTGCGTGATGTGGCCCAGGCGAGCGGCACGCCGATCAGCACGCTCATGATCCCCGTGCCGAGTGCGAGCTGCAGCGTATTGACCAGCGCCGCGTAATTCTGCGGCCGCGTGAACGCGCGCTGGAGGTCCTCGAAGCCGAGCGACTGCGGGACGCCGAGCGAGCCGAGGAACAGCCACAGCAGCGGGTATCCGACGAGAAAGAGCAGCAATGCGATTGCAAAGCCCAGAACCAGGCCCTGGAAGCTTATCCTGCTCGCGGCTCGGCGCCCGTGTGCGCGATCGGCAACGGTGGCGGATGCGGTCGTTTGCATTCGTTATTATTCCCTGATGCGGATCGCCCGCATCAATTGCCCCACTCGCCGCCGAATGTTGCGGCCAGGCGGTCGAGGATCTCGGGCTTGTTCTTCTTGTACTCGGCGTGATTGAGCGTCATGAGCTTGAGCTTCGAGAGCGGCATGCTGCCTTCCGGCGGTGCAACGTCGGTACGGCTCGAGTACTTGCCGCCGTCGACGAGAATCGCCTGCCCCTCGGGACCCATCCACCACTCGTAGTAGAGCGCGGCGGCGTGCGGCCGCGCCGAGTTCTTCAACAGTCCGCAAGCACCCACTTCCGTCGGAACGCCTTCCGCCGGGAACAGGTAGTCCGTGGGTTTTCCCTGGCGCTTCGACCGCCAGGCGATGTTGTCGTTCTGCAGGAAGCCCGCACCGCGTTCGCCACGCTCGACGACCTGCGCGATGACTTGCGGCGTTTGCACGCGCAGTGGCTTGGTCGCCGCCAGCTTCTTCAGCAGATCCCAGCCGAAATTGTTCGCGAGCGTAAATAGGCGCGGTGCGCCGTCGCCTGAGGAGCTCGAGAAATAGACGAGGCGGCCGCTGGCCTTCGTCAGATCTTCCCAGGTCGCGGGCGGTGTCGCGCCGAACTCCTTGGTATTGTAGTGGATGACCGCCTGCGTCAGCCGGTCGGCAATCCAGGTGCCGTCGGGATCGCGTAGCTCCTTGGCGATCGGATCCATGGCGGTCGTCTTGAACGGCTTGAGCAGGCCGCGCTCTTTCATCAGCATGAGGCCGGCGACGTCGGAGGCGTCGACCATGTCGGCCTGCGATCTGCCGGCATCGGCTTCGGCGAGCACCTTTCCGGTGACGTCGGACGAGCCGCCGCGGAAGTACTGCACCTCGATGCCGTACTTCTTCTTGAAGGCGGCGTTGATCGCGTCCACGATCTGCGTGTCGAGGCTCGTATAGAGGACGACCTTGCCTTCGGCCTTGGCCTTCTCGACGTCGATCTGGCTGGCTTCCGAGGGACCCGCTGCCTGGCTCCAGGCGTGATGCGCTATGAACGGAGCTGATCCGGCCGCGGCCAATCCTTTGAGTACCGAGCGTCGCCCCATTCTCATTGTCGTTCCTCCTGGCAATATTTGTTCGCGAGCGCTTAAGCCGCCGCCGATGGGCAGGGATGCACTGTGTTTGGTTGCCATATTCGTGGAGCACTTGCCTGAACGCGACAAGTGACGCAAAGTCTCTCAATCCATGACTGAGAGACATAGATATGGACTACCGGCAGCTCCAACTATTTCTCGCAACTGCGGAACGCTTGAACCTTAGCCACGCGGCCGAGGCCATGAGCATGACGCAGTCGGGCCTCTCCAAGAGCATGCACCGCTTGCAGCAGGAAATCGGCACGCCTCTCTATCACCGGCGGGGGCGCGGTATCGAGCTGACGGAGTCCGGCCGCGCGCTCGCCAAGCACGCCCGTTTGATCGAGAGCCAGCTCGCGGATGCGCGGTTCGAGGTCATCGGGATCGCCAGCGGAAGATTTGGGCAGGCCCGGATCGGCGCGGGACCCTCGTGGCTCAGCCGCCATCTGCCGGCCGCGATCGCACGCGTCATGGAATTGAACGCCAACATCCGGTTCACCGTCGACACGGGCTTTCCGCACCGGCTCATCCAGCGTCTGCGGCAAGGCGAGCTCGATGTCGTCATTGGTGCGCTTCCGGATAACCGGGTGGATCCCGATCTTCGCTTTTCACGCCTGACTGCGGACGTCATCAAGGTCATAGGCCGCAAGGACCATCCGCTGCTGAAGAAGCCGGAGCGTTCGCTCGTCGACTATGCGAACCAGCGCTGGGTTCTTCCCGGCCCGCACGAGCTCATTCGGCAGCGCCTCGTGCAGGTCCTGGCGCAAGCAGGTCTTCCCGAGCCGGTGATCGGCGTCGAAACGGACTCGCTCTCCCTGAAGCTTGCCATGCTCAAGGAATCGGACTGCATCGGCATGCTGACCACGCAGACCCTTCGCCTTTACAGCGCGCAAGGCATCGTTCCCATCGAGCACCCCCAGCTCCAGTTTCGCCGCGAGGCCGGCATCATCCGCCGCCGATACGCGCACATGTCGCCATCGGTGAAGCTGCTGGCGGCGGAGTTGCGCAAAGCTGCCGTGAAATACGGCCCGACCTGAGCTGGGCGCAAACGTAACCGACCGCGCGGCCAATGACTCAGGCTGCGTCTGCGGGCAGCGTGAAGGAAAAGGCCGTTCCTCGTGGTGTCATGGGCGACGCCCATATTCGTCCGCCGTGCGCCTCGATGATCGAGCGGCAGATTGCCAGCCCGAGGCCCATGCCGCTCGATTTGGTCGTGAAGAACGGATCGAAGATGCGATCGGTGAGCGTCGGATCGATGCCTTCGCCGCTGTCTGCAATCGTGATCACGAGAGCGTTGTCTTCTCCGGCATCGGAGCTTATGCAGAGCCGTCTCGGGGCATCTTGCCCGCGCATGGCATCGACGGCATTGGTCGTCAGATTCAGGATGACCTGCTCGAGCTGTATTCGATCGGCGAGAATTTCCGGTGCGCCGCTTGCCAGCTCGAGCTGCAGCGCAATCTGCTCCGCGCTTATCTTGTCCTGCAAGTGACCGACGACATCCTCGATGAGCTCGTTCACCGACAGGCGTATCTTGGGCCGGATATCCCTTTTGACCATGGCCCGCACGCTGGCGATGATCTCGCTTGCGAGGTGTCCGTCTCTCCTGATGCGGGTCAGGGCCTCCTTGACCTTTCCCAGATCGGGCGACGCATTGGCGAGCCACCGCAGACCCGCGCCGGAATTGGTGACGATCGCGCCGAGCGGCTGATTGATCTCATGGGCGATCGAGGCCGCCATGGCGCCCATCGTGGTGAGCTGCGTGGCGCGCGCGAACTCCTGCGCCTGCGCGGTCTCTCGCTCGCGCGCCGCAGAGAGCTCCTCGAGCATGTCGTTGAAGGCCGTCGTAACCCTGCCGATCTCGTCCCTGCTCTTGTAGGTCACCCTCAGGCTGTAGTCCTTCGTGCTGCGCACCTCCGATGCAACCCCCTCGAGCTGCTTGAGCGGCGGCACGATATGGCGATGGGTCAGGAGCGCGGCGATGAAGCTCAGCACGGAAAGCGCACCGATCAAGGCCAGACCGGCGAGGAGCCTGCGGACCATGGACGAGACCCGCTGCTGCAGCAGGCGGTCCAGCTCGACCTGGGCAGCATTCCAGGCAGCGAGCGCGCTCTCCACCGTTCGGTTGTGGAACTGATGGAATGCCGGCATGTCCCGCGCGTCGATCCCGGCAACGCTGATGTGTACCGCACCCATATACGATTGCAGGCTCGAGTTGAGCGCGATGAAGCTCGGCCCGAGGCGTCGCATCAGGTCGGGATCGAGGTTTCCGCGTTGCGCGGCTTCGAGGTTGTGACGGATCTCGTCGGCCGTCGATCGAAGAAGGCCCGCGAGCATCGACAAGCGGGCTTCCATCATGTCCGGCGTCTCCCGCGCGCGAACGCCTGCTTCGAAATACCCTTGCAGCTCGGCAAGACGGGTCATGAACGCCGGGAGTTTGATCATGACGATGCTGTGGAGATAGTAGGTGTCCAGATCCGGATCGAGCGTGAGGTTCGAATCGTCGCTGATACGCGTGATCAATTCCTGCCCCTTGGAAAGAACGTCGATGAGCAGGGAATTGCGCTTCGAGACATCCGCGCTGCTCGCCCAGTACGCACGAAGCAGGTCGGCCCAGTCCTGTGCGAGCTTCGTCGTCTGGAGACGGTGCGCCGCCCGGCTGTCCGCTTCGGCAAGAGCCGTCAGGAGCTCGTTCTGCGAAGAATCCGAAGCAGGCACGGGCGCAAGAATGGCCGCATAGATGGCGCGCACGGTCGTGAGGTATCGGGTTCCGACAAGCTCCTTGCGCGTGAAATCGATGGCGATCCTTTTCTCTGCGATCAGGGAGTAGATGGGCGCGATTGTCGACACCAACAGCGCACCCCACAAGATCAGCAGCTTGGTGCGAATTGGCAAATTCTTGAACATGCAACCTCAGGCTGGCTTGTCCGGCGAGGTCTCGGCTCAATCGACGCGAAACATCCATAGGTGCAATGCTGACGATCCCGCACATTGCGCTTGCAGGCAACCGCCGTTTGCCGCGCGGGCTGTAATTTTCTTGAATGGCTTAACGTGGCAGGAGCATTTCGAGCGCGGCCGCGTGGTCACGAGTAGGGCTGCTGCTAGTGCTGCTCGGCTGGGCGCGCCCTGAAAACGGGAGCGTTCCGAAGGGCGTCCCGGGTCGTGTCGAAGATGAGACGCACGCCGGAGCCGTGCTGCTCCCGATACAGCGCGCCAAATGGTACTGCGATATCCTTGTGGCCCAGACCGAGATCGTGATTGATCGCGACGACAGCGGCACTGAGCCTGCCGTCCGCTCCGATGAGCACGTCCTCGATCGTCCCGAGCCTCTCGCCCGCTCGATTGTAGATCGCCTTCTTGAAGTAGTCGCCGATCGAGATCCAATCGTCGCCTGCCTTCGGGATGAAGCCGGCGCGCGTGTTGTCGACGTTCGGCGATATCGCCGTAAGTGTCTGGTTCCCGCGAGGCGCTTCCGCGACCCGGGAAGGACTGGCTGGCAACAGCAGCCACCAGATGAGGGCGTACCACCAGACGAAACCGAGCACCACGAGCACCGGCAGCGCCCAGGCCGACCACACGCCGTCCGGCGCATCGTGGCTCGAGCTGTCCCTCGTGGCCTGCATTGTCGGTTGTCTCGAAGACGTTCTACCTAGCCAACGCAGCGAAGACGAGGAGCGCAGGCCCGCTTCCCCGTCGAGGTCGTCCTTGAGCAGCTCGTTCAGACCGGCGGGCATGGCCGCGGCGATCCCTTCTCTCTCGCTCTCGAGAAAGTGGCTCAGCCCTTCGGCATCCAAACCCGAGGCCTGCTGCTCCCTGCCGAGAACGCCCAGGATGACGGGCGTGAGCAGGCCCATCAATGTCCTGGCTGGCCGTTCTCCGATGCCGGTGTAGCTGCCCACGATCCAGGCCGTGTGCCTGACGAGGCTTTCGCCGAGAAGCGCGGGCAGGACGCTGCCGCCCCTGATCTCGAATGCTGTAAGTGCGTCGTGATTGCCGGCAAGGGTCGACAGCGCGTCTGAAGGTTCTGCCACAATGGCCCTCGACAAACGCCAGACGCCGCCGGGCGTGCGGCCGAGATCGACCACTGCGCTCAAGATGGCAGGCACGATAGCCTCGATCGCCATCTGCCCGCTGGCGCGGTCGAGCTCAGCGGCGGATGATATCCTTTCGACGAGCTCGGGTGTCAGGATGCGCGCTATTCCCGATACGATGCCAGTCATCAGGCCCCCATCGCTCTTCGAACGCGCGTGGTCCTCGAAAACACCGAAGTGGATGCGCGCGGCCGCGCCGCTCGTGGTGCTCCACGTACTGCGGTCAGACAAAAATCGGCCAGGCTCGGCTACACAGCGTCCCATCGGCAGAATGCTCCGACATCGTTCACTACGCCGTTGCAGAGGTATGGCGTACTGACGCGCATCAATCGATTGTGCGCGTGTATCGGCCCCCTAGCCCTGTGGGAGATGCGGCTTATTCCAAAGGATAGGGTGGCGCGGCGCTTCCGCGGTGGAGCTAGTGCTCTGAGGGCCCCGCGCCGTGCCCGTTGAGGGCTCCCTCGAGGCAGGAAATGAGACTTTCCTCCCTCACGGGCTTCGTCAGGAAGCAGCGCGCGCCAAGATCGAGTGCCGTCGTGCGCACGTGCGCCTCGGGATGCGCTGTCACGACAATCGTCGGGATGCGATATCCGACGCTGAGCAGATGGCGCAGCAGCTCCAGCCCGCTCAGTCCCGTCATGCGCACGTCAGTGACGAGGCACGAGGTGCGCGCGAGCTGCTCCGAGCCGAGGAATTCCTCCGCCGATGCGAATGCCGCTGCCGTATACCCGTATGCCTCCAGGAGGCTCATCGTGGCCTCGCGGATCGACGGGTCGTCGTCAACGATCGAGATGAGTGAAGGGTCGGCCAATGCACACCACCAGATGACGGTATACATCAAATAGGCACAAGCACGTCGGCGAGGAACTATACATAGGTTTAGACAACTTCAGCCGGCACTGTTCGCGCCGAGTTCCTGCACCATCTTGATCACGCTCGCGAGCGATTTGGCGCCCATTTTCCGCATGGCATTGGCGCGGTGCACCTTCACCGTAATCTCGGTTACGCCGAGCTCGCCGGCGATCTGCTTGTTCATCAGTCCGGTACTCACGAGCGTGATGACCTGCTGCTCGCGGGGCGTCAACGATTCGAAGCGGGAGCGCAAATCGGTCACGGACCTGAGCTGTTGACGGCGCGCACGATCCATCTCCAGGCCTTGCCGCACGGCATCGAGCAGATCCTGATCGCGGAACGGCTTGGTCAGGAACTCGACGGCGCCGGCCTTTATCGCCTTCACGGTCATCGGGATATCGCCGTGTCCGGTGATGAACACGATCGGCATCCGAATATCCGCCTGAGCAAAATGGGCCTGCAAATCCAGCCCGCTCATGCCTGGAAGTCTGACGTCCAGCACCAGGCAGCTCGGGCAGTCCGCGGTTCTATGGCTGAGGAACTCCGGCACCGAGCCGAAGGCATCGGCGCGCAAGCCAACCGACTCGAACAGCGCGACGAGCGCCTCGCGCATGGACACGTCGTCCTCGACGACGAATATCATCGACTGAGCATTGTCAGGACCGGAAGCCACGGGGCACCTGAAACTGGAAGCATTCGATGCAACGGCCTCTGACGCGACCCGCGCGACAGAAACGAAATGCGCAGCACAATAAATGTCAGCATAGCCTACGACGTGAGCTTAGCACAGCCGATGCACTCTTCGGTTAACGGAGGTTCCGTGCGCCCACGCAGACGATGCAGCGCGTGCCGGACGCGGCCCCCCCACGCGCGGAGCAATCGGCGATGTGTGTCGCCGCTTCGCCCGCGCAATGCGACAAGCTCTTCGAGGGTTGCCACCGCTCGGCTCAGTGGCTATTGCTCGTATTGAGCTGAGGGAAGGATGTCAGCGAGCGAGCTCATACCGCAGGATGTCACCGACTTCCTGCTCAGGACGATCGCGTCGGTCGCGGAACTCGAGGCGCTGCTGCTCATGCGTCGCGAGATGGTGCCGTGGAGTGTGGAAACTCTTGCGCGACGCCTCTATGTTCCGCCCGCCGAGGCCGAGCTCGTCCTGCGCGCTCTCATGCACCTCAGCTTCGTCGTTCAGGACGACGAGGGGTACCGGTATGAATGCGCCGCGCCGGAGCTCGATCGCATGGTTGAGCGGACCGCGGAAGTCTATGCGCGACACCTCATTCCCGTAACCAAGCTCATTCACGACCATGGCCGCCGGATCCGGCGTTTTGCGGATGCCTTCAGGTTGCGGAGAGACTCCTGATCATGGCGATGCTCATATATGGTCTGTGTGCACTCACCGCTTTCGCCTGCGCCTGCCTGCTGCTGCGGGCCTACGCGCGAAGTCAATACCGATTGCTGCTTTGGAGCGGTCTCTGCTTCGTCGGCCTCACTTTGAACAATGTCTTTTTGATCGCTGACAAGCTCGTGTTTCCCGATGTGGACTTTGGCATGGCACGCTCGATCAGCGCCCTGGTGGCGATGGTTATCCTGATCTACGGCCTTGTTTGGGACGCGGAATAGATGAATGGCGTGATCTCAGGCGCGGTTGCGATGGCATCGGCGGTTGCGGCGTTGTTCTTCCTCAAGTACTGGCGGCAGACGCGCGACCGTTTCTTCATAATGTTCGCCCTGGCGTTCGCTATAGACAGCGCGGGACGGCTTGTGCTGGCCATGATAGGTGCCGCCGAGGACTTCGAGCCTTATGCCTATCTCACGCGGCTGCTGATGTTTGGACTTATCATTGCCGCCGTGATCGACAAGAACAGCTCACAAAAAATCCCCTGACCCCCGGAACCGGATCGGTAACTCAGCGTTTAGGCGTCAGCAGACTTGCGGCCCGCGCGCGTGGTTCGGCCATGGCGTAGCAGTTCAGGGGGAGTACGGCATGGGTGAGCCAGTAGACGGCGTCACTGCGGTGGGGGCTCGCTTTCCGCACACCGGTCTCGTCGATCTTCTCGCAGCACTCCAGGCAGTCAAGGACGGCGATTTTTCGGTTCGCATGCCCGGCGATCACGCCGGCATCTATGGCAAGGTCTGCGACACGCTGAACGAGATCGTCTCCGCCAACGCGCGCATGGCGCACCAGCTCCAGACCATCGGACAAGTGGTCGGCAAGGATGGTCAGACGCGTCGGCGTGTCCGGCTCGGCATCGCGAGCGGCGCCTGGGGCGAGATGGAACATTCGGTCAACGCGCTGATCGACGATCTCCTGTGGCCGACCAGCGAGGTGACGCGGAGCATCGAGGCGGTCGCGCAGGGCAATCTCCTGCAGACCATGCGCCTCGAGGTCGATGGGCGCCGTCTCAAGGGAGAATTCCTTCGCACGGCAACGATCGTCAATACGATGATCAAGCAGTTGTCGGTCTTCACCTCGGAGGTGACGCGCGTCGCGCGCGAAGTGGGCACGGACGGCAAGCTCGGCGGCCAGGCGCAGGTGCGCGAGGTGACGGGTGTCTGGAAGGACCTGACCGAGAGCGTCAACTCCTTGGCGTCGAACCTCACGGCGCAGGTCCGCAATATCGCCGAGGTCACGATCGCGGTCGCCAACGGCGATCTCTCCAAGAAGATCACCGTCGACGTCCGTGGCGAAATTCTGCAGCTCAAGGAAGCCATCAACACGATGGTCGACCAGCTTCGGTCATTCGCGGCCGAAGTGACGCGCGTCGCGCGCGAGGTGGGCACGGAAGGCCGGCTCGGCGGGCAGGCGGTCGTTCCAGGCGTCGGCGGCACGTGGAAGGATCTCACCGATAACGTGAACCTTCTGGCGGCAAACCTCACCACGCAGGTCCGCAATATCGCGGAGGTGACCACCGCCGTCGCCCGTGGTGACCTGTCGCGAAAGATCACGGTCGATGTGCGCGGCGAGATTCTCGAGCTCAAGGACACCATCAACACGATGGTGGATCAGCTCAACGGTTTTGCGTCGGAGGTGACGCGCGTCGCCCGCGAAGTGGGAACCGAGGGCCAGCTCGGTGGGCAGGCCACGGTGCCCGGCGTTGCCGGCACCTGGAAGGATCTCACCGACAACGTCAACTCGATGGCCGGCAACCTGACCGGTCAGGTCCGCAATATCGCCGAGGTCGCAACCGCTATCGCCAACGGCGATCTCTCCAAGCAGATCACAGTCAACGTGTCCGGCGAGATGCTGCAGCTCAAGGAGACCATCAATACGATGGTCGACCAGTTGAACGGCTTTGCTTCCGAGGTGACGCGTGTCGCGCGCGAAGTGGGCACCGAGGGCCGGCTCGGCGGCCAGGCCGACGTGCGCGGCGCTGCCGGCACCTGGAAGGATCTGACCGACAACGTCAACTCGATGGCGTCGAACCTGACGACGCAGGTCCGCAATATCGCCGAGGTATCGACCGCGATCGCGACCGGCGATCTCTCGAAGAAGATCGATGTCGATGCGCGCGGCGAGGTGCTCGAGCTGAAGGAGACCATCAACACGATGGTGGACCAGCTCAATGCCTTCGCCGGCGAGGTGACGCGCGTCGCGCGCGAGGTGGGCACGGAAGGCAAGCTCGGCGGACAGGCGACGGTACGCGGCGTCGCCGGAACGTGGAAAGATCTGACCGACAACGTCAACTCGATGGCGAGCAACCTGACCGGCCAGGTCCGGAGCATTGCCGAGGTCGCGACCGCGGTCGCGCAAGGTGATCTCTCGAAGAAAATCGCCGTCAACGCGAGCGGCGAGATCCTCACGCTCGCGCAGACTTTCAACACGATGGTCGATCAGCTCAACGCCTTTGCAGCCGAGGTGACGCGCGTCGCGCGCGAGGTCGGCACGGACGGAAAGCTCGGCGGCCAGGCCGTGGTGCCGGGCGTCGCCGGTACGTGGAAGGATCTGACCGACAGCGTCAACTCGATGGCCGGCAACCTCACGGCCCAGGTGCGTAACATCGCCGAGGTCGCGACCGCCATCGCGCGCGGCGATCTCTCGAGCAAGATCACGGTCGACGTGCAGGGCGAGATCCTTCAGCTGAAGGAAACCCTCAACACGATGGTCGATCAGCTCAACCGCTTCGCTGGCGAGGTGACGCGCGTCGCGCGCGAGGTCGGCACCGAGGGGCGGCTCAGCGGACAGGCCAACGTGCCGGGTGTCGCCGGCACCTGGAAGGACCTGACCGACAGCGTCAACTCGATGGCCTCGAACCTGACGGCGCAGGTGCGCAATATCGCCGAGGTGACGACCGCGGTGGCGCGCGGCGACCTCTCGCGCAAGATCACCGTGGACGTGAAGGGTGAGATCCTCGAGCTCAAGAACACCATCAATACGATGGTGGATCAGCTCAACTCGTTCGCCTCGGAAGTCACGCGCGTTGCCCGCGAGGTCGGCACCGAGGGCAAGCTCGGCGGGCAGGCGGCCGTGCCCGATGTCGCCGGCACATGGAAGGACCTGACCGACAGCGTCAACTTCATGGCTGGCAACCTCACGGCCCAGGTGCGCAATATCGCCGAGGTGGCGACTGCGATCGCGAGCGGCGACCTCTCCAAGAAGATCACCGTCGATGTGCGCGGTGAGATCCTGCAGCTCAAGGAAACCCTGAACACGATGGTCGAGCAGCTTCGGTCGTTTGCGGCTGAGGTGACACGCGTCGCGCGCGAAGTCGGCACCGAGGGTCGCCTCGGCGGTCAGGCCGTCGTTCCGGGCGTCGATGGCACATGGAAGGACCTCACGGATAACGTCAACCTGCTCGCCGCCAATCTCACGACCCAGGTGCGCAATATCGCCGAAGTCACGACCGCCGTGGCGCGCGGCGATCTTTCCCGCAAGATCACCGTCGACGTGAAGGGCGAGATTCTGGAGCTCAAGAACACCATCAACACGATGGTGGATCAGCTCAATGGCTTTGCCTCGGAGGTGACGCGCGTTTCCCGCGAGGTCGGAACGGAAGGCCGTCTCGGCGGTCAGGCGACCGTTCCCGGTGTCGCCGGCACCTGGAAGGACCTCACGGATACCGTCAACGTGATGGCGGCCAATCTCACCGAGCAGGTGCGTGGCATCGTCAAGGTCGTGACCGCCGTCGCCGAAGGCGATCTCAAGCAGCGGCTGACCGTCCAGTCCAAGGGCGAGGTTGCTGCCCTCGCCGACACCATCAACGGCATGACGGAAACTTTGGCCATCTTCGCCGATCAGGTGACGACGGTTGCGCGCGAAGTCGGCGTCGAAGGTCGCCTCGGCGGTCAGGCCGATGTGCCCGGTGCGGCAGGCACGTGGAAGGACCTCACGGGCAACGTGAACCTGCTCGCCGAGAACCTCACGAACCAGGTGCGCGCCATCGCGGAGGTCGCGACCGCCGTGACCGAGGGCGATCTCACGCGCAACATTCAGGTCGAGGCGCGCGGCGAAGTTGCCGAGCTCAAGGACTACATCAACTCGATGATCGTTAACCTCCGCCTCACGACGGAGCGCAACACCGAGCAGGACTGGCTGAAGACGAATCTCGCGCGCTTCACGGGCATGCTGCAAGGCCAGCGCGATCTGGAGACGGTCGGGCGAACCATACTTTCGACACTCGTGCCGCTCGTGAAGGCGCAGCAGGGTGTCATCTACCAGATCAGCAACACCACCCGCGCAAAGCCGCTCAAGCTGCTTGCGGCATATGGCAATCCCGTCGAGAGCGGCTTTCCGGAAGAGCTCGCGCTGGGCGCCGGTCTCATCGGCCAGTGCGCTGTCGACAAGCAGCATATTCTTCTCTCGGACGTGCCGCACGATACGATCCGCATCGATGCCGGTCTGATCAAGGCGATACCGCGCAGCGTCGCGGTGCTGCCCGTGACATTCGAAGGCGAGATCAAGGCCGTTATCTCGATCTCCTCGCTCAACGAGCTCGAGCCCATCCACCTGACCTTCCTGGAGCAGCTCACGTCGAACATCGGCATCGTCCTCAACAGTATCGAGGCGACCATGCGCACGGAGAGCCTGCTCGCGCAGTCGCAGACGCTCGCCACTGAGCTGCAGAGTCAGCAAAGGGAGCTACAGCAGACCAACGATCAGCTCGAGGTCAAGGCACAGCAGCTCGCCGAGCAGAACGTGGAGGTCGAGCGGAAGAACCTGGAGATCGATCTTGCGCGTCGGGCGGTCGAGGAAAAGGCGGCGGAGCTTGCACTGACCTCGCGATACAAGTCCGAGTTCCTCGCGAACATGTCCCACGAGCTGCGGACGCCACTGAACAGCATCCTCATTCTGAGTCAGCAGCTGACCGAGAATCCGGACGGCAATCTGACGGAGCGACAGGTCGAGTTTGCCCGCACCGTCCTGAGCGCCGGCTCCGATCTGTTGACTCTCATCAGCGACATCCTCGATCTGTCGAAGATCGAGTCGGGCACGGTCACCGTCGAGGCGGAGGATATTTCGCTCAACGGCCTTCTCGAGACTGTCGCACGGCCGTTCCGCCACGAAGCCGAGCGGCGGCAGCTCGCATTTCACGTCGAGCTCGATCAGGCGCTCGGCAAGACCATCAACACGGACTCGAAGCGCATTCAGCAGATCCTCAAGAACCTGCTTTCCAACGCCTTCAAATTTACTTCCGAAGGCAGCGTCCGGATCTCGGTCTTCCTCGCCAACGGCGGACCGCACGCAGAGACATCCTCGTTTGGCTCGTTCCCCCAAGTGGCCTTCGAGGTCGCGGACACCGGCATCGGGATTCCGCTCGACAAGCAGAAGCTGATCTTCGAGGCATTCCAGCAGGCGGATGCGAGCACGAGCCGCAAGTACGGCGGTACCGGCCTCGGGCTCGCGATCAGCCGCGAGCTCGCGAACCTGCTCGGCGGCGAGATTCAGCTCCGCAGCGAGCCCGGTTTTGGCAGCACCTTCACACTGTACGTGCCTTTCCGCTATGCGGGTCCGATGGGCCTCGATGCCATTCGTTATGCCGTCGGCACTGCTTCAGCAGCAGCCATTGAAGACGTAACCGAAGTGGAGGAGTTGCCCGCACCGATCGCCGACGATCGCGACGGCATAGGGCCCGGCGATGATGTCATTCTCATAGTCGATGACGATCCGACATTCGTACAGCTCCTGACGGAGATCGCGCGTGAGCGGCAATTCAAGGTGCTCGTCGCCTCGTGCGGTAGCGATGCCCTGGCCTTGGCCTTCGACTACAACCCGACGGCTATCTCCCTCGACGCGTTCTTGCCTGACATGATGGGATGGTCCGTTCTCGGCGAGCTCAAGCGCAATCAGCTCACGCGGCACATCCCCGTCCAGATCGCCTCGGTCGACGAGGATCGAAATTACAGTCTCTCGCGCGGTGCCTTCGGGCATGTCGTGAAGCCCTCGTCCTTCGACGAACTCGGCCGCGCTCTCGATCGCTTGAGCGCGTTTGCGCGCAGCGACAGGCGCACGCTGCTCATTGTCGAGAGCCATCAGCGCGATCGGGATGATCTCACCGAGCTTCTGGCGCATGACGAGGTGGATATTCTTACCGCAAGGACGGGACAGGAGGCATTGGCGCGTCTTCGCAGCGAGCCCGTTCGCTGCGTCATCCTTGATCTCGACCTCTCGGATATGACGGGCTTCGAGCTCATCGAGCAGATGAGCCGCAGTGAGGATTTCCTGCAGGTGCCCGCGATCGTCTTCACGGGGAACGCACTGACCGCCGACGACGAAAGCCGCTTGCGCGCCCTGGCGCGGTCGAACGTCGTCAAGGGCGTCGAGTCGGCGGAGCGCCTTCTCGACGAAGTCGCGCTCTTCCTGCATCTCAATATCGCCAACCTTGCTGCGGACAAGCAGGAGCTGCTCGGGCGGCTCCACAGGAGCGACGAGGACATCGTCGGCAAGACCGTCCTCGTTGTCGACGACGATGCGCGGAACATTTTTGCGTTGAGTAGCGTCCTCGAGCGCCGCGGCATGATCGTCGTTACCGCGACGACGGGGCGTGAGGCTGTCGAGGCGCTCGACTCGAGCGGCGTTGCCATAGTGCTCATGGACATAATGATGCCCGAGATGGACGGCTATCAGACCATTCGCGAAATCCGCAGCAGGGAGCATCACCGGCGACTTCCCATTATCGCTCTCACCGCAAGGGCCATGAAGGGCGACCGGGAGAAGTGCTTGGAAGCCGGAGCATCGGACTATCTCGCAAAGCCCGTGGATACCGATCAGCTGCTCGCCGCGCTGCGCATCTGGCTGCACAGGTGAAATAATGAATACCCACCCGCGCGCCGCTATCCTCTTGGTCGACGACCAGCCAGGCAAGATCGTCACGTACAGGGCCATCCTGGAGGGCCTTGGAGAGACGCTGCTCTGTGCGCAGTCCGCACGAGAGGCTCTGGCCATACTCGTCAAGACGGAAGTCGCCGTCATCCTGATGGACGTGTGCCTGCCGGACATAGATGGCTTCGAGCTTGCCGCCATGATCAGGCAGCATCCTCGCCACGAGAAGACGGCCATTATCTTCGTTTCCGGCGTCCGTCTCAGCCAGGAGGACCTGGTCCGGGGATACACGATCGGCGCGGTGGACTATGTCCCGGTCCCGATCGAGCCCGAGATCCTGAAGGCCAAGATTCGCGTATTCGTCGACCTTCACACGAAGACGAAACTGTTGGGGTTGGTGAACGAGCGGCTCGAAGCGCGCGTCGCCGAGCGCACGCACGAGCTCGAAGTTACGAACGAGAAGCTCGCGCGGAGCGAGGAGCGCCTGCGGCTCGCTGCCGAGGCAGCTCAGTTCGCGAGCTACGAGTTCGATGTCGCCAAGAAGCAGTTCCGCTGGTCGCAGAACGCGCGCGACCTGCTGCAGCTCCCGTCGAGCGGGGCCGTATCGCTCGAAGACGTCATGAGACTGGTTCATCCTGACGATCGTCGGAGCCTCCTTCGCCGGTTTATCCGGGCCGATGACGCGGAGCATTCGCTCGAGACGGAATTCCGCCTCGCGGACAACACCTCGAAAGCCTCGTGGATGCTGGATCGAGGCAAGGTGGTCACCAACGGCGCCGGCAAGCCCTGGCGCATTGTCGGAACATTTCTCGACATCACCATGCGCAAGCAGGCGGAGGATCATCAGGCTCTGCTGATGGGCGAGCTGGATCACCGGGTGAAGAACATTCTGGCGAATGTGCTTGCGATTGCGCGCCTTTCGAGCTCGGGCGCCACTTCCGTCGCTCCCTACGTATCGGCGCTGCAGGGGCGCCTGCAGTCGATGTCCGCGGCGCACGATCTGCTGCGTCTGTGCGATTGGCGCGGCGCCGATCTCCACCAGTTGGTCTCGGTGACGCTGGAGCCGTTCAGCGTGGATGAGTCCAATCTGTCGGTCGAAGGCGAGCAACTCGTCCTGCCGGCGCGGACGGCGCAATCGTTGTCGCTCGTGCTGCACGAGCTGGCGACCAATGCCGTCAAGCACGGCGCGCTGTCGGTTGCCGCCGGACAGCTTTCGATATCGTGGCGCGCAAATCAGATCGAGGGTGATGGCTCTCGATTTGCATTCACCTGGAAGGAGACCGGCGGGCCACCCGTCACCAAGCCGAGCAGGAACGGCTTTGGCCTGACAGTGCTCAAGTCGGCGGCATCGGAGACAGGCGGCAGCGCGAAATTGAGCTTCGAGCCTGACGGCATCCGGTTCGCGTTCGAGAGATCGCTGGTGCCGACATCCGATCGACCCTTTCAGCTCAGACAGGATCCCAAGCCGGCGCGCCGCAGCGAGGGTGACGCGACGAGCCGTTGTGTGCTCGTCGTGGAAGACGAGCTCCTGATCGGTCTGCAGCTTGCGCAAGACCTGGAAGACGAGGGCTATCACGTTATTGGTCCCGCGAGCACGATCGAGCAAGGCATCGAGCTCGTGAGAGAGGGCGGGATCGACTGCGCGCTGATCGATCTGCAACTCGGCGAGACCTTGAGCAGCCCCATCGCAAATCTTCTCCGCGAGAGGGCCATTCCCTTTGCGCTGACGACGGGCTTCGATGAGCAGCACCCGATCGACCGGGTTTTCGAAGGCGCTCCACGACTGAAGAAGCCTTACGATGCGGGCGCTGTTCGAGAGCTGATCCGAAGCCTCGCCCGCGCAACATAGATATCATCTGTGGCTTCTGTTGCTGCATGAAGCGGCGACCGACGTGACAGCTGGTCCATTGTGCAGTGCAGTGGAACAAACCTCCGGTGCCCGCGTTCGACTCCCTAGTCGCGACAAGGGACAGGGAGCGAATGGATTTAGAATTCTGTCGCCGCAGACTCGCGTGGAAAGCAACCGGCGCGCCGAGGACGTGCGGCGCGATCTGCGCGAGCGGTCTTTTTCTGTTGTCGAGTTTCGGTGCGTGGTCCGGCGCCATCGGAGAGCCGCGTCCTGCAGGCGACATCGTCGCCCAATCCGAGCCCAAATCCGAGCAAGCCGCGACGGTCGCAGACGCGCCGGCGACGCTGATGGAACGCGTTCGCAAGGAAGCGCGCGAACTCTCCTTTGCGCCTTACAAGCCCGTGGATGAGGTCGCGACATCGCTCGCCGACGACTACGATCAGTATCGGCGCCTGCGCTTCCAGCGCTCGCGCGCCTTATGGCACCGCCAGCCACCGGGTCTCGAGCTGCATGGACTGCCGCTCGGCTGGCTATTCAAGCGCCCTATCGAACTCTACGCCGTCGAGGACGGGCAGCCGCGGCCCGTGCAATTCACCGGCGCCGACTTCCTCGATGAGCGCGAGGTCTCGGCCAACGAGCGGCTCGGCGCCGTGCAGGTGCCGCTCTCAGGCTTTCGGATCGCCGGTCCGCTCAACGGCGTCGACAAGGCCGACGAGATCATCGTGTTCCAGGGCGCAAGCTATTTCCGTGCCCTCGGTCGCGGCCACACTTATGGCCTGTCGGCGCGCGGCTTGGCGATCGCAACCGCGAGCAACAAGGGCGAAGAGTTTCCGTCATTCCGGAAATTCTGGGTCGAGAAGCCATCGGATCGCGCGCGGCACATCGTCATCCACGCGCTGCTCGATAGTCCCTCGACGACCGGCGCCTACACCATGACGGTGCACCCTGGTGCGGAGACGATCGTCGACGTGAATGCGGTACTCTATCCGCGGCGCGCTCTCGGCGAGGTCGGCATCGCTCCCCTCACCAGCATGTTTCTGGTCGGGCCGGTGAACCCGGTGCGGGTGCGCGACTTCCGCCCGCGCGTGCACGATTCGGACGGCCTCGCGATCATGACCGGTTATGGCGAGCGCATCTGGCGCCCGCTCACCAATCCGAGCAAGCTTCAGGTCAGTGCATTCGTCGACAACAATCCGCGCGGCTTCGGCCTCATGCAACGACGGCGCAACTTCGCCGACTATCAGGATCTGGAAGCGCGATACGAGCAGCGTCCGAGCCTTTGGGTCGAGTTCGATGGCGATGTCGGCGCGGGCAGCATCTTTCTCGTCGAGCTGCCGACCGCGGAAGAGATCCACGACAATATCGTTGCCTTCTGGCGTCCGACGACCGGCCCCGAGAAGGCGCGCGAGCATCAGTTGCGCTATCGCCTGCGCTGGCGCGACGACGCACCGACGCAGTACGCAGGGCCATGGGTGCACGATACGCGCATTGGTCGCGCCTATCACGGCGCGCCCGAAGGCAGTCTCATGTTCGTCGTCGACTACCTCGATCGTGAGCCTTTCGGCGAGCAGAAGACGCCCGTCGCCGAAGCCACAGCCTCCGAGGGCGCGATCAGCAATCTCGTCACGCAGCGAAATCCGGAGACGGGCGGCCTGCGCGTAAGCTTCATCTTCGATCCAAAGGGCAAGGAACTCGCCGAGCTCCGGCTGAACCTTGCGGATTGGAATGGCCGCGTTCCCGAGACTTGGCTCTACCGATGGACGAGCGGCAAATGAAATCTCGCCGCCGCCGGCGGGACAGGTGGCATGCCCGGCCGCCGATCGAGGCGCGACCGGCGGAGATGAACGCGCAGGATCTCTGGTCGCACCCGGACGCGCCGGCACCTGAGCGTCACGTCGTTCGCGAGCCCGATGTCTCGCGATACGTAGGTCTCGTTCTCCTGATTGCCACGCTTGGGGCTAGCACGGCCTTCGCCGTCGGCCTCTACAAGGCGCTCGCGTTGCACAACGGCGGCACGCCGCTGCATTATCTGTTCCTCGCGATCTCGACGCTGTCGTTCTCCTGGATTGCCTTTGGCGCCGCGAATGCCGCGATCGGCGCGTGCGCACTGCTTGCCGGCACGCAGGGCAATTCCATCGAGCCGGCGCCTGCCGTCGTTCCCGCCGGCGTACGCGCCGCTCTCCTGTTCCCCGTGTATCACGAGGACCCCGCCGCGATCGCCGACTACATCCGCCACATCGTTGGCGAGCTCGAAGGATCAGGCGCGCTCGATCGGTTCGCCATATTCGTCCTCAGCGATAGCCAGACCGAGAAGGACCGGAAAGCAGAGCGCAAGACATTCACGGCGCTCGCGGACGACATCGGTGACAAGGTGACATTCGCCTACCGCAACAGGCCCGACAACGTCGGCAAGAAAGCCGGAAACATTGCAGACTGGGTCCGCACGCACGGCGGCGCGTACGGCTACTTCATCGTCTTCGATGCCGATAGCGTCATGTCGGCCGACACGCTCATGCGCCTCGTCGCGACCATGGAGGCGCATCCCGACACCGCGCTCATTCAGACCGTGCCGCGTCTCGCGCGCGGTGCCACGGCATTCTCGCGCCTGCAGGCGTTCGCAAACAATGTCTTCGGACCGCTGAGTGCCGCCGGGCTCGCGGCTTGGCAGGGGGCCTCGGGCAACTACTGGGGACACAACGCGATCATCCGCACGCGCGCGTTCGCCGAGAGCGCCGGACTGCCGAGTCTTTCTGGCGAAGCGCCGTGGGGTGGGCATATCCAGAGTCACGATTTCGTCGAGGCGGCATTGCTGCGGCGCGCGGGCTGGCGCGTCGCGCTGATCACGAGTCTGGAAGGTACGTACGAGCAATGCCCGCCGACGTTCGTGGAAATGGCGGTGCGGGATCGTCGATGGATGCAAGGCAACCTGCAACACGCCCGTATTCTCGGTGCGCGGGGGCTGACCCTCGTCAGCCGGGTTCACCTCGGCATGGGCATCGCGAGCTACGTGTCATCGGCTTTGTGGCTGCTTGTCATTCTCGTCGGTCTTTGGCTGACGTGGATCGAGCAGCAGCGGGTCGTCAGCTACTTCGACAGCACGAGATCCTTGTTTCCGAACTGGCCCACCTACGACCCGGCGGCGGCGCTCGATCTGCTCGTCGCGACAATGGCTGTCGTCTTTCTTCCGAAGCTGCTCGGGCTCGGATATGCGCTCGGCAAAGCGCTGCGCGATGTCCATCCACTTCGCAGCGCGGGCCGGCTTCTCGGCTTATGGTCGCTCGAGCTTTTCCATAGCGTGCTGCTGGCGCCGGTGACGATGCTGAACCACGCGCGCGCGCTGATGCAGATTCTATTGCGGCAGGACGCCGGCTGGAAGCCGCAAACCCGGACCGGCACGGTCATCGATCTGGTCGACGCTTTCAGATTTCATCTCGCGCACGTCGTTGTCGGCGCGCTGCTGTCGATCGCGGCCGCATCCATTGCGTGGCACGCGCTGCTCTGGCTGCTGCCCGTCGTTCTCGGGCTCCTGCTCTCGCCGATCGTCACGTGGCTGACCTCGCACCGGCTGGACGTCGGTGCTCAGGAACCCGCCCACGCCTATGCGGCTAGCTCAACGGAATGAGCTCATCGGCATCGGCGACGGAGAAGCGGGAAGCCGTCATGCTGGCAACCTGCCGCACCAGAACCGGCAGCCACAACCGTTCGAGATCGCTGTTGCGATGCTCCTCGAGCGCACGCTCGTCCGCGTACTCTTCGTGGATCGTGAATGAAAGAGCGTCTGTCGGCGAGCGCAGATAGGTCATGAACGTGCAGCCCGGCTCGCTGGAGACGACATCGGCGACATAGCCCTGCAGAAGTGCCTCGAATCTCTCGCCGCAACCTTCCTTCGCCCGCACCTTGCGGTAGAACCCAATAGCCATGGTAACCCCCGTGACTTGAAAGGCACAAGCCTCCACGTCGATGCTGAGTGTTACATCGTGCCTATACGCTGTCCAAGGGTGTTGTGCCTGTTTTCCAGGCGATCACGCCACCCCTGTCGCGGAAATATCCTTCATCGAAATATCGGGTCATCAGATTGTCCGTGTAGACGATGACGGCCTCCGCAGCCGATAGTCGCCTGCGGCAAGGAACGGCTCGAAGCATCCTGGAGTTGACCGCATGTCCAACTGGGAAACAACCAGCGAGGCCGGCAATGCACGCCAAGTTGCTTCACGAGATTGATGGAAAGCGAACATTCGCCGTCGTGCTCAAGGCCGGCGACGAGGCGATGTCGTGCCTGGAAGACTTTGCCAGGTCGCAAAGCATCGGCGGTGCGCAGATCACGGCAATAGGCGCCTTCAGCTCGGCCGAGCTCGCCTTCTTCGACTGGGAGAGCAAGAAGTACCTGCCGATCAATGTCGACGAGCAGGTGGAGGTCGCGTCCTTGCTCGGCGACATCGCGCTCGGCCCCGACCAGAAGCCGGCCGTGCACGTTCATGCGGTTTTATCCGGCCGGACAGGGACGGCGCGGGCAGGGCATCTCATGAAAGGTCATGTCCGCCCGACCTTGGAGATTATCGTCACGGAGACGCCTGAGCATCTCGCGAAGGTCAAGGATGCCGCGAGCGGTCTGGCGCTGATCGATCTCGCAAAGAGTACGTCCTGATCCGCCGAGCGTGAGGCCGCGATGATCGAGAGCAAGTACACGAAACGAGGCGAGATTCTCAGACGAACGCACGTCGTTTCCGAATGGCTTCCCATTTTGGTCTCGACAATCGCGGGCGTCGTCATCGTCCTGTTGCTGGCACTGATCTCGACGGAGATCGGCTGACGGCCAATCTCGTACCCTCGCCGACCACGAAAGCAGTTGAGCTTCGCGCCGCTGCCGCGATCACGCGCGCAGCAGCTCGCGATAGAGACCAGAACGGCCGGCGAGCTCTTCGGACGAGCCATCCTGCAGCAGACGCCCGCCGCCGACGACCAGAATGCGGTCGAACTGGCGGACGGTCGAGATGCGGTGGGCGATGGCGATCACCGTCCGGCCCTTCATCAGGCGCGCAAGGGCCTCGCGGATGGCCTCCTCGGATTTCGTATCGAGGGCGGACGTCGCTTCATCGAGCAGGAGAAGTGGCGCATCCTTGAGGAACGCGCGCGCGAGCGCAATGCGTTGGCGCTGGCCGCCTGAAAGGCGCGTGCCGCGATCGCCGACGAGCGTATCAAGGCCTTTCGGCAGGTCGTCGATGAAGTCGCAGCGCGCCGCGGCCGCCGCCTCACGGACCTGCTTGTCGGAAGCGTCGGGCCGCGCGTATCGAATGTTCTCCTTGAGCGAGCGATGGAAAAGAGACGTGTCCTGCGGCACGACGGCTATGGCCTCGCGCAGGCTCTGCTGAGTGACCGTCGTGATATCCTGCCCGCCAATGAGAATGCGGCCGCTCTCGACGTCGTAGAAGCGCTGCAGCAGCGCGAAGATCGTGCTTTTGCCGCCGCCGGAAGGGCCGACGAGGCCTATTTTCTGGCCGGCCTTGATTTCGAGATCCAAACCTTCGAAGAGCTGCGGGCCTTCGGGGTAGGCAAAGCCCACACGCTCGAAGCGGACGCTGATGCCACCGGGCGAGAGGGGGCGCGCCGCGGGATGATCGCGCATTTCGTGCGGCACGAGCAGCTTCTGCAGGGCTTCGGAGAAGCGCGCGGTGTGTTGCGTTACGTCGACGAGGGCGATGGCGAGATCGCGCGTCGCATGAAGAACGGACAGGCCGAGCGTACAGACCAGGATGACGTCGCCAGTGGTCGCCTTGCCGATCTGCCAGAGCAGGATGGCCCAGGCGAGGAGCGCGATGGTCAGGACAACGGTTACGATCGCATGTGCGATGCGCAGGTACTCGAGGTAGCGCAGGCTCCGCTCGCGCGCGGCCATCTCCCGCTTTACAGTCGCATCGAACCGACGATGCTCACGCGTCATGCCGCCGAAGGCCTTCACGATGGTCACATTGCCGACGACATCGGTGAGCTCACCGTCGACGGTCGCGGCCCGATGTGCGAAAGTGTGATGCAGCGTCGTCCCGGCGGCCGCCTTGTAGAACATGATGACGATCATGAAGCCGGCGACGATGATCAGCGAGGCCGCCATCCAGATGCTCACCGTCCCGACGAGCAGGATCGCACAGAACGTGGCGAGGCACGGCGGCAGCACGTTCCAGGCGAGCATGTTCTCGACGGTGAACATCGCCTGTGACGTTGCGCTGACGCGGGACGTCAGCGTGCCGGGTGAGGACGCGGCGAAATAGCTCGGCGCATGCCCCATCAGATGGCGAAAGAGATCACGCCGGACGTCACCGGTGACCTTTACGAACGTGCTGTTGGCAATCCAGCTCGCGACGCGCCAGAGAAGATTGTCACCGGCAATGAGCGCGACGAGCAGACCGAAGGCCGTCCACACGCCGACCAGTGCGGCCGTAGGATTGGACAGGGCATCGACGAGCACCTTGACGGCATACTGCGTGAGAATAGAGCACAGCACCGCCGCCACCACCGCCGCGAGAATGGCGGCGTGAGCCTTCCGCCGCCCGAGTGCGTAGCGCATGAAGAAGGACGCGGGCCGACCGGCGTAGCCTGCAAGATCGTCCGCGGTCGTGGCTCCTGTGGTTTGCTGCATGTGCAAACGGTGCTCCATCATCTCGATTCATTTTCTTCCGCCGTCTCCGGCATGGCGACCAGAACGGTGATGAATGCTGTCACGGCCACCATCGCGAGAGCGAAGAACGCCGTCGGCGCTCCGAACTGCGTTGCGAGATAGCCGGCGAGTGTCGTGCTCAGAGCCGCGCCAACGCCCGTGGCGCTGGCCGTGAGGCCCTGCGTGAGATTGAAACGTCCTGTACCGCGCGAGATGTCAGCGAGCGACAATGGCACCAGCACGCCGAGAACTGCGGCGCAGACACCGTCGAGAACCTGCGCGGCGATGATCACGGCCGGGTCGCCGGTCGTCGCCAGCAGCGCGGCGCGCATGGGGAGGGCGGCAAATCCGATGATCAGAATCGGACGGCGCCCCTTCTCGACTGCGAGCCGCCCCACCGTCGGCGCCACGAGAGCGACGATGCCCTGCGGCACAATGATGCAAAGCGCGATCAGAACGCTTGCCCACTCGCCGGCCCGCAGTGTCATCTCGGTGCCGACCAGCGGCAGCATGGCGGCGTTCGCCGAGTGAAAGAGGAAGACGCACAGCGTCAGAATGATGAGCGAGCGATTGCGGAGCAATTTGCCGACGGCAAGCGCCGGCACGTCCGTTTCGCCGGCGAGGCCGCCGTCCGCGCGTACTGGATCGATCTCCCGGGCGTTGATCTGCGAGAGCGCGACAATGGCCGGTATGGCGAGCGCTGCCGTGACGAAGAAAACCGCCTGCGGTGAGATCGCGAAGCCGATCGCGCCCATGGCGCCTGCGGCCGTGCCGCTCCCGATCGATGCAAACCGCGCATTCCGTCCAAGCCGCGGGCCTACCGCGGCGTGACCGACAAGACCGAGCGTGATGGCGCCGATCGCCGGGCCGAGGATCGAGCTCGATGCGACGTGCAGCAATTTCGCCGACAGAATGCCGGCGAAGCTCGGCGCCATCGCAATGAGGAACGCGCTGAGGCCCAGCCCCGCGACGGCGAACATGGTAACGCGCCGCTTCGACGGCACGGCATCGACCAGCCATCCCCCCGGCAGCTGGCTCAGCAGACCGGCGAGACTTCCGATGGCCAGAATCAGACCGATGTCGGCCTGATTCCAATGTCGCGTCGTCAGGTAGATCGCGAGAAATGGACCGAAGCCGGTCTGGATATCGGCAACCAGGAAGGTGAACCAGTCGAGGCCGCGCTCGCTTTTTCGTGAGACAGAAGGCACCGGCGCCTCTCAGCAGGGCCAGGAGGGGATGATTGGCCACGCGAGCCGAATGTTCGGTCGCCATTTTTGTTCCGTCCGCCATGGCCTAGTCCCGCGGCGGTGACGCTGCCTTCAGGACGTCAGGTGGTTCGCCTCTCGTCCACTCCCGTGCCGCCTGGAGTTGATGACCCGAGATCTCGACGAAGATCTTGCCGTCAATAAACTGAAATGCTGCACGCTCGACCGCGAGCTTGCGCGTGCCGATGCCGAGAAAGCCGCCGAACTCGACGACGAAGGCATGAACCTGTCCCTCGCCGTCAATGAGCACATCGATGATGCGCCCGCTTTCGACACCCTTTCCTTTCGGCGGCGTCACTTCCCGACCGAGCACGCTTTGAAGCGGCGGCGGCGAAAGCAGGGGCTCCGGTTGACCGATCGCCACGGCTGAATTTGCCAGCAGGGCTGTTGCGAGCACGGCTGCGTGCCCGAGTTGTCTTCCGAACGGTCGCTTCGACGATCGTATGAATGCGAGCTCATTCATTTGCACCTCACGATAAGCGGCCGCGGGCTTCACGGAGAACGGTCGAAAGTTCATCCGGTTCCCGCATGAGTAAGCTCTCGTCTCCATCCGTCGTGGCGGCCGAAAGGCGATCGCGTGACTTCAGGAGGGCGATGTGAGGATCGACGCGTCTTTGTCGGGAAGTGTTGTGTTCACGCCGCGGATATATGCCAAGCAAAGCATCAGGTTGCTCGATGCGGAGGCATTTGCGCCGCTCGGCCCGCGCGCTCCATGCGACACGATGCGACGTCGTATGATTGTGCGATGCCGGGGAACCGCCAGCGCCGCCACGTGTTAACGCAAACGGCCTCAGGCTGTCTGCGGTGTCTGGAATCGCGGCCCGGCGCGCATGGTTTGACTAGTACATGACCTCCTCTGAACGGAGCAACGCACACCATGAAGATTGCCCAGGTAGCGCCCCTTATGGAGAGCGTACCACCACGACTTTACGGCGGCAGTGAAAGGATCGTCTCTTATCTCACGGAAGCGCTGGTGGCAGAGGGTCACGACGTGACGCTGTTCGCGAGCGGCGATTCGGTCACGGCTGCGCATCTCGATGCGTGCTGCCCGCGCGCGCTCCGGCTCTGCCAGAATGTTCTCGATCCCATCCCCCACTACATGGTGATGCTCGACAAGGTGCGGCGGCGCGCACACGAGTTCGACATCATCCATTTCCATATCGACCAGTTCCAGTACCCGCTCTTTCGGGATCTCAGTCATCGTTCTGTCACGACCCTGCACGGCCGCCAGGACCTGCCGGATCTCTATCCGCTCTATATGCACTTCAAGGAAATGCCGCTCATCTCCATTTCCAACGCGCAGCGGGCGCCAGTTCCGGACGCGTCGTTTGTCGCGACGGTCCAGCACGGCTTGCCCGTCGATCTGTTGCCGCGGTCGCTGCACAGCCGTGGCGGCTACCTGGCGTTCCTCGGGCGCATCTCTCCCGAGAAGCGTGTCGATCGCGCGATCCGCATAGCCCGCGCCGTCGGCTTGCCGCTCAAGATCGCGGCCAAGGTCGACAAGGTCGATACCGAGTATTTTCGCGAGGAGATCGAGCCGATGCTCGGATCGGCCGATGTCGAGTTCGTCGGCGAGATCAACGAGCGCCAGAAGGCGCGCTTTCTCGGCGATGCACGTGCGCTCCTGTTTCCCATCGACTGGCCGGAGCCGTTCGGTCTCGTGATGATAGAGGCTATGGCGTGCGGCACGCCGGTGCTCGCGTTCGAGCGCGGCTCTGTCGCCGAGGTCATCGAAGAAGGTGTGACCGGCTTCATCGTCAGTGACGAGGACGAGGCAGTGCGCAAGATGGGCGCACTTCTGGCTCTCGATCGGGCGGCCGTGCGGCGGCGTTTCGAAGCTCGGTTCACCGCTGAGCGCATGGCCAAGGACTACGTCAAGGTCTACAAGAAGCTGCTGGCCGAGGCCGATCCTCTGACGAGGACGCGGCCGGCGCACGTGAACGGTACCGCGGCCGTTCAGGAATTCAACTAGCGCCGCGATGGCGGGGAAGGCGGCAATGCCCGATCGACAATCTCAGCGCGCCCGCGCCGGCGCGCCCGTGGCTATCGAGACGCCATTCTACATCCCGGCTACAGACGCACCGGCGCGGCCACGGCGAACGTTGAAGAAAAACGACACGTTCGCCGTTTTCGACAGCCACGGCGATATCGGCGCCAGCAGCGGCGGCCCGGACGGCCTCTTTCATTGCGACACGCGCTACCTGTCGCATCTCGAGGTGCTGATATGCGGCTCGCGGCCGCTGCTGCTGCATTCGGCGATGCGGGACGACAACCTCAACTACTATGTCGACCTCACAAATCCGGACATCTACGCCGACGGCAAGATCACCATGCTCAAGGACACAATCCATGTGTCCCGCACGATCTATCTCAAGGATGGATCATTGCGCGAGCGGATCGCGCTGACCAATCACGGCTGCGATCCGGTGCAGTTCTCGCTCTCCATCATCTTCGCAAGCGACTTCGCCGACATCTTCGAGGTGCGCGGCATCAAGCGCGAGCGGCGCGGAACCTCATCGATCGATGCGGCGCAATCGCCCCTCGTGCATCTCCGCTATCACGGGCTCGACAAGTCCTCGCGGACGACGACGCTTCAGTTCGAGCCGACGCCGACGGAACTGCAGGACAGCTCTGCCCGATACGACGTCGAGCTTGCGCCGCACGACAAGACGGCCATCTTCATCACGGTTGCAAGCGGGCACAGTCTGCCGGGGCCGGCAGAGTCGTTCTTTCGCGGTCTCGCGCGCCTCCATCGCCAGCAGCAGCAGGTCACCCGCCACGTCGCCGCCGTCGAGACGTCGGACGCCGTCATGAACGAAATTCTCTGCCGCTCGATGGCAGACGTGTTCATGCTGGTGACCGAAACCGATGACGGGCCCTACCCCTATGCCGGCATCCCTTGGTATTCGACCACGTTCGGGCGCGACGGCATCATCACAGCCATGAACATGCTGTGGGCGGCCCCTTCCATCGCGGCGGGCGTCCTCAAGCGTCTCGCACGCCTGCAGGCGCACGAGGTGAACGCCCGAACCGACGCAGCACCCGGCAAGATCGTGCATGAAATGCGCGGCGGCGAGATGGCTGCTCTCGGTGAAATACCTTTCGAACAGTACTACGGGACGGTGGATGCGACGCCGCTGTTCGTCATCCTTGCCGGTCAGTATGCCGAGCGCACATCGGATTGGGCCCTCATCCGCCAGCTATGGCCCGCGATCGAGGCCGCTCTCAATTGGATCGACCGTTTCGGCGATATGGACGGCGACGGCTTCATCGAATACGCGCGCGGCACGGAGACCGGCCTTGCGAACCAGGGCTGGAAGGATTCGCACGATTCGATCTCTCACGCCGACGGGACGCTCGCGACCGGTCCGATCGCTCTCGTCGAAGTGCAGGCCTATGTTTTTGCGGCTCGGCGCGCTGCCGCGGCATGTGCTTTCCGGCTTGGCTTCTTGCAGCGGGCGGAAAGCCTCGAAGCGCAAGCCGAGCTCATGCGCGTGCGCTTCGAGGACGCATTCTGGTGCCCCGATCTCCAATTCTATGGACTGGCTCTGGATGGCGAGAAGCGCGTCTGTCGCGTGCGCTCGAGCAATGTCGGTCACGCGCTTGCGTTCGGCATCGTCGCGCCCGATCGCGCGCTCGCAACCATGACGACGCTCATGCGGAGCGACTTCTTCTCCGGCTGGGGCGTCCGCACGCTTGCCTACGAAGAGGAGCGCTACAATCCCATGTCGTATCACAACGGCTCGGTCTGGCCGCATGACAACGCCATTCTCGCGGCCGGCTTCGCGCGCTACGGTGCCAAGGCCGGTGCGGCTGCGATCTTCGACGGTGTGATGCGCGCTGCAACCTATATGGAGGACCGCCGCATCCCGGAGCTCTATTGCGGGTTTCGTCGTCGCCGTGGCCGCGGGCCGGTGCTCTACCCGGTCGCCTGCTCCCCGCAGGCCTGGTCGGCAAGCGCGCCGTTCTCGATCATTCAGTCTCTGCTCGGGTTGGAATTCCATCCCGATGCGCGCGAGCTGCGTCTGAACAATCCGATCTTGCCGCCTTCGCTCGAAAGCATTCGGCTGCGCGATGTTCGGCTGGGTGAGAGCATCGCCGATTTCATCGTGCGCAACTCGATGTCGGGGCCCACCTTGGAAATCGTCCGCGCGGATGGCGATATCCGCATAAGCTTGGTCTTCGGGGCGGCGGATTGAGGTTTTGCGCGGGCGCACGCCGACCGACTGCTTCAAGGCAGGAAGCGATGCGTCTCGATGGCCCAATCGGCGCCGACCTGCTTTCGGTTGCGATTGACGATCCGTCGGCCGAGATAGCCGATCGAGGCGGCTACTTTGGTTCTGATTTTGGGTAGGGTCGCGAGTCGAGAATACAGGATCCGTGTCTGCCACGTCTCCGTCCAGGCCGAAACACGACGCAGGTCGCTCAGCGCGGCTTGCGATTCCCTCGTGTACTGGTCGACCGCCTCGCTTCTCTGTCCGCTGATAGTGCGGAATCCGGCGAGCGGATAATCGATGCCGACAAGCGCGGTATGTCGGTAAAAGGCGCACCAGAGCGCGAAGTCGCCGGCCAGCGGGTAATCGGGAATTCTCGCCCCGGCCTTCTCCCAGAGTGAGCGCCGAAAGAACGTGGACTCCTGCTGTACCCAGCAACCTCGGATGCGAGTCCCGGGCAGGAAGAAGCCGTCGAGAAACGCAGCTTTGCTGAAGCCGGGAATGCTGTTGACTCTGCAGAGGTATCCATTGGCATCCCAGACGCCGGGACTGAGCGTGGACAGCCACTCGATTTCAGGAAATCTTCTGAAGACATCGCCGGCAACGAAGAGCGATCTTGGCAGGAGCATGTCGTCGGAGTTCAGCCAGAACAGGATGTCTCCGGTCGCTCGGGCGAAGCCCTTGTTGATCGCGTCGTACTGCCCTCCGTCCGGCTCGCTGCACCAGTAAGCCAGTTGTCCGTCATAGCGCCGAAGGATGTTTGCAGTATCGTCTCCCGCTCCGTCAATGATGATGTATTCGAGGTTGGGATACCCTTGCGATAGTACTGATTGGATCGTCGTCTCGATCAGAGCGGCACTTCGAAATGAAGGCGTAACAATACTAATCCTGGGAAGCATGTGGTCATCCGGATGGTCGTGATTGTCACGCGACCATCCCACCGCGAGCCGCCGCGCGCAAGGCGCCCGAGGCGGCACAGCAAGCGATGGCCGGAAGAATGCAACGGGAGCAGGGCCCGCGGGCTCCTTCTTCGGCAGTCGCCGGCATGCTCGCTCTCGATGTCTGTCGCTGCTTGGCGAAGGCCAAATCAGGGCGTCTCGTTGCCTAGTCTAGAGCCACAGTACCCGTTTGCGCTCGTCGAGATCGTTCAAAAGGACGGATGCAGGCCCCTCGTGAAACACCGCACCTCGCTCAAGGGCGAACGCGCGATCCGCGAGAGCGAGCACCAGGTCCAGATTGTGCTCGACGATGATGATCGAGACGTGCTCGCGCAGCCGGTCGAACACGTCAAAAAGCTCGAGAACGACCCTCGGCGCAAGGCCCTCGAACGGTTCGTCGAGCAGCAGCAATTTGACATTGCCGGAAAGCGTGCGCGCGACCGCCACCATCTGCTGCTCGCCGCCCGAAAGGTAGTCGGCGGCAACATGCATACGCTCCTTCAGCCGTGGGAAGTATTCGAGAATGCGCTCCTCGCTCCACACCACGCCCGTCGCACCGTCGGTTGCGCGCGCGAGGCGTCCAAGCGCCAGGTTCTCCGCGACCGACATGCCTGCGAACAAGCCTCGACCCTGTGGCACGTATCCGATACCGAGACGCGCCACGTCCGGCGCGGGCAGGTCTGCGATGTCGCGACCGTCAAAGTGGATGCTGCCTGATGCCGGGGGCACGAGGCCTGCCAGCGTCTTCAACAGCGTCGACTTGCCGGCGCCGTTGCGGCCGAGCAGGGCGACGATCTCCCCCTTGCGCACATCGAGCGCGACATCGTTCAGGATATGGCTCTTGCCATAGAACGTATTGACCCCTTCGACGCGTAGCACCTCGCCGGCGCCGGCAAGATCGAACGGCCGGCTGGCGACAGGCGGCACGCCGGTGCCGGTGTAGACCTCCTGTACGCGCTGATCGATGCGGACTTCTCCGGGCGATCCGCTCATCAGAACTTCGCCCTGGTTCATCACCGTGACGCGGTGCGAGAGGCCCAGCACGCGATCAATATCGTGCTCGACGATCAGCACGGGCACATCGCGTGCGATGCTGGTGACGAGTCGCGACACGCGCTCGCGCTCGGCAGCGGCGAGACCGGCGAGCGGCTCGTCGAGCAGGAGTACGTGCGGCTTGGAGCCGAGCGCAATCCCCAGATCGACGAGCCGCTGCCCCCCGTAGGAAAGTTCTCCTGCCTGGACGCTCTCTATACCTTCGAGGCCCAGGAAGCGCACGAGCGCCTGCGTCTCGGCATGGACTTCGGGATAGCTGTCGACATCGCGCCAGGCGTTGAAGCGTCCAGGATGACGCGCCTGCAGCGATAGACGGATGTTCTCGTAGATCGTGAGTGTCTTGAACAGGCTCGTGATCTGGAACGAGCGGGCGAGACCGAGCGCACATATGCGATCCGGCGCCAAGCCGCCGATCTCGCGACCGAGCAGGCGTACGCTGCCGGCATCGGGCGCGTACATGCCGGAGAGGAGATTGAAGAGCGTGGTCTTGCCGGCGCCATTGGGGCCGATCAGCGCATGGATCGTACCGCTCTCGACGGCGACGTCGGCAGACACCACCGCGCGGATGCCGCCGAACTGCTTGGCGACGCCTTTCGCCTGCAATACCTGACCGCTGTGGGCTTCCGGGCGCAGGAAATCCGGCAGCTCCAGGCCTTCGTAGATGCGCCGCTTGCTCATGGCGGCGGCGTCGGTCTCCTGCGGCTTCCAGCGGCTCGAAAGGCGCGCCCAGATACCGATGAGACCGCCCGGCGAGTACAGAACGAAGCCGATGAAGATGAGGCCGAACCACAGGAGCCAGTTGCCGGTCCAGATCGAGAGGATCTCGCGGAACAGAATGTAGAAGAGCGCGCCGAGCGCAGGGCCGAGGAGGCTGTGCATGCCGCCGATGACGACCATGGCGAGCAACTCGCCCGAGAAAGCAACGGAGGTCGCGTCCGCCGACACGAGATAGTGCAAGAAGGCGGTGAGCGCGCCGGCAAGTCCGGTCACGGCAGCCGAAAGAACGAAGGCCGCGAGCTTGTAGCGCTCGACGGGGTAGCCCTGGAAGGTCGCGCGGAGCTGGTTCTCGCGAATAGCGACGAGTACATGCCCGAACGGTGAATGCACGACGCGCAGCATGCCGTAGAGCACGGCAAAGGCGAAAATCGAGATGAATGCGTAGTAGGCGAGGGCATCGTCGAGATCGATCGGCCCGAGCCGCCCGCGCGTCAGACCGCCGAGGCCATCCTCGCCGCCGGTCACCTCGCTCCAGCGAAAAGCGATGTTGTAGCAAAGCGCGACGAGCGCGAGCGTCAGCAGGGCGAAGTAGACGCCGCGTCGGCGCAGGATGAGAAAGCCGACGGCCGTCGCGACAACGGCCGTCAGCAGCACCGATAGCGTGATCGGCAGGATGATCTGATCGGGAAACAGGTTCTTCTGCAGCAGCCCGGCCGAATAGGCGCAAAAGCCGAACCAGGCACCGTGGCCGAACGATGTCAGGCCCGTATAGCCGACGAGAACGTTGAGCCCCATGGCCGCGATCGCCAGCGTTACGACGACGCTCGCGGTGTTCACGGTCAGGCCGAGCAGCGCCATGAGGCTCGGCAGCGCAAGCAACGCCGCAGCGCCGATCCATAGCGGCCGGTTCTTCTGTGCAAACAGCGCCGCGCTCATTCGAACTTCTCTATGCGTTCGCCGAGCAGGCCGCGCGGGCGCAGCAGCAGCACGAGAATCATCAGCACGTACATCGAGGCTTCGCCGGCCGGCGGCAGGAAGTGGATGGTCACGCCGCGCACGACGCCGACGAGGATCGCCGCAAGCACGACGCCCCAGAAGCTCCCGAGCCCGCCGATGACGACGACGACGAATGCAGCCGTAATGATCTCGGCGCCCATGGCCGGATGCACGATGGTGATCGGCGCGAAGAGCGCGCCGCCGAGAGCCGCCGTGCCGACGCCAAGCACGACGATGGTCGTCATGTAAGGCTGCAGGCGAATGCCGAGCGCTGCCACCATGTCCGGCCGCTGGATGCCCGCCCTGACGACGCGGCCGAACGATGTCCTGTTCAACAGGAGCCAGATCGCGGCGAGCACCAGGATGACGATGCCGAGCAGCACGAGCCGATAGCGCGAGAACAGGAAGTCACCGATGATGATCGCGCCCTTGAGCTCCTGCGGGATCGATGCCGGCAGCGGAGCTGCACCCCAGATGATGCGGATTGCCTGCTCGGCCACCATCGCGAGCCCGAAGGTCACGAGCAGGCTGAGGATGGGATCGGCAGTGTAGAAGCGCCGCAGCAGAAAGCGCTCGAACAGGACACCGAGAAGGCCGACCACGACAGGCGACAACGCGACGGCCGAGACGAATCCCAAGCGCTTACCGATCTCGAGCGAGACGTACGCGCCGAGTGCGTAGAAAGCGCCATGCGCGAGATTGACCACGCCGCCGACGCTGAAGATGAGCGACAGGCCGAGCGCGATCAGGAGGTAGTAGCCTCCGAGCACCAGGCCGTTCACCACCTGCTCCAGCAGGAACATCCATTGCATGGGTGGATCAGTGCTGCGGCAGGCGAGAACACGAAGCGGGAAGCAAGCGGGTGCGGAAATGCCCGCACCCGCTTGAAGCGATCACATCTTGCACTCGCTCTGCTCCTTCGTCGGAGCGAGCACCTCGAGTGGCTGATCCGCTGCGGGGACGGCCGCGCCGAGCTTGAGGAAGTCCCACTTGTCCTTCGCCTCTCCCTTCGCTTTGACGGTGAAGGGATAGGCTTCCTGCATGAGCTGGTGGTCCCAGGAGCGGAAGTAGCCCTTCCGCGACTTCAGCAGGTCGAATTCCGGTTGCTTCTCGAAATAGGCAATCAGCGCATCGGTTTCCGTCGACTTGGTCTCGGTCATCGCCTGCGCCATGATCTTCAGCGTTACGTACTCGATCCAGGCGTGGTTTTCCGGCGGCTTGCCGTGCTTCTTCGTGAAGTCGGCGACGAAGGTCTTCGAGGCGGGTATGTCGAGATCGTGATGCCAGACCGTCGGCCAGATGCCGCTCAAGTTGCCTTCGCCGGCGGCCCAGGCATCGGCCGTATTGAGGTTGAAGCCCGCGATCGGGAAGGGCAGGCCGAATTCGGCATACTGCTTGACGAAGTTCGTGACCTGATTGCCGCCGAGATTGGTCGAGACGAGATCGGGCTTCGCCTGACGAATCTTCAGCAGGTATGGGCTGAAGTCAGTGGCGTCGGTTGCGACGAGCTCGTCGCCAACCTGCGTTCCACCGTTCGCGGCATAGAAGTTCTTCGCTGCCTTGGCGAGGTCATGCCCGAAGAGATAGTCCGACGTGATGCTGAAAATGCGCTTGCCCTTGACGAGGCCCTCGCGGGCCAGCGCCTGTCCGGCGGCATTGACCATCACCGTCACTGGAATATCCACGTGGAAGGTATAGCGATTGCAGTCCTTGCCGCGCAGCACGTCTGAGCGCGCGCCGATGCTCATGAACAGGCGCTTGTTGCGCGCTGCCACCTGCATGATCGTCTTCGCCGAAGCCGAATTGATCTCGCCAAGCAACATCGCGGCGCCGTTCTGCTCGAGCATCCGCTGGGCCTTGGTCGATGCCGTTGCCGGATTGACCGAGTCCTCCGACATCACCTCGAGCGGGCGCCCGAGGACGCCGCCGGCCTTGTTGATCTCTTCCTCCGCCATCTTGATGCCGAGCTGGGCGTACGCGCCGAGCGCACCCAGGAAGCCTGTCAGCGGCGTGAGATGGCCGATCTTGATGACGTTCGCCTGGGCCCGCCCGATCGCGGGAAACCCGAGCACCGATCCTCCGGCGAAGGCGGCGCCGGTCTTCAGTACCTGCCGACGGTCAACGCGAGTCATCTCCGAAATATCCTCCCAATGGGCTCTCTGCGGAGCGCCTTCCACCCGTTTGCTCATTCAGCATCATGAGAGGTGGTTTCTTGTTATGGCAGGATAGTTCCGCAATGGCCGCACGCTGTCAACTACCGTCTAGCGCGCGCCTCGTTCCGGTCCGTCGGCCAGCCCCGGCAACTCACCGCCATTCGCTGTCGGGCGAAAGCCGAAGTCCTCCGACAATTGCCGCGCGGCCGCCGCGACGATCTTCGCGTGACGCTGCATCACATCATCGGAAAGACGCCAGATCGGCCCCGAGACGCCGACAGCCCCCACGACGCCGCCGGTGAAATCGCGCACCGCGACGCCGGCGCAGCGCACCTCCAGATTGAACTCGCCGTCGTCGAAGGCGAGGCCAGTGCGGCGCACATTTTCGATCTCGCGAATGAGCTCGGGGATCTCGGTGATCGATCGCTTGGTCGATGGTGTCAGCGGATTGCGCTGGATGTAATGCCTGAGCTGCTCGGACGTGAGCGAAGCGAGAATGGCCTTCCCGAGTGCCGTGCAATGTGCCGGCCGGGTCACCCCGACGCGGTCCGTCATCTGAAATGCGCCCGATCCGCTGGTGCGGGCCAAGACCACGACGGCATCGCCCGCGCGGACACAGAAGTGCGCACTTTCCCCCGTCGCCCGCGACAGTTCCTCGAGCACAGGCGTCGCGAGATGGATCATCTCGATCTCATCGAGCGCGCTCGCCGCGAGCGTGAACATTCGGCGGCCGATCCGATAGCGCTTCGTCTCGGCGTCCTGGCGGATATAACCCAGGGAAACGAGGGTTTTCGCGAGATGAAACGCAGTTGAATTGTGTAATCCCACGAGCCGGCTGAGATCGGCGAGGCCGATCCCATCGCGATGCCGCGCGACGACCTCGATGATGCCGAAAGCGCGGCCGAGCGACTGCACGCCGACCCGCTGAGCGGGATCGTCGCTCCCCGCCTTCCGCGAGAGAATGGTACTGTCCTTACGGCGGGCATACTTCTTTCGGGTCGTGGATTGCTGCGCCGCCGCCTTCTTCGATCGCTCGCTCAAGGTCTCAACTCCGAAATTGCCTCGTTCTTCCGCGGGAGCGCGCCTACACGGCCCCGTCTTCGACCGGCGAGGTTATCACCAGAAACACCAGATCGACGAGGCCGCTGTTGGAGATGGCATGATCGATGCCCGGAGGCAGGAAGATGACGTCGTGCTCGCGGACGACCCGGTTCTCTCCATCGATCTCCATCAGGCCTTCGCCTTTGAGCACGTGATAGATCTGCTCCTGTGTCTTGTGGCGATGCGTTTTGACGTAAGCCATCGGCTGGTACATCGAAATTCGATAGTCGATGTGCTTGGCATCGGCGTTCTGCGGCCATACGAGCGGCTTCGACAGCGCCCCGCCGAAGTGGTCGGGGAACTCCCGCCACGGCACCTCGGCGATGTTGCGAATGCACCATTTGCGTTCCATCGTTCTCGCCTCCCTGTGCGGATTGCCGCGTCGCTGGCCGGTTTCGCCGGTCTTCCAGTATGCCACAATATCAATTGACGTGCTGAATTGTGAGAAATAGCCTCACCGGCAGCATTGGCGCCGGCAAGGCCGCGCCCAAAACGTCGCAAACGACGCAAAAGGGGGGGGCGCTCAAATGGCGACACCGAACAGGCTCAACGGCGCACAGGTCATCGTCGACTATCTGATCCGGGAAGGCGCGCCCTATGCCTTTGGGCTTTGCGGGCACGGCAATATCCAGCTCATCGACGCGCTCTACGAGCGCTCGCACGACATCAAGACCATCTCAGTGCACCACGAGAGCGTCGCTGGGTTCATGGCCGACGTCTATTACCGGGTGTCCGGCCAGCCGGTCGCGACGTTCACCTCATGCGGTCCGGGATCAGCCAACCTGCCGATCTCGCTCGGCAATGCTTACCTCGACTCCGTGCCGTTCCTCGCCGTCACAGGCAATGTGCCGACGAGCCAGTTCAATCGCGGGGCCTTCCAGGAGCTCTACCGGCACTATCAGGCCGACTTTCCCTCGACGGTGCGCAGCTACTGCAAGAAGGTGTTCCAGCCGACACGCGGCGACATGGTGCCGCTCGCGATCCGCCAGGCCTGGAAGACGATGGTCACTGGCCGCCCAGGCCCCGTGGTTCTCGACGTTCCTTTCGACGTGTTCATGGAAGGGGCAGCCGAAGAAACGCCGGATCCGCGCGAATGGAGCGCGAACATCTCGAGCCGCTGCGGCGCCGATCCTGAAGGTGTCGTGAAGGCCGTCGACATGCTGCTCTCGGCCGAGCGCCCGGTGATCCTGGTCGGCCAGGGTGTGCGCTATGGCGGCGCTGCCGAGGAGCTGCTGAAGCTCGCGGAGATGCTGCAGATCCCCGTTGCTGCCTCGGCGAGTGGCATGGGCGCCATCGACGCCAGCCATCCGCTCGCGCTCGGTCTCGTCGCGCGCGCCGGACACTATCAGGCGAACCACGCCGCCCGTCAGGCCGATGTGTTGCTAGCCCTCGGTGTCCGTTTCGACGATCGCACGTCGAGCTCGTGGATTCCGGGTTATTCGTTCACGATCCCGCCGACAAAGCTCATCCACGTCGATATCGATCCCGAGGAGATCGGTCGCAACTATCCGGTCTCCCTCGGCCTCATGGCGGACGTGCGCACGTTCCTGCGCCAACTGCTGGCCGAGATTGAAACGCGCAAATCCATCGATGCGAAGCTCGATGCGCGCAGGAAGTGGCTCGCCGCGATCGACGGTTACCGTAAGGAGTGGGATGCCTTTGTGGCGCCCGGCTTCTCGGACGATACCTCGCCGATCAATCCGCAGCGCGCGGCCCACGAGATCGACCGCTGCCTGCCGGAGGATGCCATACTCGTGAGCGACATCGGCGTGCATCACAACTGGCTGCTCGGCTTCTGCAAACCGCGGCGGCCGGACTCGCTGATCGGCTCCATGGGCTTTGGCCCCATGGGTTTCGGCGTCGCAGGTGTGCTCGGCGCGAAGTTCGCGGCGCCCGATCGTCCATGCGTCTCCGTGTGCGGCGACGGCGCCTTCTTCATGCACGCGAACGTGCTCGGCACGGCCGTCGAGTACAATCTGCCCGTCGTCTGGGTCGTGTGGAACAACTACGCCTACGCGTCGATCCGCGGCCTGCAGCGCGGATATCTCGGCGGCCGCGAGCTCGCGACCGATTTCCACGATCCGACGACCGGGCAGCGCTACAATCCGGACTTCGCCGCCATGGCGCGATCCGCCGGTGTCGCCGGCGTGCGCGTGGATCGCGCCGCCGATTTAGGCGACGCGATCCGCAAGGCGATCGCGGCCAACAAGCCCTATCTCATCGACGTCGATATCGCAGCGGACACCAATCCGTCCGGTGCCGGCGTCTGGGAGCTCCCGGGTCTCGGCCAGAGCAAGCCCGGCATCGGCAAGCGCTACGAGCCGACGTGACGCTCTAGAATAGGAGGCAGAGGATATGAAGCTCGCTGGCAAGAAAGTCGTCGTTGTCGGTGGCTCCTCCGGCATCGGCCTCGCCACGGCCGCGATGGCAAGGGCCGATGGTGCCGAGGTCATCATTGCTGCGCGCACGCCCGAGCGCCTCCAGGCGGCTGCGAGGTCGATCGGTGCAAGTGCCATTCCCACCGACGTCACGAGCGACGACAGCGTGAATGCGCTGTTTGAAGCGTGCGGTGCTGTGGATCATGTCGTCGTCACGGCTGCCCAGCTTCGCACGGGGCCCTTCAAGACCGTGCGGATGGATGATGTGCGCGCGACGATGGAGAACAAGTTCTGGGGAGCGTGGCGCGTCGCGCGTGCGGCCGAGATCCGTGCCGGCGGCTCGCTGACGCTCGTGTCCGGCTTCCTGAGCGTCCGTCCGCGGCCGGCGGCGGCGATTGTCGGCGCCGCCAACGGGGCGCTCGAGTCGCTCGCGCGCAGCCTCGCGCTCGAGCTCGCGCCCGTGCGCGTGAATGCCGTCTCGCCCGGTATTGTCGATACGCCGATCCGCGCCGCGATGCCGGAGGCTCAGCGTCTCGACATGCTCTCGAAGGTGGCCGCTGGTCTTCCCGTCGGACGTGTAGGCCTCGGCGAGGACATCGCCCAGCAGATCCTCTCGTTCATGGCGAACGGCTTTGCCACGGGCTCCATCGTCTACATCGACGGCGGCGCGCTCATTGTCTGAGTGAGCGTCGGGTGATTTGCAGGATCAGCCGATCAAGGCGACTTCAGTTTGCCTGCATCAAATTGAGGCTACATATTGAGCGTCGCTTGGTCGATGACGGGCAGGAATTTCGTGGCGCCAAATGCCTGCCTGGGCGGATCGCCCCATGGAGCGAGCGACACCACGAACCGGAGTTCGTCGGGATACTCCTCCGGCTCATCGGCCCTGCTCATCCGGTTCGGAGTGCGCTTTATTGCGGGTAGCCGTCCTGAACGACGCAGCGCTACTTGCCGGCCAAAGCCGGGTCTTCGCTTCGCTCGACACGGTCGCGCATCGCGTCTCAGAGCTAAGCCATTGATTTGGCTTTGGTACCGCCTCCCCGGCTCGAACGGGGGACCCCCAGATCCACAATCAGGACGTCATTGAAACATCTTGCACCTTCGTGAAACGAGATGAACCATGTATTATACTGATATTACGTAAAATAATACGCCTGTCCCGTTTCACGTCGCTTCACGCCGCCCCTTGAAGTTTTGTCCCGATGGGCCAAATATGGGCCAAATCCATCTCCGAGGCGAGCGTTCTTCGTGGCCCTGAAACCCTCTGCATCCACCCTCCTTCCGGCGAACGTGAAAGCCATCCGCCGCGCGGCCCGCGGGGTGGCCGCAGCCGGTGCCGCCCGCGAGTTCCGCATCGATGGCGCACGCGGTCTCGTGCTGCTGGCGCTGCCGAGCGGGACTGCGACCTGGTACCTGCATTACGACGTCGCCGTCGGGCGGAAGCGTCGACGGCGCAAGCTGAAGATTGGCAGGCTCGACGACATCGCGCTGGCCGATGCCATCGCCGTGGCTGAGCGCCAACGTCCCGCCATCCGCACGGGTGCCGATCCCGTCGCTCGGCGACAGAGCGAGCGGCATGAGCTGACGTTCGCGGAACTCGTCGAGGAGCGCTTCGCCAAGGGGAGTCCCCTCCGTCCCACCACCGAGCGGGACTATCGACACGTGCTCGCCCGTGACGTCCTGCCGGCCCTCGGTGCCCTGTCCGCCAAGCAAGTGACGCGGGATCAGATCGTGATGGTTATCAACAAGGCCGTTGCGCGCGGTGCCACGCGACGAGCGGACCTTGCCCGGGCCGTCGTCCGTTCCATCTTCGCCTTCGGAATCGATCGCGGCCTCGTCGACAGCAATCCCGCGACCGGGCTGAGGAATCGACATGCCTACCGCCCGCGGGAGGTCATTGCGGGCGCCGAGCACATCCGCACGCTGTGGGAGGGCATCGAAAGCGGGCGGGCGCCTATGGCGCCAACCGTCGGGCTTATCGTACGCCTCGCCCTGCTGACGGGACTGAGGCGGGCCGAACTCGCCGCCACCCGACGGGCGGACCTTGATCTCGAGTCTGCCCGCCCATTGCTGGCTATCCCGAGCGGACGGGCAAAGAACCGCAACCTACACCGGGTACCGCTCAGCCCACAGGCCGCCCGTCTTTTTCGGGATGCTCTTGGGCGGGCAGGCGACGGTCCCTTTGCCTTCCCAGGCGAAATACCGGGCACCCACATCCTCCCGCGCAGCGTCAGCAAAGCCATGGAGCGCACCCGCGCGGAACTCGATATCCCCGACGTTACGATGCACGATCTGCGACGCACGGTCGGCACGCGCATGAGCGAGCTTGGCGTGCCGAGGGATGTACGCGAGCGGATCCTGAATCACGGCGGCAAGCGGGCGGGCAATCTCACGGACGGCGTCTACAATCGCTATGAATTCGACGCCGAGAAGCGGGCGGCGCTCGAGTTGTGGGCAGACGCACTCGATGCCATCCTCGGCCGCGGTCCTCCCGAGATCGAGGGCTATCCCGCCCGCCTTGCCCACCTCAAGGGCGGGACGACCGTGCGCGTGGGATAACTGGTGGGCGGGCGAATTTCGTCCGGATGACCGCCGGAACGTGTCGGCCGTCGAGAGGCTTGATTGCGCGATGCCGGATTCTCGAAGACGAAGTCGTGCGCCACCGCCGGATGTGGCCGACATTGCGTGCGATGCTCCGGACAGCATCCGCGCCAAGCTTACAGCGGGAGGCCAACGCCCACGTAGAACTGACGTGAGGCCTTGAGCTTGCACCCGCCCACAGCCTCGACGGCCTGCTTCAAGAGCTGTCCGAAGACATTGGGCGCGATCCTCGGCCAGCCGCGCGTCTCTTGCATCCCTTTGTACGCTTCGAGAAGGTCAGCTCCGGCGGCGCGAAGGTCCGGACCACGGCTCAGCGTCGCGACGAACGTGTGGACCGCCCTGAGCGGCACGCCCACTTCCCTCGACGCAGAACTCGGCTCGCCCCACGGCCGGGGCCCCTTGCCTGCGCGTCGGCCGGTGCTTTCGCGATCGGTCCTGCCTGCCCTCCGTCCCCGATCCGATTTCAGCGGCGCGTCCCGCATGGAAACTGACACCTTATCCGCATTCGAGTTCGCAATTGCCGACGCCGGCGCATGTTCGGCCTTCGTGGCTGATACGCGCGCTCCCGCTGTCGACCAGAAGAAGCTCGCGAACCCGAATGCGCCTATCTCGGCCACTTCGATGACTGCGGCCCAGAACAGCGTGCGCAGAATTTCAGCGGTTCTGAGCGAGATGTCGAGCCACGCCGCGAGCATGGCCAGATCGGGCTGTTGGCTTTCCGCGCCCCCCGGCTGACGCGAAAGCTGACGGCGAAGCTCTGCCTCACGCTCGTGGAGGCGCTCGGCCTCAGCTGCCGTCGCGCGCGCGGCCTCGAGATGCGCGAGCCGCGCGCAGAACAGGCGCTGTCCCCCATTCGCCACCTTCGTGCAGCCTGAAGTGGCGTCCCACCTCCAATCATGCCGCTCGGCCGCGATTTCAGAGTTGACAGTCGCCAGCGGTTTCCACCCCACGACCTTCAGCCGCTCGCCAACAGTCTTCAGCTCAGAACGCGCGATGTCGGCACGCTCGGCAGCCGCACCCGCGTCGGTGACGCGCGCGGACCGTTGGAGTTCGAACAGGGCAACCGCATTCCAGACCGACAGACCCACGAGAAGAATGGAAATCGCGACGCCCATGGACCCGGCCAAGGCGCTCCTTCGCCACGCCGGGACGATCGCCGCAACCAAGGTGACCTTGGCGACATGGATCAATGCCAGCAGAAGGCCGGCGCCGTAATTCAGCGTCAGACCTCCGATGGCCATGGTCGCTGTTGGATCGAGCCATGCGCCGTACCTGTAAGGTGTCGCGATCGCGAACGTCGCGACGCCGCTACCCAGCACGAACATTGTCACACTCCAGGTCCGGCTCACGCACCGTCCTCCTCGATCGCATCACGCGCGAGGATTTCTGAGCCGTGCGCTGCCGTCGAGAGAGATGTTGACGCTCGAGCGCGGGGCGAAGTTTCACACCGGTTCAGGCGAATGCAGGAGAGTGCATAGTGCTTCAAAAGAACTGTGGACAGGCAGGGGCGCGCCGCGGCGAAGGCGCCGGAGTCCAGACTGTTGCGTGGCGGGCGTCTGTTGCCGACGTGATCCCCCCTACCACACCGGCACTGGGCAAGCCATGCAGCAGCGTCTCATCGGTTCCATGATTTTACCTGGCCTGTCAGTCCAGCACCGGTGCCGGCCAGGCTGAACTGGTGGCAACGTGTCGAGCATCTGGTCGCCGACGCGAACGCGGCACGCCCACGACAGCTGTGCAGAGAAAGCGGACCCGGAAAGCCGCGTGCTCTGTCCAGCCTTCTGCCAATGGGCGGACGTGACTTAAGCGCCCGATTGCGGGCACTATTGAGCGCCAATTTCGGTCAGTATCAGGCACGCCCAATCCACCGTTCAATCCGCCGCCGTTCAGAATCGGCTCAACGAGGCGCGAGCATTTGAGTACTACGCGCGCTATTGCTGCCTCTTGCGCATCCAGCACCTCTTTCCATCGAGAGATTGATGGGCTCAAAGCATCCCGCCTTGCTGATGCCGCTGCCAAGCTTGGCGAGCATCCGTGGAACATGATCCTGCTGACAGCGATCGTGCTGCTCGCATTGCAGGTTCTGGAGGAAGCGACAGGACCGCGCACGCCTGTGCAATCGCCCTTCACGTGAAAGGCGGAAGATTCCGAGTGGCGCCTGCCGACGACACAGGCGTACTTGCGGGCTTCGACAAGCGGCCGGAGGCTGCGCAGATCTCGCTATCAGTGCACGTCGTTAGGTCCCTAGCGAGAAATCCGATTGTGAGCACCTCGACACATCTTCGTGCCATGAAGCTCCGCGCGAGCTTCTCCTCCCCGACAAAACTATGTCACCAGGTGAAACGCTTTGTCGCCGTGTCGTCGTCGATCGAGTAGCGATAATTCGATCCATGCTGACAGCAGACCGTTGCCGAACAACGACGAGCGCAAACATGCCAACGAATTTGCTGAGCCACCGAAGTTCCCTGACACACAAAACGCGAAGGGCCGTTAGATGAAGAGGATCTCTCGTCGCAAATTCGTTGCGGGAATGGCCGGCAGTCTCGGCGCGATGGTCGCAGCTCCCGCTCTGTCCCAGGGCCAGGGCAAAGTTCTTCATGTCATCGGATACACTGATATCCGCGACGTTATCGCCAAGGTCTGGATCGCACCGTTCGAAAAAGCGACCGGCGCCAAGGTGCAGTTCGTTCCCGGCGCCGGCATGGAGTTGGTGGGCAAGATTCGAGCCGAGCAGGCAAAGCCGACCTACAGCGTGATGTTGGCGGACGACTGGGTGGTCGAGCAAGCGGGGCGGTTCAATTTGGTGCAGCCGCTACCTAAGGACAAGATGCCCGCGCTTGCCGACGTCGATCCGGCTTTGCAGTTCAAGGACGGATCCGGCGTTGCCATTCTGGTGCTTCTCACCGGCCTCGCCTTCAACACGTCTATCAAGGCGCCGGCATCGTGGGCCGACCTGTGGCGGCCGGAGTTCAAGCGGTCGATACTCATTCCTCCGAGCAATTTTGCGACCCACAGCATGTTGCTGACCATGGCCGCGTCCATCAAAAGCGGTCTGCCCGTCGAGAAGGCGCAATACGACCTCACTCCAGGGTTCGAGTACCTCAAGGAGCTCAAGCCGAATTTTCTGACGATCTACTCGAACACCAATATCGCCTTGAATCTTCTCGTTCAGGGGGAAGCAAAAGCCGCCGCGCCGTTCTACGCAAAGAACGTGTTTCGACATGCCGATGCTGGCGCGAAAATCAACCTGACCGTTCCCAAGGAAGGCGGGTTCGTCGGCCTCAACGGAGCGGCGTTGATCCGTAATGCCCCGGAAGCCGATCTCGGCGCCGAGTTCATCGATTTTGGCCTGACGCCCGAAGTTCAACGAGCCTTGGCAGAGGGCTGCATCGCAGGCTCCGTCAATCGCCGCGTCGAACTTCCTGCCAGTATGGCCGACCGCGCCCCGATCAACCAGGACGCCATTCGGAAACTGCACAAGCTCGACTGGGGATCCTTCAACGATCGACGCTCCGACCTGCTCGATCGCTGGAACCGCGAAATCGCCGGCTAAGCATCGTCACATCTGCCGCGAACCCACCCCATAAAGCCCAGGGCAGAATGCCCTGGGCCGGATTGCGACATGGATCACAACATCACCGGAGAGATTGATCTCGAAGTTCGCGATCTTTCCAAAATTTATGGGGACGCTGCTGCTCTTACGCAGATCGACCTGACGGTCTACAAGGGTGAGCTCATCTCTCTGCTCGGCCCCAGCGGCTGCGGAAAGACGACGCTGCTGCGGGCAATAGCGGGTCTCGTCGATCCGACAAAGGGTTCGATCCAGATCAAGGGCAAAGAGATTGTCCCGGTCCCGCCCCATCAGCGCAACGTAGGGTTCGTTTTCCAAAGCTACGCGCTCTTCCCTCACATGACCGTCCACGATAACGTGGGTTTCGGCTTGAGAATGCGTGGCACCAAGCGCGCGGAAATCGACGCCGCCGTTCCTCGCGTGCTCGATATCGTGAAGATGCGCGACCTTGCGCACCGCTATCCCGGTGAACTGTCCGGCGGACAACAGCAACGTGTCGCGATTGCGCGGAGCATCGTTCTCAATCCCACGCTTCTACTGCTCGACGAACCGTTCGCAGCTCTGGACCGCGCTCTGCGCGACCATATGCAGATGGAGGTGAAGGCCCTGCAGCGACAGGTCGGCATTACGACGCTGTTCGTCACCCACGACCAGGACGAAGCCTTGCGGATCAGCGACCGCATCGCGGTCATGAACGCAGGACGGATAGAACAGATCGACAGCCCGATCGAGCTATATCGGCGACCGAAGACGCCGTTCGTCCTCAACTTCATCGGTAAGTCGAATGTGTTCTCTGGCCAAGTGCTCGAGGCGAGCGCGAATGCGCTGACGGTTGATGTCGGCGGCCACAAAATGCACATTCGTCCGCCCGAAAATGCCCAGCTGCAGCGCGGCGAGAGCGTGATGCTCTCGGTTCGCCCCGAGCAAATCAGCGCGACAAGCGCATGTCCGGGGCCTGCGGAGATGGGCATTCCCGCCCGCATCGAAGACGCCGTGTTCCTGGGTGGCGTAACCGAACTTCGGCTTCGCAGTGCCATCGCGAACCAACCAATTATCGTGAACCGTCAAGGCGACATCCCTTCGACGCTGGAAGAGGGCGCAGAGGTGTGGCTTCGCTGGGATCCGAGCGACGCTCTGATTTTCGCCGACCCATCGGCTGACAATCGGGGTTCGTGATGTCATCGCGCTATCGGGATCGATGGGCGTTCGGATTGCTCGCTGGGCCGGGGGGCGCCTTCATGCTCTTGGCTTTCGTCTTGCCAGTTGCCGTGATGGCGACGTCGAGTTTTCTCGATGCTGATAGGAACTTCACGCTCGATCGCTACTGGCGCTTCTTCTCCGACACCCAGTACGTTTCGACGCTTTGGAACTCGATCCGTATCGCGGTTTACGCCACTTTGACCGCGACGATCATTGCTTATCCACTCGCCTATGCGATGGCGCGGCTCGAGACGGGGTGGCGGACCCTGATTCTGATCGTCACCCTTCTGCCTCTGACGATCAGCGTGGTCATCAGAACGTTCGGATGGCAGATCTTGTTGCGCAACGGCGGGCCGATCAATCAAACGCTGATCGCGTTGGGCGTGATCGACGAGCCGATCCGGCTGTTGTTCTCGGAAGTGGGCGTGATCATCGGCCTCGTCCACGTCTTCTTGCCGTTCATGGTGCTACCCCTGGCGTCCGCGATCGAGCGCATCGACCGGCGGCTCGAAGAGGCCGCGATGATCCTCGGCGCGTCCGCACCGCGTCGGTTCCTGCATGTGATTTTGCCCTTGAGCATTCCTGGCTTGGCTGCAGGCGCCACCCTCGTTTTCACCGCAAGCATCAGCGCCTACGTGACGCCGGCGCTCCTTGGCGGTGAAGGCATTCAGGTCATGCCGACGATGGTCGCGCAGCAAGTACTCACGCTGCTGGACTGGTCGTTCGGATCGGCCGTCTCAATGGTGCTCACAGTCGTGAGCCTCAGCGCCGTCATCCTGCACTGGTGGGCGGCTGCTCGCCTTACCAGACGGTCTTCGCAAACGGAGCCGGGCAAATGAGCAAGGCGGGTTCGCGGCATATCTTGCTCAAGGCGCTGGTTCTGGTGATCTTGCTTTTCATCCTGTCGCCATTGGTCGTCGTCATCGTCTCGTCGTTCGGCGAGGCGGCGTTCCTGTATTTCCCGCCAAGTTCCTACTCCTTCAAGTGGTACCGCGAAATTCTTGAGCTGGACGGCCTGGGTGAAGCACTTCGAACGAGCCTCGTGATCTCCGGCGTCGCAACGCCGGTTTCGGTCATTCTCGGGACGACATCGGCACTGGCGCTGGCGCGCTACGAATTCATCAGCAAGGGCGTCCTTATTGGCGTCCTGCTGTCACCGCTCGTCGTGCCCGCGATCGTGATCGGAATTGCCATGCTGCAATTCTTCAAGACGATCGACTTGATAAGCTCGACGCAGGCCATGATGGTGGCGCACATCGCGATTACACTGCCGTATATGGTGCGCACGGTCGTCGCGAGCCTGGAGATGGAAGACCGGAGCGTCCTGGAAGCGGCGACCATGCTCGGCGCCAACATGTTTCAATCGTTCATCTACGTGACGCTGCCGACGATCAAATCGTCGATATTCTCCGGCGCGATCTTCGTCTTCATCATCTCGTTCGACAACTACGCGATCAGCTTGTTCATGTCCGACGCATTGACCACGACGCTGCCGATTAAGATGCTCGAATACATCGAGTCACGGACGGACCCGACCGTGGCAGCTCTCTCAAGTCTGCTGATTGTTCTCTCCGCACTCCTGCTGTTGATCTCCATCTGGATCGTCGGGCTGAAGAAGGTCTCTAGATTAAGTGGTGGCTAAGGCAGTGCCGGCCGTCGGCACGCGATAGCGCGACATCGCGTCGACTGGCGGCGAGCGTCAACGCAAGCGCGCGAGGCAGCGCCTGATGGGTAAGGTCAGCGAGGCGGCTCAGCTTGCGCTTGACTCGTTCGCAACTGGCCAATTCATGAGAATGCGCTTGGCGAGCAGATTGAGCCGGCGCCCCAACTTGTCGAAGCTCAGGGCTTTGACCTTCGGGCCCATCCCGCCGCAGTTCATCGCGACCACCGTGCCGTCGGGAAGCACCAGTGGCACAGAGACGCCGAATGCCTGATTTTTCCACTCACCGAGACTGAAGCAGTATCCGGACGTCGCGAAGCGCTTCATCTCGCGCTCGATACTGTTCAACGTACCCGGCCAGTCCTTCTTCGGAATTGTCGCCTCGAGTTCCTCCAAAATGGCTTCGCGCTCGTACGCTTCCAACCCGGCGAGATACGCGCGCCCCATCGAGGAAACGCCGATCGGGCATCGCGCACCAATGTCCTGAACCAGAAAGGAAGCGGAGCTGTTTCGCACCCGCTCGATGAAGACGATCTCCAGACCATCTCGAACACCTAGCCCTACGGACAGATGCGTCTCGCGAGCCATTTCCTGCATGAGGGGGCGAGCAATTTGTCTGATGCGCAACTTGGCCAGCATCGGATGGCCGAGCGTCAAGATCCGCGGCGTCAGGTAATATCCCGCGCCGTCCTCGCCGCGTTCGATGTAACCCAGCTCGCTCAACGTGTGCGTGAGGCGCGATACCGTCGGCCTTGGCAAACCGCATCGCGCCGCAAGTTCGGCATTCGTAAGCAAGTCGTCCCCCGGCCGGAACGCTTCGAGGAGCTGAATACCGCGCGCCAGTCCGCTGATAAATTTTCGGCCTGAGCGGATCTTCAGCTCCACGACGGAACCGGCCTTCCGAGGTCTCATACCGTCGCCTGGCTTCATTTCCGGTCCTCCAACGCAAAACTCGGCCATCGGATCGCGCGTTAACGAGCGATCCTTCGGGCGAATTTTACCGGGTGACACAGGTTTCCTCAACGGACAAAGCTCGCAGGCGATTCCTGTCAGCATCGCCCGCGCTTCATTTCCCGGCGCAGATAGCGTACTTGGGGCGACGATTGCGCGATCAGATCGGAATGTGGCGGGGGTCCAGGACGCGCCCGCCTTTGATGACGCGATGGATGCTTCCAAACGCCGCCGCGCTCTCGAGCGGGTTGGCGTCGAGCACAACCAGATCCGCGAACTTGCCAGCCTCGACCGTGCCGATCTTATCCTCAAGGCCGAGAAGCTCAGCGCCCCACCGGGTGGCCGCCAGCACGCAGTCCATCGGCTTAGCGCCGGCCTCCTGCATGAGCCTCGTCTCGTCGACGAAATTCCCGAGCGTGTCGGTGCCGTACGCGAACTTGACGCCCGCATTGAGAGCGTTGCGGAAACCAGGCGCGTGATGTTGGCGGAGGAGCTCGCCATGCCTTTGGACGCCTTCTCCGCGTCCCCAGTCCCTGCAGTGCTCAAGATAGCCGCTGAATGTCGGGACGAGATAGGTGCCCCGACGCGCCATTTCCTCGGCAGTGCGCGCGCTCAGCATGATGCCATGTTCGATAGTATCCACGCCCGCCTCGAGGGCGTTTGCGATCGCTTCGTCGCAGATGGCGTGCACAGCGCAGCGCTTGCCGTGATGATGGCCGACGTCGAAGGCCGCCTTCATCGTCGCCACATCGAGGTTTATAGCGCTGATGGGCTCGCCCGCTGCGAGCTCCCATTCGATGCTGGCCATGCACTTGATCCAGTCCGCACCCTCTTTAATCTGCTGCGCTGCAGCTTTGCGGGCCTCGAGGGGCGAGTCGATCTCGACACCATTACGGGATGCGTAGCCCGCCGTCGCGGTCAACGCGCGACCAACGATCACCATACGCGGGCCGACCAGATGACCATTCTCGATCATCGCGCGCATAATTCGGCTGAGGCCGTTTCGCGAGCCCATTTCACGAATGGTCGTGATGCCTTCGGCCAGATTCGACAGCACGGTCTTGACGCAAATCCCGAGCAGTATTTCGTCGCTGACAAGCGCCTGCGCCCCGAGATGACCGCGCACGCGCTTCGTCGCGACGTGATCGTGGGTATTGATGAAACCGGGCAGGACAAACTTGCCGGTCAGATCGATCTCTACTTGATCCGAATCTCGCGGCAGGCCGTCCAGACGCTCTGCGACGCCGATGATTCGATCTCCTTCGAGGAGAACAAAACTTTGAAGGAGCGGCTTTTCGCCTGTACCGGCGATCAACGTTGCATTCTTAAGGAGCGTGCGCTGCTTTTTCATGGTCGAACTTGCTCGCATTGATCGTGCTGGCGTGATTATTTCTGCCTTCTCCAGCTCCATCTTTATCGCTCTCGGAGCCGTGAGCTGTGCCCGTTCCAGGGGCGACGACTATATGGCGATCAAGGAGTAAGGTCAGAGATCCTGTCAACGACGGCTACTCGACAAACACGATGTGCGCGACAAAGCGTTTTACGGTGTGACATAGTTTTATTGGCCGGCAGGTTCTTTCTGGCAGCTTCGCATCGGACACTTGGGTCAAAGAGCTGCCTATTGACCGCGCATCCTTCCTCTCGACTTTAACGTGCCTTGCAGCCCATGGCGAACATCATCCCAGCGTGGCCTGGGCGACTGGCTGGCTTGGCCACTCTTACCAAGCTCTCGGTCGCTATGCAGAGGCTGAACCGTTAGTCTCGCGCGCTCTGCGTCTTGCCGAAGCGTTGCTTGGCCCCAATCATCCAGATGTCGCGACCGCACTCGATGCCGTCGCAGCCCTCTCCATCAAGCTCGGCAAGTTCGAAGACGCTGAAACCCGATACCGGCGATCATTGGCCATTCGCGAAAAGACACTCGATCCTGGAGATCCCACTCTCGGCACCGGACTCGACAACCTGGCCGGACTCCTCGAAATCTTGGGCCGATACGCCGAGGCTGAGCACCTCTACAAGCGCGCACTCCGCATCCGTGAGGCAGCGCTTGGCTCCGAGCACACGGACGTTGCTCAGTCACTGAATAATTTTGCGGCATTGCTCGTTAGCCAGGGGCGACTAGCTGAAACAGAACCGATCTACCAGCGCGCACTCTCAATTCATCGCAAGCTACACGGCGCCAACAATCCCGATATCGCAACCACCCTCAACAATCTGGCAGCGCTCTATCACAGTCTGGGCCGGCTTACAGAAGCGGAGACGCTCCACAAGAATGCGTGGGCCATCCGCGTCATGACGCTGGGGGCGAGCATCCAGATGTGGCCAATTCCCTGCACAATCTCGCCACGCTGCATAGTGCCCAAGGCCGGTATTCCGACGCCGAGGCCCTGTACAAACGCGCGATAGAGATACTCGAAAAGGCCCAAGGCTACGAGCATCCCAGCGTGGCCCAGTCCCTCAAGAGCTTGGCGGACCTCTGACCCTTGACCTCCGCACTGCTGCCGAGCCGCTTTCCTCGCGTGCGCTCGCCATCTTCCAGAAATCATTCGGCCCCGACCATCCAACTGCAATCCACATGCTCAACAGCCTCGCGGCGCTGAGCTGCGCATGTGCGGCGGAGATCATGCAAGGTCCACGGCGCGAACTCCCCCTCGACGAGTTCCTCGATGCGCTCGTCGATGCGCTTCTTGCCTTCGCTGTATCCAGTGAATGGTGTGAGCCCATCCTGGCCGAACAGGAAGGGGCCTGCGAACTTTGGCACTCCGGACAACAGGTCAATGGCAGCGTCGCTGAGAGGAACGAGATGCGGGCGCTTGGCCGAAGCGATCGCTTGGCGCCCTTCGCCAGACGCCGTGGTGATGTGGTGAAGCTGAGCGAGGCTAGGCGTGCTTCGAGAGCGGTCCGGAATTGCCTGAGGAAACTAGGATTGCCCCGCGCGTGGGAATTTCTTGGGGCGCTGCGGAGAATGGCTGCCGTGTTGTTATGGAAATAGGTAGAGCAGTAGCTTGGCCGAGATGAAGCCGACGGCAAGGAATATGAGGGTGGCCAACAGCAGATTGTCGCCAACCATCATGGCAGCTGTGATGCCTGCGGCGATGGCGACTGCAGCGATCAGGCTAAGTAGAGCATCGATTTTGGCGCGTCGTTCGTTGCGATCTGCTTCTTCGACAAGCCGGATGATCTCTTCGGCACTTGGCCTGCGCTGCGAGGGTACGGTTTCGTGCTCTGCTAATTGGGATCGATGCGAGGACGGCACTGTTTGTTTCCGATAGCTTTTGTCACAACGTACGGATCGAATCCCACTTTCGGGCGCTTTGAGATTGCCCGCTTTAATGACGGATCTTTTTGCCTCCGCCTTAGCGTCTGGGATCTCCGAAGCGGAGTGTCTATCGGCCATATAGTCTGCGACTTCGCCGGAGAGGATGGAGCTCCAGTCTTCGGGTCCAAGGCTCCTACTGGTAGCGGCGAGGAGGTGAGATGCCGCGGCTTGCGTTAAAGCTGAGTTCTGGTCGGGGTAAGCGGATATTTGTCACGGAAATAGGTAGAGCAGAACGCGCGCCGCGATGAAACCGATGGCGAGGAACAAGACCGTTCTCAACAGTAGGCTCTCACCGACGAATATGGCGCTTGTGACGGCCGCGGCGAGGACGGCTGCTACAACAAGAAGCAGGAGAGCCTGGATTTGCGCGCGTGGCTCGTGCCGGTCGTCCTCCTCGATGATCAGAATGATTTGATCATACCCCGACTTGTGCTGCGGGGTTATGTTCTCTTGCTCGCGCGATGGACGTTGGTCGTCGGGAGACATAGCTTGGTTCCCCAAAAATGTGCCAACAGCAATGGTGTTCAGTTATCGATCGTCTAGTGTGGAGTCCTTGTGCCTGCGCCAAGCCTCAGGATGCATCAAGGGGTTGATGCTCGCCGGTGCTCCCAGCGATTGCCATTCTTCCACGTCGCGCGCAACTGCGTCGGTTACTCGGGCGAAGTTCCAGTCGTCCGGCGCGAGGCTTTCGCTAACGGCATCGATGGGACGAGCGCCAGCGAGTTCCCTTAGGGCGGAGGTTGCGTCGAGATGATCCGATATCCAGCGCAATTTCAGGTTGAGGTCGAAGATCAGTGTCTTCATGACGGGCAATCGCTTTTTCGAGCCGGCTCTCTTGGCTGCGGAATATCGGGCCATCTAGTCGTTCGGTGAATGCGTCACCTTAGGCGCTATGCGGTTCGATTCGAAGGACAGATAGCACGCCTTCACCTGGAATGGCGGTTGAAGCGAGCGCACACCATGTATTCAAGCGTGTAGTTGTGTGCTGGATTTGCATCTCTTTGTGCATTGCCAACCCTTATTCTCACTTGGTGCCTTGACGGTCGCGGAGCAGTGGCCATGAATTCGCCACGGTGTTGGCTCGCGCCTGCCCGAGGGAAGACGCATAGCGCGGTGCTGCGGGACTGTGATTGGGGGCTAGAATGCATATAGGGGCAGTTGGTAGGCGGTGGCTGACGTTGCTATGCGGTGGCGCCGCGATGATGGTCGTGCTCGCGCCTGGAGAGGTTCTGGCCCAGCAGCCGACTGGCGATGCGATGATTTCTCTTCAACAAGTGATCGCCGCTAACGCGAACACTCCGAAGCAAATCTGCCCGGCAATTACCCCCCTCCTGCGTGCAGATCCAAGCGCCGCGAGCGCCGTGATCGAGAACGCCCAGGCTCAGCCGACGTTACTTGAACCCCTGTGCGAGTGTCTTTCTCGCACCCAGGCCGCGTTGAAGCAGTCTGACCCACAAGGCGCCGAGATCGTGGCGAAAGCCGTCGCCACTGCGAGCCCGGCCTTCCAGGCTTGCTACGCCGTCGCGCAGGCGCCAGGCGAGGGCGGAGGCGGTGGCGCTCAAACCGCCGGAGCAGGTACGCCGAGCGGAGGTGGAGGCGGGGTAGCGCCCTTTAGCCCGGTGGGGTTTGCGAATGTGGGCGGATTTGGTGGTGGCCCAGCCAGTCCAAACTGACGATGGCTCCAGACCATAGCGGATTCATGCTGGGGCGTGAATGTGAGGATGGGGCATCGAGAGGCCGTCTTAATTTCCTCAACGCGACATTGATCTACGTGTTGCCAGTGGGCAGATTGACTTAAGATTGGGTGGTAGTGCGTGCGCTGGTGGGATGTGTGGATAGAGTTCGGAGCGCGTATGTGAATGGTTTGCGGCTTTAGCGTTGCCCATTGGGAATGCAGTTTGGGACGGCAGTGACGCCGTGCAATGTACGGATTGCACCAGCGCGCGCTTATTGTTCTGTTGTTTCGAGGAGGTAGCCTCATGTTGATTGCGGTGTCGGGGGCTGTCGGCGCTACTGATGGGCAGAACGTTCCTCGGCAGAGTCGCATGGGTGGTATGTTTCGATGAATTATTTCGCCGTTTTTGCGCGCTCTGCTAAGCAGGTATCGTGTCGTCGGCCAGGCGTTGTCTACATGGCCCACGTGCTCTCTCGAGCGATATCGAGTTTCTGTGCCGCAGTTCCGATTGCGACCGCAGCTGGCGCTGTTCTGTTGGGCTTGAGCGCGTGTAGCGATGCACCGCAACTTGGGTCAGCGGTGGGATCGCTCGGAACCAATCCTGCCCGTTCAGGTGGCGGGGCTGGGCCTACGAAAGGAACTGGGCCGCTGATCAAGTTGCAGGCCGGGGACAAGATCAAGCTTACTGTTTTCGGTGAGGACAAAATCTCCGGTGACTATGAACTCGATCCGAGCGGTTATCTATCATTGCCGCTTGCCGGGACGATTCCGGCGGCAGGGTTGTTCAAGACCGAGCTTGAACAGGCGATCTCGACGAAGTTGAAGTCAAATTACCTTCGGGATCCGAAGGTCACAGTCGATGTTGCCAGTTATCGCCCGATCTACGTTTTGGGTGAGGTCCAGAAGCCTGGGGAGTATGCGTACCGAAGCGGTCTCAACGTGTTGAGCGCGATCGCTGTTGCAGGTGGTGTGACTTATCGAGCCAGCAATTCACGAGTGCTCATTCAGCGCTTCGGTGAATCGAGCCTGAAGGAGCATGCATTGGATGCGGGCGTTCTGATCATGCCGGGCGATGTTGTGCGCCTGCCGGAGCGCTACTTCTGATGGTGAATGGCCCACGGATTTTGTGGCGAGATGAGCACATGGCTCAAGTGTTTGTCGGCCGATCGCCAGAAGCACGGATGCCTGGGTGTTGCACGTTACTGAGAGCTGATAAGCTGACTTAGAAAACATCAAGAATACAACGGGCCGGTCGATTGAGCTCTATGTGCTACTCCCTCGCAGGTAGTGGAAGATTCGATGTTTTGGCTTGAGCACTTATCGAGATGAGGGGAAGTCGTCTTGCTCGGAGCAAGGACACAAGGCAGTAGAGGAAACTGGAAGGCCGTTGCGGCTATCGCCAGCCTGTTTCTTACGTCTTCCGCATCGGCTGAGAATTTCGGTGCAGGTACGCAAGGCTGGGACCAGAAACTTTACTACTCGTCCAGGCACTCCCTTCCTACCAATCCGATCGATGGGCCGTCGCGTGAATACACCGGCGTGCCTCTCGGCGATTGGATGGTCTATGCCAGTGTGCTGACTGGCGTTGTCTGGGATGACAATGTGTTTCAAGCGAACCAGCACCCGACGAAAGACTGGGGTGCACGCTTTAGGCCTTCGCTAGAGATAGTCCGGAATAACGGCATTCACAAATCAACGGTCTATGGCTTCATCGATGCCAGATTTTACGGTCAGGAAGATGATGCGAATGTCGTAAATGGAAACCTCGGTGCGAGCCATGTTTGGGAAGTCCAACGGGATTTTGTGATCAAGGCCGACCTGGATTATGCCCGCCGCACCGACATCAATAATGCTGGAACTCTGCTCACATCAACGGGGCCTGTCACGATTGTCAGTCCTCTCGATTACGGTATGACCAGCGGCTCGTTGTCCGCGCAAAAGTCGTTTGGCCCCGTATTCGTCGCACTGGGAACGGTTGTGACCTGGACGAACTACGACGACGTGACCGACACTTTGGGACAACACTTTGATCAGGACTATCGGGACCACGCCATTTACACGCTCTCCGGTCGAATCGGCTCGTGGTTTAGTCCGGTTTTCTATGCATTTTTGGAACCGTCGCAAAACTGGCGTCGCTTTCGCTACAGCGGCTTCGATTCCGAGGGGCAGCGCATCGTCGCCGGCGTTGGATCAGACCGTATCAGCCTTTTCCGCGGTGAGTTGTTTGCTGGCTATCAACGGCAGGAATATAGCGATCCCGCCATAGCTACCATCGAAGGCACAGTTTTGGGGGGGCGCCTCTTCTGGTATCCGACTCGGGACTTGGTAATCGCCTTTGATGCAGACCGCAAACTCGGCGATTCCACCCTACCCAGTCCTGGAAACCCGTTTGGTTCTCCTGTGGAGGCAACGTCTTTTGCCGCCCGGGCGGACTATATACTTACCGATACTTGGTCACTTTCCGCTCGCTTTGGCTATACGAACATTGAGTATAAGGATTCGGCACGTTCAGACGATCAGTGGGTGGCTGGAACCACGATGAGCTACTATATTTGGCGCAACATGGCCGCAACGTTCGAATGGCAGTACGTAAATCTCCAGTCCAACTTCGAGGACAACAGCTTCGAGCGGAATGTCTTTACGCTCGGGGCGACGTATAAGTACTGACAACACGTGTACCCTATCTCCGGCGATCTCACACGTATTGAACAGTGGGCTGCGTGTGTATGCGTACTGAGCGAAGAACGGATAGCGTTCGAAAGCCACTTCATTTGTCGGCTCGCTCACATAATAACCAGCTCTCGCCCGCGTTCGACGCGAGCATTTGCGCAGCATTGGTCGCGGGAATTGCCGTCGCGCCCTTCTGGCTTGGAGGAAATCGCCCCATCGCGTGGGCGATTAACGCGCTATGGGCGTGCGGGCTGGTCATAATCTATGAACTCAGAATTGCAATGCAGGGTGGGGCGCATCCGGTTGCTCTACGCAGGGTCTGGCCCGCAGCTGCGGCCTTGGCTGCGACGGGTTTATGGGGCGTGGCTCAGATGTCTAGCTGGGTTCCTTTGACGTATCAGAATCCGATTTGGGGCATGGCTCGAGAGGCTCTCGAGTTGAATGTATCTGGTAGCATCAGCGTCAACCGCGATGCGACCGCATTGGCGCTGTTGCGACTCGTGACGGCGGCTTGCGTATTTTGGCTTGCGCTGCAACTTGGTCGCTTCGCGTGGCGCGCAATGCTGATCGTTCAGGCGGTCGCCGTCATCGGCTTCGCCTATGCACTTTATGGCTTGGTGGCGTTTTTCGCTTTTCCGAAGACAATCCTTTGGTTTGACAAAGTCCATTATCTCGATGCGGTGACCTCCACATTCATCAATCGAAATTCTTACGCAACATACGCCGCCATTGGGTTGATTGCCTCGGTGGGTGCTGCATTGAGTGCCTTTGCAGCGGGCGCGAACAGAGGGGGCGGCCGGCAAGCAGTTCGACTGATGGCATCTCTCACTGGACCGGCTGGTGGTTGGTTGGCAGTTGGTGCCATCATTGCCTTGGCGCTGGTCCTCACGGGGTCACGTGGTGGCATCACGGCTGGATTTCTCGGCCTGGGTGTGGCGGCTGTCCTCTCGGTTATGCTGAGACGGAACCGTCGCAGTACAGCTGCTGTGGCGGCAGTCCTTGCGCTGCTTATGGTTTTGGGGATTGCCTTAACTTTTGGCGAGCTTCTTGCAACTCGCCTTTCCGCACAAGGATTTCGGGCGGATGACCGACTTGCCGTCTATGCTACGGTCATGATGTCCATTTGGGACCAGCCATTGCTCGGTTTTGGCTACGGCACTTTCGAGCACGTGTTTCCTATGTATCGGGATGCTCGGATTGATCCCATAGTCAAGTGGGACAAGGCACACAACACCTACCTTGAGGTCTTCCAAGGCCTTGGTATCCCTGTTGCTATCCTGTTTATCGCGGGTGTCGGCTCCTTAATCTGGAGAACCTTTCGCGGAGCGTTGGGGCGCCGCCGCAACGTCACGATCCCGATCGTTGCAAGTGCGGCATCCGTTGCTGTTCTTGTCCACGGCCTCGTTGACTTCAGTCTTCAGATCCAGGGGGTAACCTTGACTTGGCTGGCACTCCTCGGCGTCGGAGTAGCGCAGTCGTGGTCAATGGAGTTGGATGTGGGCTCCTGAGATGCGCCGTGCTTGGGTACTAAGGAGGGAGTGGTCCTGACGGCAGGTCGCGCATGAAATTCTTGAGCCGAGTTCTAGTCATACTTTCGATTTTAGGAGGCGCGCTCGCGGGCGCTGGCTTCGGGGGCGTGCTGCTGGGCTTTGAGCTGACCGCTGAGCCTATTCCCAGACGTGCAGTGGGAGATGTTCCTGTCAGCCGATTTGCGTTCCAAGGCCAACCGTCCGAGGTTGGTGCGGAAATGGCGCGGTGGAGCGGGTTCGTCGGTACGCTCAGTGCAGCGCGCGCGCTCGTAGTCGAGGCTTCAGCACAGTCGATGAATCTGCATCGGCGAATGCTCGATGCGTCGCGCAGCCTCGAGGTGCAGCCCACCGCCGGCCTCCTTTGGGTAGAGTACGCAAGCCTCGGACACCGTCTCGGCATTAAATCGAATGCGATGGTGCGCGCATTGGAGATGGCATCGGTCACGCAGCGGCGGGAGGCTAGTACGATGTATTGGTGCTCAGTCCTGACGCTTGCCCTTTGGAAAGATACTGACGGAGTGCAACGATCGAGGGCTGTCGCCAATTTGGGTGAATTGCGGGCTCGCGGTTGGCTTGGCGCAGAGGAAAAGGCAATTGTGGCACGTGCGCTTTCCGAGAAGGCCGCGATAGAGCGCAGAGAAATATCCGAGCACATTGTTGCGAAGCTGAGTGAGCCTGCGGTTTTTCTGAAGGAGTTGGGTCTATGACCTCTGCACGGATGCCAGAGGTCTTCAGGTCGCGCCGCGGCGCGGCGCGCATTTGCACTAAGATGACGATAGTGAGACGGAGGCCAAATCAATCAGGACGTGTGCCTATGTGCCGGAACTGCATCTCATTGTGCATAATGACCTCCTCAATGTCACAACACAACTTGACTACGCCGCAGCCGTATGGCGGCTTCTCCTGAGAATTGGCAGCGGCCAAACGGATTACTTGGCTTGTAGGAGCAGGTGCCTTGGAACTCTATTGAAATGCTTCTCGCCCTGCTCGGCGGCAGTGATCCCAGGGCGTTTTCTGATAGAAAATCATCGAATTGTAAGGGTATTTGTGGGGGACTTATAATGTTGGGCGCGGGGTCGACTGCCGACAGTGCAATTGAAGTTCGAGATGCCGCAAAAGATCAGAGCTGTCCAGGCCGCGTACATCGGATTTCGCTGCACAAAGCCGTGATTTTTCTTCTAGTCGCGGATTGCATGGTTCTCGCTACATCGGGGATGGCCCCAATCTTAGCCGAGTGGGTTCGGATTGGCTTCGAGCCCCCTACTATGAGTGCGGAGATTGTCGCTCTGGCGATAGCTCTGTTTCTTAGTTGTCAGTTCGCCTTGGGTGCGTACAAGCGGAAGCGTGCTCTGGTCATGGGGCAATCTTTGCGTCGAGCATTGATCGCACTCTTCGTAACGTTTTCACTGATTTTCATGCTGGCAGCTGCTGCTAAGGTTACGTCCGGATACTCGCGACTATGGTTCTTTTCCTGGATGATCGCCAGCTTCGTTGGTATTTCCGTTTTGCGCTGGCTTGTGATCGGACGGTTTCAGTTCGAGCTCGCGTCGGGTGCATATGTTCATCGATGCGCGGCGCTTGGTGTTTTAGCTCAGCCCTTGTCAGATGCTGAGATCCGCATTCGGTCGCAAAGTGCCTCTCGGGTATTTGTTTCTCAATCGTTCAGCGAGATTTACGACCTGTTGGCTTTGGATCAGCTCGTCAACAAGCATCATCTCGATGAGGTCTACATCTCAGTGCCATGGAAGCAGGCGCCTAGCGTGTTCGAGGTGCTGAACCGCCAGCAGCATGTTTCCGCAAATGTCTATGTGTGTACGACAGCGGACGAACACATCTCACCCTTGCTCGACGCGCGTATGGTTGATGGCCGTATACAGCTCAAAGTGCTGGATAGGCCGATTGACGGATGGCATTCGGTAGGTAAGCGGATCTTGGATCTCGTGGTTGCCTACAGTGCGCTAGTACTGTTCGCTCCACTCATGGCGTTCGTTGCCGTTGCCATCAAATTGGAGAGCCCGGGTCCTGTGTTCTTCCGTCAGATGAGGCAAGGGTTTAATGGCCAGGCTTTCGAGGTGCTGAAATTCCGGTCGATGCGCAATGACAAGACCGATCTGCGTGCTGATCGCCAGACGAGGCGTGGTGATGACCGGGTTACGCGTGTTGGACGCTTCATTCGCCGCACAAGCATCGATGAGCTCCCGCAGATCTTTAATGTCATCTCGGGTGAGATGTCGATTGTCGGTCCGCGGCCGCACGCCTTGGGAACGACTGCCGAGGGTCAAACCTTGAATGCCGCGGTTCGGGAGTATGCTCTGCGCCATCGCGTTAAACCAGGCTTGACAGGCTGGGCGCAGGTAAATGGCCTTCGCGGCGAGTTGGATTCGATCGAGAAACTCCGTCGTCGTGTGCAGTTCGACATCAGCTACATCGAGAACTGGTCGATCGGCTTCGACTTAAGTATCATTCGAAAGACGCTATTTCTGGTGCTCCGCGATCAGGCTGCCTACTAGCGTCACTCACTCTGCGTACCGATTGGGATCCCGCTTTGTCTTTGTTGTTCAAAAATGCTAGCGCACACGACAGCGGTGTTGTTTGCGGCCGAGATAGCAAGAACTGCGATCGTCCTTGCCGGCAAGATTCTTTCGGTGCTGCCTACCGTAGGCGACTACCATGACGACGCTCGTTCTGAGCACAGGTTATGTCGCGATGTTGGCCCATGTAGTTCGGCCGGTTAGGTTTCCAATCGATGGCGCGATGCGCGAGCGCAACCGAAATGTACTTCGGGGTGTTGCGTGTCGACATTCCCCACGGCCGATCGGAATTGACTGATGTACGGCCGCGCACCGCAACTCCCCGCTGATGATGAAGAGAGCATTGCTTCGCGCGTCGGAAGCACTGTGGATCTTCGCCAAATCGTTAGCTTTCTCTCTCGCCGCTGGACGTTCATTGCATCAACCGCGCTCGTCGTGCTGATGCTTGCGCTGATGGTCGTATTTGCGCTCACGCCCAGTTATACGGCGACTGCGGAAGTGTTACTCGAGCCGAAGAAGGAGAGCATCTTCGGGCGGGATAGTATGATCCCGGAGTTCAATCTGGATTCCGGAAATATCGAGAGCCAAGTTTCTGTCATTCAATCCATCGGGCTTTTGCGCCGTGTCGTTGACAAGCATAATCTGACATCGGATGCCGAATTTGGGAAGAAGCTCGACGAATCCTTGATTGTGGCGCTAACGCGGCTGGTCTTACCTACTCAGGGCATCCAATCCGACAGCGATGTATTTCTAGATCAGGTTCCACCCGATATCCTGCAAAGCATCGAGCGCCTCCGCCGGGTGTTGCGGGTAACCCGGGTCGGCAGGACTTATGTCATCGCTATATCTGTGACGTCGGAGGACCCAGCGAAGGCTATGGCCCTCGCAAATGCGATTGCAGACGCTTATGTAGTTGATCGCCTCGAGGCGCGCTACGATGCCGCAAGGCGTGCTTCCGGTTGGCTCGCGGAACGCATTGACGGCCTTCGCGACCAGGTCAGACGATCCGAAGAGGCCGTTGCGAAGTTTCGACAGGAGAACAACCTCACCGTATCCAGTGAGGGTACGGTTGCCATCAACGAGCAGCAACTTTCCGAACTTAATGCCAAGTTGATCGCGGCCCGATCAGATACTGCCGAGAAGCGCGCCAAGTATGAGCAGGCGCAACGCGTCAAAGAGGGCGGTGGCAATCTCCAGGCAATATCAGATGTTGTTCGATCAGCGGTGATATCGGAGTTACGGAAGCAGGAGGCTGATATAACACGCAGGGTTGCGGATCTTGCTGCTCGCTATTCCGATGCACATCCCACGGTCATCAATGCCCGAGCGGAACGGCGCGATGTTGAGCGCAATATTGCCGCCGAAGTGGCTCGTATTATCACTAACCTCAAGAATGATTTCGATGTGGCATTGGCGCGTGAGAACTCGCTGCAGACATCACTGAATGCCCTTACAGGGCAGGGTGGCAGGGACGGCACTATTGGCATTAAGTTACGGGAACTTGAGCGAATCGCCTCGGCAAATCGCACGCTGTTCGAAAGTTTTCTGGCACGAGCAAAAATCGCTCAGGAGCAGAGTTCCTTCGAGGAGCGTGAGGCGCGCGTGATTTCTCCCGCTGCGCGTCCTGTTAGTCCTTCATCCCCAAAGAGAGCTCTTATTCTCGCGATTGCCCTGGCGGTTGGTGCCAGCTTGGGGCTGGCCGGCGCGGTTGCGCTGGACATGCTCAACTCGGGCTTCTCGACACCCGAGGAGGTCGAAGCCACACTCGGCAGACCTGTGCTTTCTTCGATCCCCCTACTCTCGGAGCACGAGCGACGCATCGATGGGAGAGTACTAAATCCTGCTGACTTCATCCTCCAGAAGCCACTGTCACGATTTGCTGAGCAAGTGAGGGTGGTTCGCGTTGGCGTTCAGATGGCTGACGTAGACAATCCTGCACAAGTGGTGCTCATTACTTCATCAGTGCCAAAGGAGGGGAAATCGACGCTTTCAGCTGGTCTCGCGCATTCTGCCGCCAAAGCTGGGCAACGTGTACTACTTGTCGATGGAGATCTGCGCCATCCGTCGATCAGCAGACACTTCGGGGCCGATGCGCGCGCTGGGCTTGTGGATTGTTTGACAGGAGCCATTTCGCTGGAGGAGGCCGTTATTGCCGCAGGCCAAGTGGCCCTGTTGCCGGCGGGCTCCCATTCGCAGAATCCTGCCGATCTCCTTGGCTCAGAACGTATGAAGCAGTTGATCGCAGAACTTCGCGTCAACTATGACTATATCGTAATTGATGCGCCACCGATTGGGCCAGTGGTTGATGCCAAGATAGTCCAATATCTTGCAGATAAGGTAGTTTATGTCGTGCGCTGGCAAACCACTCCTCGAGAGAGCGTTGTGCAATGCCTCAAAAAGCTCAATCCGGATCGGCGCCTTGCAGGAGTTGCGTTCAATCTGGTCGATGAAGGCAAGGCAGCGCTCTATGGGTCGTCTTCGTATTACTTGCTAAAGGAGTACCGACGCTATTATCGCTAGAGATGCTAGGCTATGGCAGATGGATGCCAGGTTTGCGGCCGATGCCAGGCCTTGGATGATTGCCCGAGCCGCATAGTCCCCTCTAAGCAATAACCAGCGCCAGCGCGTGTCGCGCCGTCGATCGTTAGGAAAATGTCACCTGCGGCCGGCGAGCAAAAGATGCTGAGGAACAGTTGCGATGGATTCGCTGTCGTCTCGCGTATTGGGAGCGTCTAAGGAGACATTTGGTCCAGTAGGGTTCCATTGCCTAGATACCAATGGAGCCAACGCGCTAATACTCTCAGGTCCACGCCAAGGGTTCCGCTACGTCGTTACCCCAAATATCGATCATATTGTACGCTTGAACTCTAATGTGCAGCTGAGGCCGTTTTACGCCTCCGCTTGGATGAGTCTGAACGACAGCCGCCTGCTCCAGTTGCTAATGCGGCCTCTCGGCGTGCGATTGCCCCTCGCTCGAGGAAGCGACTTGGTGGAGCAACTGCTGCCGAGTATCGCGCAGTCAAATGGATCGGTTGCTATCGTAGGAAGTGATGAAGCCGTTATCGCTGTACTGAAGGCATTCTATCCCGATCTTACTATCCAGCATTACAATCCAGCGATGGGGTTTTATGAGCACCCCGCACTTATTTCCGATTGCGTTGATTTTGTGAGGGCTGCGCAGGCTGACTATACGTTCTTTGCTGTGGGGTCTCCACAGCAGGAGATGCTTGCCTATCAATGCTTGCTTGATGGCCGCTGCCGTGGTGTTGGACTTTGCGTTGGTGCAGCGCTGCGAATGCTCACAGGGCATGAGATTCGGGCCCCGTGGCTTATAAGGGATGCTGGATTGGAGTGGCTGTTTCGTGTGGCACGAGATCCGAAGAGGCTTTGGCGTCGTTATTTCCTTCGCGATCCACAAGTCGTCATCCTCTTCGTCAAGGAAGCATGGCGTCGGATTCGTCTTGGTAGGTCTTCCGCCGAGTCCGGTGCTAAAGTGGCGACGGGACCATCAACTTCCTCCACTACGATCGAGCGAGATGGTTAGTGGACTCGTGATGTTGGGATGCCATTCCGTACACCAGCGATACTTGTCCGTCGGCTTCCTCCGGTGACAGGCGGATCCCCGAATGCGTCGGTCAGCCGGGCGCCCGATGTTGACAGGTCCAATGTCTCACACACGGGCAGTCTCGCTCGCAACACCGTGTGGATGGCGATTGCGCTCTTGAGCCAGGCAGCTGGGCTTGGCCTTACAGTCTTCTTGCTTGGCTGGCTCGCTGGTCCGGAAGCGATTGGAACTTACAGTTTTGCAATGGCGTTGGTGGTTCCCGTCCTCACAACCTGCAATCTTGGTCTCCGCAGCCAGCTGCTTAGCGACATTGACAGGTCCGTAGGGTATGCCGGCTACCGATTTGTGCGCGACTGCGGAAATCTCTCTGGCGCGCTAATTATCGTGCTGGTCGTATTTATCTGGAGGATGCCAAGTGAGATTGCTTGGGCTGTTGTTCTTTTGACAATTGCCAGAATTGCTGAGTTCTACGCGGATTTGTCCTGTGGATACTGGCAGCGCGAGGAAAAGCACTATCTGATTGCGTTGTCGATCATTATACGCACGCTGATGAGCCTGGTCGGAATGCTCGCAGCGCTATTGTGGACTGGCACGACGATAGCTGGCCTCGCTGGCATTGCGGCGGGATCGGTGCTGAGCTACATCACGTTCGACCTTCCCGTCGTGCGCCGACATATGTCCAGGTCTGACCGCACTGTCCGATATCCAGCGTTGCATGATGTCCGCACCGTGCTCTGGAATGGGTTACCGCTTGCAACTAGCGCATTCGTGAACGGTGCTAACACGAGCGTGCCGCGTCTAGTGCTCGCGTCTGTGGTTGGGCTGACCGCCTTAGGGAAGCTGGCGGTCTACTTTTATGCCATTCAAGTTGTGCTTGTTGCAGTGCAAGCTTTGGGTCATGCGTTTGGGCCGCGGATGGCGAAATACTATGCCGCGAAGGACCGTGCGAGTTTTCGACACCTATGGGCCATTGCCGTCCTGATGGTGGTCGCTGGGACCATGGCGCTCACCATGGCTATGCATTTCTGGGGCGATGCTGTGATCGCGCTGACATTCGGGCCCCAGTTCTTATTGGACCCAGGGTTTGCTGGCGCGCTTGCGTTGGGGTGCATTCCAATGCTGGTCGCTGGCCTCTTAGGCTTCTTTCTCACCTCCGTACGAGCATTTTGGGTTCAATTGCCGCTTCAAGCCGTCGTGTTTGCAACTACCTGCGCGATGAGTGCTTGGCTGTTGCCAAGAATGGGGATTTCCGGCGTGCCTTGGGTGTGGGCTGCATCGGGCTTGGTAGCTGCACTGGGCATGATGGCAGCCATCGATTTTCGAGTACGAAAGCTGCTTCAAGCAAGAGCTGATGTGTCATGAGAGTGCTGCACGTCATACGGAATTTAGAGTTAAGCGGCGTCCAAAAGTGGGTGTTAAATCTAGTTGAGACACCTCGTCCCACGGGCGTGACGATGGATGTTCTCGTGCTGCAGGAACCTGTGGACGAAGAGATCGCCGACGCCATCTCGCGCGCGGGCTGTAGGCTGCACACCTTCACCAGATATCACTCGGTAAGAAACTTCATATGGTTTGCATGGAGTGCAAAAAGGGCCGGACTTAAGTACGACATACTGCACGCGCACGTCGATTATCTCGGTGGCGTGCTGTTGTGGATTGCCAAAATCATGGGAATTCCAGTCCGACTGCAGCATGCGCATATCATACTATCGCATCCGCAGCTGGGCTTAACGCTGTTGAACTGGCGATGGTGGATTCTGGGCTTAATTCGCAGTCTGATTGCCACCAGTGCGACAGGCCGACTGGCGGTATCCATATCGGCAGGCCGATCGATTTACGGAGCAGATTGGCCGAAGCGACCGGGTGATCAGGTTCTTCATCCGGCAATTCCAGCACCCGAGCTTCTTAGTCGGCGCGATCGCGTCGAACTGAGAAGCAGCATCGGCTTGCCGCAGAGCGCTATTGTTGTCGGTCACGTCTCCCGGCTCCGCCCGGTAAAGAACCAGCGACTGCTGCTTGAAGTCTTTCGAGCGTATCTCGATGTCGAGCCCAATGCGTGGTTGGTAGTTGTCGGTGATGGGCCAGATTACGCCAATCTGATAGGGCATTGCCGATCGCTTGGACTAGAGAGCCGCGTGATCTGGCTTGGCCATAGGCACGATGCCATGACACTTCTGCAAATCTTCGACGTGTCACTACTCCCGTCAAATTCCGAGTCATTCTCGCTGGTGGCAGCCGAATGCCAAGCGGTGGGCGTACCTATTATTACCACGACGGGTACACCTCAAGGCCCGTTCCGAGCTCAAACAAGTTTCTACGCCCGGCTTGAACCAGATGCCGGCCTGAACACTTGGATTGAAACAATTCGCGCAGCTCTGGCACTTCCCGAGGATCGTCAACGTGCACGGACCTTGTTCGCGGCGAGCGATTTAGAGATCGCCAAAAATCACGCGCAACTCCTGTCACTATATGCGCTTTCGCTCGATAGCCTGAGTAGAGACGCGGGAGAGGGTTCTGTAAAGGCCTCAAGATGACACGCGTTGTGGCTCTTTGCTTTTTGATTTTTGTCTGCCTGGCGTTTGTTGGGACGAGTCCGCTGTTGGAGCTATCAGATCCCACGTTAGAGGAGTCCGGGACGGGAGACATTATTCGGCAGGTTGCGTTTTTGTGTCTGACGTCCATCGTGACTATACCGCTGCTATTTAAAGGATCTCTGCGTCTATACGAGATGTTCACGCCGTCAATCCTGCTTGTGCTCACGTGGTGCCTCATATCGATTGCTTGGTCCCCGGTGCCGGATATTGCCTTGAGACGGTTCGTACTCACGGCGGTGGCAATATTGTGCATGTTTGGCGCTACGGTTTGGCTCGGGCACAGGGCGCTCAAGCTCTTCGCTATGGCCCTGTTGGCGCTTGTCCTGCTCAGTATAGTGGCGGGTGCCCTGATACCAGGTGCGCGCCATCAGGCCTGGGTCGGGCAGGATCCCGGCCTGATCGGCGCATGGAGAGGATTGTTTCCGCATAAGAACACAGCAGGCCCATGCTCGGCCTTACTCGTTATCTTGAGCGTGTTTATGATTGTCATCGAGAGGAGGAAGATTTGGTTCTTGGGTGTCTTTGCGGGCCTGTGTTTGCTTTACGCCTCGGGATCGAAAACGGCTCTTGGGCTTCTAGTTCCGGCACTGGTGGTGGGATTGTTGTTTCCATACTTTCTGCGATACAGGAACGGCCGCCGAATTTATATTGGGTTCTGCCTGTCTGTTTTGTGGGGCGTCTTGTTGGCGGGAGTCGCGTTTCAGGATCAATTGGCAGGCCTCTTGGTTGATCCTGATGCGTTCACTGGCCGCACGCAAATCTGGAACGTGCTGATGGAAGCGGTAGCGGATCGGCCTTGGATCGGGTTTGGCTTTGGGAGTTTATTCTTGGTTAGTACTGAAACGCCGTTGCTGGATTATGCATCCGGTTGGGTATTGCTGGTCGTGCATGGTCACAATGGATATCTCGATGTTCTAGCGGCAACCGGGATCGTGGGCTTGGTGTTGACGCTATTTGCATTCGTGGTGCAGCCGCTGTACAGGCTGATCGTGACAGAGGCCTTTGACCCAAGATGGGTGGGACTTCTGATGTCTTTAGCAGCTTATGTGCTGCTTCATAACATGACGGAAACCGCACTGCTCGACCGCGCCCAGCCTCTGTGGCTTGCTTTGCTTCTTGTAGTCGCCGCGACACGGGATATGGAGCGCGAATTTGCAGCGGTCCATCTCAGGTCAGGCGCTCCGCCCGACAGGCGGCTGTCTCAACGCGCATCAACGCGCAGCTGCTCGCTGTAATGTTCAATTCCATCTCTAGCTCCCTTTCCTAGGTAAGATCGAGACCGAACTGGTCATGCATGTGCTTATATTGGGCGGAAGTTCAGATCATCGCGGTGGTGTCGAGATATTCTGCGAACGTGCGATTCAGGCACTAGGCCAACGAGGCCACGATCAGATTGCCTATATGCCCACGAATACCGCGTACCTGACCCTGAATAAGATGCCACGGCTGCTCACGGGTTTACTCAGGCTCGTACGATATTCACGGCTGAAGCCCGATATAATCTGGCTTCAGTACGTGACCTTGCCAGATTTGATCTATCTCGCGGCGGCGAGGGCAATTGGGTTACGTGTACTGGTCACTCCGCACCTCGGCGTCAACTGGCGTTCTCAACGTGGACTCCTTCGCAGGATCAGCACTGTTATTCTTAAATGTGCTAACCGGTTAGCTTTGATCTCTAAGTCTCAGGAGGAGGAACTGATGCTTCCCGGTGCCGTGCCGCGGTCTTATATCCGAACGTTCCTGTCTCCCGGCTATCTCAATCTCGATGCTTGCGCACCAACTCGGCTGTCTAAGGAGATACGCCTTATTCATGCCAGCCGTCTTTCTGAGGCTAAAGGCACGTTCGACTATATCGACATGTGCTCGCGATTGCGGGATGCGGGGGTATCGTTTCATGCGCGTATCGCGGGTGCTGGAGATGCGCAGATCATGGCGCAGTTGGCCACCCGGATTGAGCAAGCTGATCTCGGGTCAAGGGTCGAGCTCCTCGGGCGACTGGAGGAGGGCGAGCTGATAGATGCCCTAAGGAACTCCGATGTTCTGGTGCATCTGTCGCGGATTGACTCCTACCCCCTCATCGTACTCGAGAGCATTGCTTGTTCGGTATTTCCGGTTTGTCTAGATCTGGCCGGCGCAAGAAATATGATTGATACGTACGATGGCCATCTAGTTCACGGCGCGCAGGCGGTTGAGCAAGTTGTTACATTTCTCAGGAGTATAGATCACATCGACCTCGGAGATCGCGCGAATTTGGCGGCTCGCCAAGTCATTGTGGACTATTCGTGGCCTGTTTGCCTGGATGCCCTGGATGATGCGCTAAACATGACGGTTGCAAGAAGAGCTGTAAGCGCTGTGCCATCCCCAGGCTGACGGGTCAGGCTGCGGCTGTAGCTTTCGCATATGCCCAAGGCGTCAACACCGCTCCCATGCCGCGTCAGCCGGGAGTCCCGGCCGACAGCATCGGCTGAGAGTGCATTGTTGGCCGGCTATCATCGCGTTTGGCGCGCACTGGTCGCGCGCCTTGACGGGTTCGACGCCGGGCGGCACGCACGATCGCCGTAGTAGCGGCGCATATCATCCGCGCTCAGTCGGATGAGGCTGCTTGACCGGAGGAGGGGAGTTAGCCGCCCCTGGAGGTTCGGACGCACACTCTGCAGCCAGTAGGTCGTGGCCGCATTCATCCGTCGGCCGGTGCCCGGGTCATGTGCGGCATGGAAACCGAAAGAGGCACGCGGCGTGAAGCAGGCATTGCCGTTGCGCACGAAGGACCACGCGCACGCGGAATTGCACACGCCATCGATCACGACATTGCGGACGCGCGCAAGGGCCATGGCGGAAGCACCTGTGCCACCCGGGGAGTACCGAATGGTGACGCCCTCGTTCCTCGCGGCTGCCTTCCGGAATGCTGCGTAGTTTAGCTCGCCGGAGTAGCTTACGCGCCGCACGCCTGCTGCATTCGATGTGGCTAGCGGTAGCGTAGTGAGCACGAGCGTAGCTGCAATCAATAGGAGGTAGCCCCCGCGTTGGCAGGCCCCGAACTCTACGCCAGAATGAAACATGACCGTGCCGCCCCTCTAGGCGGCGCGCTACTGGTTGCGCCGCTTTCCATTGCGGCGAAGGTAGTGTTAGGAGCCGGAAATCAGATTAATTTTGCAGTTCTCAAATCTCAGAGGCGGCCTGTTCGCAGAATTATGATTAATGAATCCCTTCTATGGGCCGCAGAAATCTGCAACCTAGATCGATTGGGCGATCTCATACTGTAGCAGTTTGCTAGGCAGGTCCGACGCTGATGAAGCGCCGATTGTCTTCTTCGATTGCGAGGGCAGTCAAGCGCCCCGTGGCGTACGCGCCGGTGTCGATGTTGATGCGATTGTGGTGGACCTCCGGTTCCTCGGTGGCGGCATGACCGTGTACGATGATCTGGCCGTGATCGGCCGTACTCGACAGGAACTCATGCCGAATCCACATGAGGCTGTAGGGATCTTGTCGATCGATGGGAGTTCCCGGTCGGATCCCGGCATGACAGAAGTAGTAGCCGCCGGAGGAGTAGCCGGTCTTAAGCTCTGTCAGAAACCGCGCATGCTTTTCGGACAGGCAGCCGGTGAACTCCGCGGCCAGGGCATTGTAGCCGCCCTGCTTCATAAGCGCGTTGACGTCCATACGATAGGAGAGAAGGGTCTCGAAGCCCCCGAAGTGGCACCACTCGGATTCATTCTCCGGATCATTGACGAACCTCAGAAGCATGTCCTCGTGATTGCCTTTGAGGAAGACGCGTTCGACATCTGCCGGAGCCGGGCCGGTCAATTGGTCGAGCACCCCCTTCGAGTCGGGGCCGCGATCGACGTAATCACCCAGATATATCCATAGAACGTCCGGCGGTGAGCCGCGCGCAAGGTCATCGATCAGCTTCAGATGCAATTGCTCGAGAAGAGTCGCGCAGCCATGGATGTCCCCGATGGCGTAGATGCGCAATCCGGGTCGCAGGGCCGCCTTGCCGGGACGCCCGGTGCGCGAAGCCTTTCGAAATGGATTCCAGATCATTACTCGCTCACGGCAGCCCGGAGGCTTGGATGACGCCTACGGCAATCTCGATTGCGCGGCTCAATTTCTGTTCGTACCAAACGTGGCGCCGCCCGGCCAGCTAGGATGGCCGCCTCGCGAATGCTGGTATCGGGTTGCACCGTCGCAACGTCCCTGGTCATGATGTCTTTGGCTTGCATGGGATTGCCTCCGATCACTGCTGAAAACTCCATTTGAGCGCATCGGGCCAGTTCGGAACTTGATGCCGGTCAATGAATGCGCTCTGTGGTGATGAGACAGCGAACGCTTCGTGTGCCTCGTCGAGCCCTCATGATCAGCCTTCGATATATGGGCATCGCGCCCCTCGGCTACCTGTGATCACGGTGAGGCGGCGTTGTCGGACGCTGTGCAGCGGCTCGCGAAGGCTGTCGAGTTGGAGGCGCGAGAGCCCGCAAGCACGATGCTGCTACTCGGGGATGTCAGCAGCGCCCCTCCCTTGGACACGCTCAACTAGATGGGGGCCTTGCGCGGCGGATAGCTTGCTGGCCTCTGATTGCGGACCTTGAAGCCTGGGTGGGCAACGCGCATTCAGCGCTTTGCGGAGATCTGCTCGGCGACGAGGAGGGGTATCCACGGCACGCACAAAACGGCCGGCATTGTAGTGGCTGGCGCATTTTGCGGCTTTCGCAAAGTGGACTGTCATTGTCGACGGCAAGGGGCCGAGCGCGGCTTCGAGGTGGACGAAGACGTGCTGCAGCGTGCGCTGAAACTCGCGGTCTCGCTGCGGAGCGGTCAAATTGACCCTGGCAAAAGTGGCGAGCATCAGCTCGAGGCGGTCGCGGAGTTTGGCTGTGACGGTGTGGATATCCGCAGTGGGGCGTGAAATTGCGGCCATGCGCTCAATTGAGCGTATGCTTTTTCGGTGCTTCGGCCGCAGCCATGTCGATCTGCTTTAGGATTAGGTTGTGGAGTTGGTCTTCGGGGCGCTGGTTGGGATCCGGTGGGAGCTGGCGCGCAGCCATGTCGAGCAGGCGCCGAAACACACTCTCAGCCATATGCTCGCCTTCCTCCGGCGTCAGGTCGGCCAACGCGTCTCGAAACGCGTGGTAGGGATCGTTGCTAATGCGCGAATGATATCACATGGTTTGGCGGTTGCTGTCCGGCTTGAGCGGCGATGGCAGCCAACCCTTGTTCTTGAAGGCCTCAGCCGTGGCTCGCGCGGCGTCATCGCGCTTCATTTTGGGGAGCCGCTCGGCAAGGGTTTCATTGCCGCTGTCCACGAGGTCCTGCGCCATCTGGCTCTTATTGAGCCGGGAAAGAAAACCCGGTGCCGTCGGTTCCCAATAGTGCGCCATGTCAAAGGCAGGATTGAGCTTGGTGCCGAGATCAACGGCGGCCATGCGGTGATCGCGTTCGAAGCTGCTGCGGGCGGGGGCAGCCTCCAGGGTGAGCGCGTGCGCACGCCCTTTACCTAGCCCTCTTCGGCAACGCCGCCGATCTAGTCGATGGCAAACACCTCATTCTCGTGCCCTCCGGCCCCCTCACCAAGCTCCCGTTCCATGTGCTCATTGCCGAGTCGCCGCGTTCGAACCCCCTCAGCGTCCTGCGCGGCCACAACACCGAATTCGGCTGGCTCGTCAGGAAGCACGCGATAACTGTCCTGCCAGCGGTTTCCTCCCTAAAGGCCTTGCGGCGTGTCGGGCGCGCGCCAGCAACGCGCAGTTGCCGATGGTCGGCTTCGGCAATCCCTTGCTGGATGAATCCGACAACAGGTCCTCCGAACTTGCAAGGCAAGCACGGGCGATAGACCGCTGCGCCGCTGACCGTTTGCCTCGTTTTGCCTCTGCGATGGCCTTACGCGGCACTGCGGGGTCCGTCGCCATGCGAGGCGGCCTCGCCGATGCTGCCGTTCTGAGCGCGCAGCTTCCCCTGCCCGAGACCGCTGACGAACTTTGTGCGGTCGCCCGAGCGGTAGGTGCGGCTCCTGACCATATCTTCCTCGGTACGCGCGCGACGGAAACTGAAGTGAAATCACTCAGCGAGCGCGGAACGCTCGCGCAATACCGCATTGTCCACTTCGCAACCCATGGCGTCTTGCCTGGCCAGCTCGCCAATGCCGCTGAACCCGGCCTGATCCTCACGCCTCCAGACAAACCCTCAGAACTCGACGACGGCTACTTGACCGCGTCCGAGATAGCCGAGCTGAAGCTGGATGCAGACTGGGTCATTCTCTCGGCCTGTAATACTGCGGCGGGAACCGCCGGTGACACGGAAGCGCTGTCCGGCCTCGCCCGCGCGTTCTTCTATGCTCAAGCGCGGGCGCTGCTGGTATCTCATTGGGAAGTTGACAGCCTCGCCAGCGAGAAGCTCATCACAACGGCTGTTCGCGAGCTCGCCGCCAATCGCGAGATCGGGCGTTCGGAAGCACTGAGGCATGCCATGAGTGCTCTCATCGAGAGCGCCTCCCCGCACGATGCGCATCCCGCGACCTGGGGACCTTTTGTCGTGGTGGGTGAAGGAGCACCGAGCAAATAGTCCTTATTGGGCTACGGGTAACAAGCCCGTCCATTTGGCTTGGCTTCGTACGCAAAGTGACCGGGATCACACGGATAGCTATCGAGTACGAGGCCATCTAACTGGCTGTACTTCGAGCCTTCCCTAACTCGCACTATCCTCGGCGCTGTCGCCACATCCACGCCGAGCATTGACGACGCTGGGGCGTCGCCCCTTGACACTTACCCGTCCCCACCCCACATCGTTTCGACATAATCATTGTCTAAAGAATAGCCATGCATATTCGCGAACTCGTGGCGCGGACAGGCATCACGGAGCGTCAGGTCAGATACCTCATCGCTGAGGATTTCATGCCGTCGCCGACAGGCGGGCGGGCCATGGCCGAATATGGCGAGACGCACGTCGAGGCCGTCCAACGCTACATGCGCCTGCGGGAGCTCGGGTTCCCGCCGGCGGCGATCCGCACGTTGTTCAAATCCAAGGAGGGTGCCCCGTTCCCCGTCGCGCCAGGCATTACACTCGTCGTTGATCCAAACCTTCTGCATCGCCGCACGGCCATCGGCCCGATCCTCACGCGGCTGAAGAGAATACTGACGACCATTTTCAAGGAGCCGAAGCATGACAGGCCCCGCAGCACGGAGCGTGATTGACCCTCTCCACCCGCTCGTTTCCCGCCACGCCCCACATATTGATCATCATCCGATCTCGCTTGTCGCCACCTCTTACGATGTCCGCATCGACGGCGGTTTTGCGGTCGTCGAGACGCGGCGCGTCTTCCGCAATGCCGAAGACCGGAGCATCGAAGCGACGCTGACGTTTCCGCTGCCTGTCCAAGCCGTACTTTTCTGGCTCGAGGCCGAACATGACGGGCACACGCTGAAGGCCGCCGCGCGCAAGCGCACCGAGGCACGCGAGGTCTACGAGGGCGCGGTCGAGGAAGGAAAGACTGTGGTTCTCCATGAAGAGCTGCTGCGCGGCATTCACATGCTGTCGGTCGCGCACGTCGCGCCGGGTGCCGAGATCGCAGTGACGGCCCGCTGGGCGACGACACTGACGTCCATCGACGCGTGTTGGCAGCTACGCATTCCGCTCACGGTCGGTCAGGTCTATGGCCAATCGCCGCTGGTGGACTCGGATGCACTGGAAACCGGCGGCGCCGGCGGGACGGCCGAGGTCGTCGTGCATTGCGCCTCGGGCTTCGCGCGCCTCGACGGAACAGCGCTCGCGGAAGGTCGTGCGCGCGTGCCGCTGAATGCGCCGATCGACATTCAGGTGACCGGCCCCGTGAATCGTCCGCTGCGCGGCGTCGGCACTGATGGCCGGAATGTCACGTTGACCATCGCGCCATTGCCGGAAGGCCGGGCGGGTCTGGATCTCGCCATCCTCGTCGATCGATCCGGTTCGATGGCGGAGGTCGCGGCCGCTGGCCATGGCCGCATCAGCAAGCATGAGGCCGTCATCGCGGGCCTCACGGCTTTGGCCTCGCGCTTCAGGAAGGGCGACGTCGTCGATCTCTGGGAGTTCGACGATCAGCCGGCGCACGTCGGATCGACGCGCGACGAACGTCCGCACTGGCGCACGGTTCGGCAGCATTGGACACCGGGAGAGACCTTCATTCAGCTCGCCAGATGCCTGCGCGGTCCTGGTGGCGGCACCGAGATCGGCGGGGCGCTGGAGCATGTGCTGCAGACTACAAGCGCTCGAGATCTGCTACTGATCACGGACGGCAAGAGCTATGCCCTTGATGTTCAGCGGCTGGCCGGCCGCGGCAAGCGCATCGCCGTCGTGCTTGTCGGCGAGGATAGCCTCGAAGCCAATGTCGGCCATCTGGCGGCCGTCACCGGCGGGAGTGTGTTCGTCGCGAGCGGGGCCAATATTGCGTCCGCTGTCGCGGCGGCGGCCGAGTCCTTGCGCTCGTGCCCGCTCGAGGCGCATCCGATCGAAGCGCAGCCGGAGAACATCGAAGTCGTTCGTGGCGGCGCTGTCGTACGGGCTACGTGGTCTGCGTCGGCATCGATCACAGCAGGTGAGGTGGCGGCGCCGGGCATTGTTGCATTTGCCGCCGGGCTCGCGATCCCGCGCATGGGCGAAGCGGCCGCCGCAGCGTTTGCCGTGCGTGCCGGCATTGCGTCGCATCTGACGAGCCTCGTGCTCGTCGACGAGGCTGCAGCCGTGCAGGAGGCTGTGCCGGCCATGCGGAAAGTCCGGTTGCCGGCACAGCGGCTCGGAGATGGTGTCATGTTTGCGCTGGGAGCAGACGATTCATTCGCTGTTGAGAGCCATCTGCGTGCGCCGATCGGCCGGCGCTCGATGAAGTGCTACGCTGCGCTCGAGCCCTTCGTACCAACTGCGACGGTCGATTGGGATGCCGCACCCACGCAGCTGCTGGACGGCGATCTGTCATCGCTCGATCCCTCATTGGCCGATCGACTGCGCAAAGTTGCCAACGTGACCGAGGTCCGGCTCTGGGCGCATGAACTTAAGGTCCGCCCCATCGTCCTGGTCGTTGCGGCGCTCGCGTACGCTAATCGGGACCGCAGCCGAACGGCCGAGCGCATCGCGCGGAGAGTCCTCGGCGACACGCGACCAGCGTGGATGGAGGAGCTGAAAGGATACATCCTCAGCCACGTGTGAGACCGACCCAGGTAGCTGGTTTGGCCGCCTGGGCCGCCCACAACGGGCCGTGCCGAATTGTTGACCGTTCCCTATCAAGGACATCGAGGTAGAATGAAATTCGAACTGATTGTGCCGAGAGAGCAGGAGAAGGCCCAGGTCGCTCGCCTTGCCGACAAATATCTTGCTGGGTCGACGCCGGCCCCATCGAATGTGGACGTGGCCGTGGCATCCGAAATCATGGCCGACATCGTGCGTCTTGCAAGTGCTTGCGAGCGCCTGTCCGGCATCGGATACGCGTCCAACGTCATCGAGGCGCGCGGAACAGCGGACCTGATGGAGTTGGCGGAAATTCGCGACAGTCTGGTTGGCGACTTGGCGACATACCAGGAACAGCGACGGGCGCGCCGCCACGAAATTCTCGAGATTCTGTTGGCGTTTACAGCGGGAGCTGTCGGAAGCATTCCGGCGCTGCTGATATTTGGCATCCCTGCGTACTTTCTTCTCAAGACCCTGTTCTGGAGTTAGCTTGGAACGCTGGGGGGCGCGCCAGGCTCGACGAGCCGCGACTACGGATTGCCATCGGCCTTCTTCCCCGCCCGTTCGCGTCGCGCCGCATCCGACTCGGCTGACTGCGCCCGCTCTCTGCGTCGCCGAGCGTATTGAGCTGAGCGCGCCATCGGCGTCAGACGTCCTGCACGCTCATGGATGAACCCGATGTTCTCGGCGAAGATGCGTACCCATTTGACCGGCGTCGGTCGCCCCTTTGTCCGTTCGAGGCGATACGCCACGTAGTCGAGCGCCCCCTGCAGCTGCCACGGCCATCGATCAGGCTCGCGCAAGACGAGTTCACCGATCTCGCTCGCGATGTGGCGCAGCCACTTCGAGCCGGTCTTCTTCCCTGCGCGGTTCTGCTGGACGATCTGCAATAGGATGCTTGAGGCCTCAGTCGGCAGAATGCCCGACAGCAGCAGCGTCCCCTCGGTACATCTTCCCGTGCGGGCCTCCTCCAGCAGCTCATCGAAGGCCTGCTGCTCTTCCGGAGTCCCGGCCCGCTGAACAATGCCGAATGGCGCAGGCAGCGCCTCATCTTCCGCCTCAGACCAATCCGGCCAACCATCGTCATAGGCAATTTCGTCCGGAAGCGAACCACTGCCTGCATTGCCGTGTTCTGGCCCCTCCATCCTGCCACCACACCCGCATACCCCCCTATGTAGAGAAGGCGAATCTTCGCTGTTCCTGACGTTTCGGTCGGTTTCAGGGCCTACCATCGGAGGAACGCTCATGAGGATCTGCTTTCCGCCTTCGTTGCCGCGTGTGCGCACCAGAATGCCTGCCCGCTCGGCTGTCGACAGGGCAAGCTGGACGGTGCGGACGGACACATCGTGCGCGGCCGCGACCTCGGCGATGTCTGTCATCCACGCCGAGCCTCCACCTCGGGCAATGAAGCCTAACGCCTCGTCCACTATGGCGAGCCGCTTGCTCTCTCCACGAAATATCAAGACGGCTCGCCGGCGGGCGGTCGCGATGTTCGGCTCGACACCAGCTGCTTGGAGGCGTGCAACAGATCCATGAAACGCCGCAACCAGACCCTTGCGCCGCTCGTGTCGTGGCGGTGACGGCCGGCCCTCGACCATGCGCGCCCACCAGGCGAGAGAGCCCATGGTGCGCGCCCTCTTGCCGCTCTTGGCCTCGAAGTCGCGCGAACTAACGACGGTGTCAAAAAATCTTCGATTGCCAACCTCATCGTACGTGTGGGGACCACCCGGCAGGTCGAGCGACGCATTTCCCCGCGACACCTCGATATGCGCCCAGTACGCCTCCTGCGTATTGCCGAGAACATCGACGATGATGCGCACGGCGTGCTTCCAGTGATCAGTCGCATTGATATCGATCGTCTCCGGGCGATGAGGACTGCCGGCGGCATCCACGCCGTCCGCGTGCAGAATGATCCGACCGCCCAGGTCGCGCGCGGCACGGTGCACGATGCCGAACAGGCCGACGAGCCTTTCGATCTTTGAGCGATTGGGGCTCTCCTCCCACCAACGATCGGGAGGAGCATCGGCGGGCGCCGGCGCCACCGACTTCGCCCCCTCCGTACGCCTCTGACGTGGCTCCGATTTTGAACGAGCGGCAGTCGGTCGGTTGGGGGTGACAAAGGCCGACCGCAGGGCGTCGATATCCGCATCGGAGAGTGTCGGGAGGTCCTCGAGCGGCATCGTGAGCAGCGTGCAGCGCTCGTCGACCCAGGTGTATGGCTGGCCAGTCTTCGGATGAACAGTGGGGGGGATCACGCCCTGCCGGTGCCACGACAGAACTTCGAGCGCTCCTGCTGTCGACGCGCCGGTGATGTTGCGTTCCCGCGCGTTCGTGCCGTCCGCCGCGCGCAGGAAAATCTTGCGTCCGCGATGTCCGACACAGGCCGGCGCTGCGCGCGCCTGCGGAACGACCATCAGAACACGCTCGACTGCGTCATCTTCGTCGACATCGATAATCACCAAGCCGTGGGCCGTTGCGACGCCGACGCCGTTCATCACGTGCGTCCCTCTCCGTCTCGACGACCACTCCTGCTCGATCTCCTCCATCGATGGCAGACGCTCGCAGAAGATCGCCGGCCAGCCCTTGATCGCCGGCGCCTTGTCGGCCAAAGGAATCGGGCTGAAGCCATTTGCGCGAAGCTGACGCACGACACCGACGTAGGCGACGTTGCGCTCGCCGGCGGGGTCTCGACGTGGACCCGTCACGGCTTCCCGTCCTTTGGCGTCCACGTTCCGGCGACGAAGGCATCGATCTCGCTCTCGCGCCACGCAACGCGCCCGGGCGTAACGCGGACTCGTCTCGGGAACGTGCCATCCTTTTCGCGACGCCACACCGTCGTGCGGCTCAGGCGGACACGGGCGTGAACTTCCGGCCAGGTCAGGAAGCGGTCAGGGGAATGTGGCTGCTTTGTCATGCCGCCACGTTGGACGGCACGAGCGGATTGGTCAGGACCGCAACCAATGAACTATTTCTTCGGTTTCGACCTTGATCCGGCCGGGGCCTTCATTTTCGCGAGCACGCGCTTGGCCGCCGACTCGACGCCCTGCGTATCAAGCACGAAAAGCTCGAGAATGGCGGTGGAAAGGCCGACGAACTTCCCCGTGACAGTCGACGTCGGCGCGACGCCAAATATGTCCTGGAAAACCGATGCGAGCGAGGCGACCACGTACTCACGCTCTGGGAGGCTCAGCCGTCCGCCCTTCGCGGGCTCCTCCGCGGCGAGATGCGCCAGGACGAGCGCGCGGCAGCGCACCAGAAAATTGGCCAACACCCGGGGCGACTCCGCTGATCGCGCCCCGCGCAGGCGCCTTTCTTCGGCAGTGATTTCAGCATCGGGTTCACGGGCTCGCGCCCGGATCATCCCGGCGTCCCGCGGCGACAACTCAACAGCGATGCCGACCGACCGAAAGGCATCGTCGGTAAGCGAACGGGCGATCTCAGCACCGATCAGTCGGCCGACTGTGTGCTGTTTCGATGCTGTGCGTTCAACGAGGAGCTTGGCACACGCGCCCAGCGCCTTCTCCAGACTTTTGAAATGATCGATGCGTGCGCGCCGTTCGGCAATCCTCGCCCGAGCCAGCAGGGGAAGACCACGATCCAGGGCGGCCCGCATGTTCCGGATGAGCAGCTCCAACTCCGCCCTGGCGGGCTCGTGGGGCGCATACCTGCGCAGCAGGTTGTCGAGGTCACGCCGATAGATGGCGAAGCGTGGAAGCGGCTCGCTCTCTCGCTGGCTCCTCACGGCTACACTCCAGTGAGACTAGACGCAGTGGCTTGAGGCCGAGGTGGGCGCCCCCGCATGAGGACGCAATCCCGATGGGCCAAATATGGGCCAAATACAGCCGCCCGGCGACGTGCTGACGGTATAAGATATTGAATTCTTTGGTACCGCCTCCCCGGCTCGAACGGGGGACCCCCAGATCCACAATCTGGTGCTCTAACCAACTGAGCTAAGGCGGCACAGGCACGAGGGCGCCCCGGAGCGGGGAAACAGGCCAATCGGCAGGGCGTTCTCTAACGCGGTTCCAGGACCTTGGCAAGGCAGGGACACCGCAGCGAAGCAGGGGGCGCCATCCGCCGGAGAAGTGGGCCTTCTCGCAGGTCCGACGCGCGCGCCGCACATGGCCGGGCCGATGAACCAGCATGTAGTAAGCCGTGTTCTGATCTATAAGTCGGGCCCTTGGCCGAGCCTCCGGTGGCAATGACACCCCCAGAAGCGCGGTCATGAGCCTGCGGTCGGGACCTTCGCCTGTGCGCACGCAACAATCATCAGAGACAGTCAATCCAGAGATGGCGGACGGTCCGGAGATTGCGGCCTCCGATGCCGGGCGGCTCGCCGCGCTGACGGTTGTCGGTATCGGCGTCGTCTATGGCGACATAGGAACGAGCCCCCTCTATGCCTTCAAGGACGCCGTGGCGGCAGCTTCGGGCGGCGCGGGCGTGGCGCCACGTCCCGAGACGGTGCTCGGCATTCTCTCGCTCATCCTGTGGGCGCTGATCATCCTCGTCAGCATCAAGTATGTCGTGATCCTGCTTCGCGCCGACAATCACGGCGAAGGCGGCATCCTCGCCCTCATGGCGCTCGTCCAGCGCGCATCGTCGCGCAAGGCGCTGCCCGTGCTCGTGCTCGGGGCGACCGGTGCCGCACTCTTCTACGGAGATGCGCTGATCACGCCGGCCATATCCGTCATGTCGGCGGTCGAGGGTGCCAAGCTCGCGATGCCGGTCTCACAGGCCGGCGCGGTGTTTGCAACCATCGTGATCCTCATCGTGCTCTTTGCGGTGCAGAGCTACGGCACGCACCGCGTCGCTGGCGCGTTCGGGCCGGTGATGATCCTCTGGTTCCTGGTCATCGGCGGTGCCGGTCTCTATCAGATCGTGCTCAATCCGCAGGTTATTGCAGCGGTGAGCCCGCACCATGCCGTGATGTTTCTGACCGGCAATGTCGGGATCGGCCTCGCGACGCTCGGCGCGGTGTTCCTCGCCGTGACCGGCGCGGAGGCCCTCTATGCCGATCTCGGTCATATCGGCCGCAGGCCGATTACCATTGCGTGGTTCTTCTTCGTGCTGCCGGCACTCGTGCTCAGCTACTTCGGGCAGGGCGCGGTCGTGCTGTCGGATGCCAGCGCGATCGACAATCCCTTCTACCGGACGGTGCCGCAGGGCTATCTGCTGCCCATGGTCGGCCTGGCGACGCTGGCCACGATCATTGCCAGTCAGGCGACGATCACCGGGGCGTTTTCACTGACGCGCCAGGCCATCCAGCTCCGCCTGCTGCCGCGCATGACCATCCAGCACACATCGGGCGAGCACGCGGGGCAGATCTATCTGCCGGCGGTCAACTGGCTCATGATGGCCGGCGTGCTGACGATCGTCTGGAACTTTCAGAACTCGACGGAGCTGGCGGCCGCTTACGGCATTGCGGTGACGGGAACGATGATCGTGACGGCGATCCTCGCCATTCTGATGATGGCCTGGCACTGGAAGTGGTCGGCACTGCGCATCGCGCTCATCATGACGCCGTTTCTCGCTCTCGAATTCGTGTTCCTCTCCGCAAACCTGCTGAAGGTCGCCGACGGCGGCTGGGTCACGCTACTGATGGCCGCGTGCATGCTCGTCGCCATGCTCGTGTGGTGGCGCGGGTCGAATATCCTGATGGCCAAGACACGGCGCAGCGAGCTGCCTCTCGCCGAGCTCATGCCGAGCCTGGAGAGGTCGCGCGTGACCATCGTGCCGGGGACCGGCGTCTATCTCACGGCCAACGCCGAGAACACGCCGACCGCGCTGCTTCATACGATCAAGCACTTCAAGGTCATGCACGAGCGGATCGTGGTCCTGACGGTCATCACGTCCAATTGGCCCTATCTCGGCCCCGCGGAGGGCGTCTCCATGGAGACGCTGTCGGAGCGGCTCGTGCGCGTGCGCGTCGTTACCGGCTTCATGCAGCAGGCGAATATTCCCGCCGTTCTCGACTACTGCCGCACTCAAGGCCTGGAAGGGGAGAGTGCCTCGACCTCGTTCATGCTTTCGCGTCGCGAGGTGAAGGCCGAGCGGCCCTCGGCGATGCCGCTGCCCGCGACGGCGCTGTTCATCGTGCTCGCGAACAATGCGGCCGACGCGACGGGCTACTTCGGCATTCCGAAGGATCGCGTCGTCGAGATCGGCACGCAGGTCGGGCTGTAGCGCGCTCTTCGCATGCTCAGTCTTGAAATGGATCCTTCATGAGGATCGTGTCGTCGCGCTCCGGGCTCGTCGAGAGGAGCGTCACCGGGCACTCGATCAGCTCTTCGATATGGCGCACGTACTTGACGGCCTGGGCAGGAAGATCGGCCCAGCTCCGCGCACCTTGCGTCGATTCCGTCCAGCCCTCGAAGGACTCGTAGACGGGCTTGACGCGCGCCTGCTCGTTCATGCCGGCGGGAAGGCGATCGATGCGCTTGCCGTCGAGCTCGTAGGCGACGCAGACCTTGATCTCGGGAAGTGCGTCGAGGATGTCGAGCTTGGTGAGCGCGATGCCGCTGATGCCGGCGACGCGTACGATCTGGCGCACGAGCACCGCATCGAACCAGCCGCAGCGCCGGCGCCGACCGGTGTTCACGCCGAACTCCTTGCCGCGTTCGCCGAGAAGGCGGCCGATCTCATCGGGCTCGCCATCGGGACCGAGGAGCTCGGTCGGGAAGGGCCCCGAGCCGACGCGGGTCGTGTAGGCCTTCGCGAGGCCGAGGACGTAGCTCAGCGCGGAGGGGCCGAGACCCGATCCGGCAGCGGCCTGGCCGGCAACCGTGTTCGACGACGTGACGTAGGGATACGTGCCGTGATCGATGTCGAGCAGCGCACCCTGCGCGCCCTCGAAGAGAATGCGCTTGCCGGCCTTGCGCGCGGCATCGAGCGTTTCCCAGACCGTGTCGATGTAGGGAAGGATCTTCGGCGCGATCTCCGAGAGTTCCTGGATCAGCGTATCCTTGCTGATGAGCGGCTTGCCGAGGCCGCTTCTCAGCGCATTGTGGTGTACGAGGAGGCGGTCGATCTTGGGGCCGAGATTCTGCAGGTTGCGCAGATCCTGGACGCGGATCGCGCGGCGGCCGACCTTGTCCTCGTAAGCGGGGCCGATGCCGCGCCCGGTCGTGCCGATCTTCTGCGCCGCGGCCGCTTCCTCGCGAAGCTGGTCGAGCTCGCGGTGGAGGGGGAGAATGAGCGTCGCGTTCTCGGCGACCTTGAGCTGGTCGGGGCCGATGTCGACGCCCTGCTTGCGGATGGCCTCGATCTCGGTGGCGAGATGCCAGGGATCGACGACCACGCCATTGCCGATGATGGAGAGCTTGCCCGGGCGCACGACGCCGGAAGGGAGCAGCGCGAGCTTGTAGACCTTGCCGTCGATGACGAGTGTATGGCCGGCATTGTGGCCACCCTGGAAGCGCACGACGATGTCGGCGCGCTCCGAAAGCCAGTCCACGATCTTGCCTTTGCCCTCGTCGCCCCATTGGGCGCCGACAACCACCACGTTCGCCATTGTCAGATGCCTCTTCAACGCAGCGCGTGGCTGCGGGAAGGCGTTAGCCCGTGGCGGGGCGGGGCGCAAGCCTTACTTGCCGCGGGCTGCTGGGAAGGGGTGCTCCCGCAACCGTTTTGTGGTGCTATGCCCGCGGGCGGCCATGCGGATAGCGCGTATGTGTGGCGGCGGGCGGCCAAACCCCCGTGTTTTATGGATTTCGAGTTATCAGCGGGTGCGCCGTGTCCCTTCTCCCCGTCCTTCGTCGCGCTGGAAGCGCGCCTCTGGCGCGACGAGAAGGTTAGGATGGGGGGCGGCGGCACTTACCAACGTTGGCGTATGTCGCCGGCCCTCACCCCGACCCTCACCCCGCAAGAGCGGGGAGAGGGGGAAGAAA
>JAEWIJ010000230.1 GCA_023387235.1 Pseudomonadota bacterium
TCTCGATTGCATCGAGCCTTACCAAGCTGTTGGCAACCAAAGCCGCCACTCCCGCAGAACTGGCCGCCATGGTGGGGGACAGGATGACGGCACTGGCGCGCGCGCACGGGCTAACTGTCGTTGATCCCGAAGCTGAGACCGCTGCTCCCGACCAACCAACCACCCTACACGCACTCGTTCGGGTCCTTGTGGCACCGTTTGTGGGTGAAGCCAATGATCGCTTCCAGCTGGATGGCATCGACGCACCGATCAGCTCGCGATCAATCACACCGCTCGCGCTCGTTGTGAACGAGCTTATAACGAATGCCGCCAAGCATGGGGCTTGGCGCGGGCCGTCCGGCAATGTGCGTCTGCAGTGCGATCGAGGTGAAGGACTGCTCACGGTATGCTGGGAGGAATCCGGATGTGAGGAACTGTTTCAGCCCCCGGTCCATTCCGGGTTTGGCGACAAACTTAGCCAGATGACGGTTGAGCGCCAGCTGGGAGGCACCATCAGTCGGGAATGGCAGCCCGAGCGGCTCACCGTCACGTTTACGGCCAGGGAAGACCGGCTTTAGTGCCTGCCCGGGCATTTTTCGAGGCGGCGGGCTTCGACGTGGAGGCGGTTATGACGTCAAAGTTCGAGGTAACGGGTCGTTTGATTGCTGCGGGGCGGGCACTTGTGGAAGTGGGGCGTGAGGATTTCGCGAAAGCTGCAAGTATTTCAGTAGAAGCTCTGGCACTTTTGGAAGCCGGCGGCAGCGCGTGGGTCGATAGCCAGGATGATGCCGACGCTATCGTTCGGGCGTTTGATACGTTCGGCGTTGTCGTGGTGGATGAGAGCGATGGGCTCGGAGCAGGCGTGCGGCTCAAGTTCACGCGACAGGACGTGAAGCAAATCCTCCGCTTGGAGAGCGAGGGTGGAATCGCCCGGCCGGACGATGCTCCCTGAAATAGAACCCGGATTGGGCAATCGTCATGCGCCTATTCCGAAACAACGATCACCACCGCGACCATGCCGACGATAATGAGCACGAGGCCGCCCACAAGCATCGGTAAAAGTGTTTGACCACGCTTCTGACTCGCTCCACTTGCCGATGTTGCTGAGTGGCGATCTGGATTTTTGATTGGCTTACGACCGGAGTGATTGTTCATCGCGCCGGGCGAGATACCAATAACCCCCGCAGGCTTGCCGGCCCAGGCGCTATGGCCGTAGGGCCGCGATGCGTGATCGAGCGCATCTTCAGAACGCCCGTATGGATCGATTGTATTCGGACGTCACAACGAGAATGCCCTTCGCGGCAGCAATCTCCGATTTGAGCCGCTTTACCTGAGGCGCTTGGTTGGCGTCATCATTTTGATTGTACAGGGTCATCGATCCTCAGCTCCTTGAAGGCAAAGTCCGAGGGCGCAAGCTTCGTCAGTCCATGAGCGAGCTTGCGGTTCAGTGGGTCCCGGCAAAAACTGCGGACGACGAGTGCGATGTCGAGGCTCATACGACTATCCTTCGATGATGAGGCGCGGGTACGGGGAGTACTGAGGCCGGCGGGCTGGGGGGAGGCGCCCGCGGGGCCTATGACCGCTTCCAGAGGGCGTTCAGCGGTCATGCTGCTAACTCGGTCGGAGCAGCGAGTGGTTCCTCGGCAGAGTCCTTTCGGTAAGCTTTTAGGAAGTTCGTTTTTCCGTGGTCTTGCCGTCGAATTCTTCACGCGCCTTGATTGCTTCATCTTTTGTGGCAGCCACGTATCCGTCGCGATGATGAGGCGGGCCGTAGATCGTATACAGCTTGAGGGGCTTTTCGCCGGCGTTCTTGATGTTGTACCTGGAGGAATCGACATCAGAACGAGCTGAAGATGTTCGCCGGTGTAAACGACACGGCGGAAATGACTATTGTCTTCAGTAGCGTTTTCGATGTGGTCGATGAAGCCTTCCATGTCCCACTGCCATTCTTTTTCAGCCCAGCGTCCGAGGCGCATTCCATCGCGCTCAACGTTAGCTCGCGTGCCGGTTTTTCTAGAACCTGTGCACGGCACCACCGGCTCGAGCCCGCTCCATGGCCCGCTCAACACATTCGAGAAGCACCATAGTCGGCGCTGGCTTTGCCAACACCGATATGGATGGGTCGGCGATTGCCAGGCTGGAGGCCGTGTACATCACAATTGGGACGCCACGTGGGGACAAGGACGTCGCACAGGCTTTGCGCCGTCTGATCGCCGAGAGCGAAGTCAATGACCGCGCCATCGAACGTTTGTCCGTCCACGAGAAAGAGGGCTTCGTCAACGGACCCGGCGATCTCCACTGCCGCACCCGCATCTTCGAGTGCCGAGGAGATGTCCACCACGCGGATGATCGAGCTTGTGAGATTTGGGTGTCGCATTTCGCGTGCCTTGGCGTGGCTAAGCGCAAGTACCTCAGGCGACGCCGACTTCTTGGTGAGCCGTAGGCCAGTTTGGCGGTCGATCTTCTCGAGCACTCAACAAAATGCGGATCGACGATAAGAGCCGAGCACGGTGAGCAGTCGTGCTGGTGGATCTGCCGTACCGGTCGGGACGATGTCCCCATTGGCAGAAAGTGAAGACGGCTACGTGGCGGGCCGCCAATGCTGACCGAGGAGAGCGCTTTAAGCGGCGGCATTAAGCACGTCTTCAGTCCGACCGGATACGTATTCGCCAACTCGGAACAAATCCCCACAGATTGCGTTCTTGAGGCCAGTCTCCAGTCGCTTAGACGTGCGGGTCGACTAACGCAGCCATAATGAGGATCATCCGATGCGCGACTTCGTCGTACCTTTTGTTCGGCTCGTTGGCGCGCACGTCGTCCTTATCGGCATCGCATTGCAGCTGTACGCGATCGGGCAGTAACGCCAAGCTTTCCGCTCAGCGGCAGCATTCCGCTCCGACAAAAATAAATCAGGTGGTATCTTTGAGGCGTTGAAGAAAACTCACGATCGTACCGACCGCATAGGGCTTCTCAATCCAGCCGTAGGGCATTGCCGGCTCCGCTCGACGGCGAGATTCTTCATCTGAGTGGGCGCTCGTGAACACCGAGCGAATGCCATATAAGCGATAGATCTCCAGGGCGGCATCGATCCCATCGCGGTCGCCTAGCAGTCGGATATCCATGAGAACGACGGCCGGTGCGTGCGCGGAGACCAAAGCAATTGCCTCATCAGCGGTTACTGCTACGGCAGCTACTTTGTATCCCGCATCGGTGAGGGCCGCCTCCAAATCCATCGCGATGAGAAAATCATCCTCGACTATGAGCACAACGTCGCCCTGCGATGACACCTTCTCCGCTCCAATCCCATCGTCCCGCATGTTGAGTATGATCGGAGCCCTGACCGATGATGCTGTGATCTCGGGCAGCCGCGTCGTGTCAAGTCGGTCAAAAATCATCAGGTTTTCACCGGAAATCGCAAAGTTACGCGGGTGCGGGGCCTTCGGGTGATCGTGAGGTTGCCGGCAACCTGCCGGGCTATCCCTTCGATAAGCTGGATGCCGGATGAAGATTTACGCACGCTCTCCAGATCAAAGCCTGGTCCATCGTCTTCAACCGAAAGTACCAAATCTCCCTCCGATTGCTGAAGCGATACCCGTACCTCTGCTTCATTTATGCCCCGTGCTCCATGCTTGACGGCATTGGTCAGCAGTTCATTTAAGATCAGCGCGAGGGGCATCGCGATGTCGTTATTGAGCTCGATGGATGCCGCTTCATGCGTCAAAGTCACCGCCGCTGGGAACGTCTGGCGCGCCGCGTCGCAAACCTCCTTCACAAGCCGGTCTGATGCGAACAACTGCCCGCCGGATTGTCCGTAGAGGACCCGCTGGGCCGACGCGAGTGCTGCGACGCGGGCCGATGCCTCCTCCAAGCTCAACCGCGCCTCCGAGCTTGCGGCCCGACGTGCTGAGCGCGCAAGCAGGGCCTGGAGCATCTGCATGTTGTTTTTCACACGATGGTTCAGCTCGTGGAGGAGAAGCCGTTGTTGCGTTTCGGCGTCCTTCCTCTGGCTTATATCGACGAGCATGTTGATAGCACCGACAATCTTGCCGGAGCTGTCGCGCAGAGGTGTTGGATAGGGAATGAATGGGACCCGTGTACCGTCAGGTCGCTCTGCCACCGCCTCTACGCCCCGGACCGGCCGGCCCTCCCTGAGAGAGAGCGCCATCGGACATTCATCGTGCGGCAGAGGCTCCCCGCTTGGTTTGAAGAGTTTCCAGCTTACGCAAAATCTGTCGACGCCGAGAGCGGGATGTCGACCAGAGAACTCAACCGCGGCATCATTGAAGTAGGTCAGCCTCCCGTCGGCATCCGTTGTGTAGATGGCAGCAGGAATTGCCGATAAGAGATCGTGCAGCCGCTGCTCGCTTTCCCGCAGACTGCGTTCGGCCGCTTTTTGCCCCGAGATATCACGGGCGATTTTTGAAGCGCCCACGATGCGACCTGCACTGTCGCGGATCGGGGATATCGTCAGCGATACGTCGATGAGCGCGCCATCACGCCGTTTGCGAACGGTCTCGAATGGATCGACCCGCTCGCCTCTGCGGATTCGGGCCAGGATATTGGGCTCTTCATCCAGACGATCCGGCGGTATGACCATTGTGATCGGCTTTCCGACCGCTTCTGCGACTGTGTAGCCGAACAATCGTTCAGCCCCCGCGTTCCAGCTCGTGATAATCGCATTTGTGTCCTTGCTTACGATCGCGTCCCAGGACGATTCCACGATGGCGGCCAGATGCTGCGCTGAGCGCTGCGAACGCAGCCTCTCCAGGCTGAAACTCACGTGCCGAGCTATGGTCCGGGCCGTGTCTATCTCGGCCCGCGAGAAGGAATGGGGCTCATCGTAGTAGACCATGAACTTTCCGAGCAGGCGGTCTTGGCTTTCGATGGGTATGAATGCCAGCGCCCGGATTCCCTCCTGCAATACCGCGTCCTTAAGATCGTCGGCCAGACCCGATGCGACAACATCGTCTATGCAGATAGGGCGGGCATCAGCGGTGCCCGCATCCCATGGAGAATGTCCCTCTACCGCCTCCATGTAAGTACGGGAGAGTCCTCGCGCCATCTCGAAGCGCATCACCCCTTGCGCATCTAACAGCAGCACAGACGCGCGCGAGCATTGAAGGGACCGAAGGATGGCATCAATAGCGGCCGAGTATACTTCGTCCGGCGCACCGACCCTCTGCAGGGTGGCCGTCAGCGTATGAAGTGCGGTCTGACTCTTGCTGAAGCTTTCCAGCCGCTTCTCGGATGCCTTCCGTGGGCTGATGTCGCGCACAATCCAGAAAGCGCTCTGGTGGGTTCCTTGCGTATCCTTAACGCCCCGAGAGCTGATGCTTACCCAGCGGTGCTCCCCGTTTTCGGGGCTCAATCGAAGCTCGAGCTCATAATGATCGAGGTGACTGGCCAGCTGCTGCTCGAACACGGAAATTAGCGCTTCACGGTCATCGCCGTGTATCAGGTCGAAGACCGTTTTGTGTTCGGGAGCGGCCTGGAAAATATCCCGAAGATGCGCATTGAGGCGGCGCAACTTCCCGTCCCGCCCGACCTCCGCGATTCCAATCCTTGCATTGTCATAAGCCTCGGCGAGCCAACGCATATGCTCGCGCGGGGGGCCATTGGTCTCATGAAAGCAATTTATTGCGCCTATGACAGCTCCCGCCTCATCTCGTACGGGTTCGATGTGGATCTCGGCCCAGACTTCGGAACCGTCCGGGCGCTGGACGCGCGCTTCTGCACCGCGTATCGGTGTGCCGGTACGAAGCACCTCGGCCATGGGGGTCTCTTCGGGCGGTATCCGCCGCTCACCCGCGAACACGGTATACGCGCCACAGTATAGCTCGTGGGGGTCCCCCACCCGTGGCGTTCGTCCCCACAGTCGGCAGGCGCGTTCGTTGAACCAAAGAATCCGACCATCGGCGGCGCACGCGTATATGGCGATCGGGAGCGCCTCCAGGAAGTGCTCGGGTGGGACGAGAAGGCTCATCGCGCTTGCCGGAAGGGCCGCCAGATCCTCGGGGCGGCCTGCTAACCTCTGGGAATTCACGACTGCCCCCACATTGCTCGCTGCCATCCGGCTAAGAACGTACGGCAGAGGACAAGGTTCCATCGGTTGTATTTGCTGTATCTACGCAAGTTCGCACCGATCTTGAGAGACCGGCCTTCTTTCATGATAAAACTGGTGCACGTGTGTTCGCTGAGTTGAGCCCGCGCCGCCTCTTTCAAACAAGCATCAGCCCGGAGCTGGAATGACGCCCGATAACAATCGAGCAACCGCGCAAGTTACATTACGCCGCTCGCTCACCTTCTGGCCGCTCCTCCTCTACGGGCTCGCTGTCATCGTCGGCGCCGGCATCTTCGTTGCGATCGCATCGGTCATCGGACGTGTCGGCCCGGCCGCACCGCTGTCATTCTTGCTGTTGAGATCCTGGGCCTCGTCATGGCCGCCTGGATGGGCTTTCTCGCCGCGCCAAGCTTCGATGTCGGGAGCATGTTGCCCACGAGCCCAGCAGCTTGTCAGGGCGTCGTTGCCGGTGCCTTCATTGCATTCTTTGCCTTCATCGGCTTCGAAAGCCTGGTCAATATGTCTGAGGAGACCAAGGATCCGCACCGCACGGTGCCGTATGCCATTCTCGGCGCTATCGCCGTGAGCACACTTCTCTATGTCGTCGTGGCGACATCGCTCGTGTTTTCAAGCCGGGGCGGCGCGAACCCGCTGCTCGACTTGTTCAAGGGTCCGTATGCGAGCCTGTTTGCCGCTGTGGGCGCATTGGCCGTAGCTAACGGCGTCCTCGTCGAGATCATGATGCTGGCGCGGCTGTTCTACGGCATGGCTCGACGTCGCCAGTTGCCTGCCACACTCGGCCGCGTCAACCCGCGAACCCAGACGCCCATCGCAGCCACGGTCCTAGCGGGAGTTATCGTGCTGGTAACGGCCTTGATCCTACCGTTCAATCAGCTGTTGGCTCTTGCGAACGCCTTGACGCTCGGGATTTTCGCGGCCGTCGACATCGCCCTCTGGCGCATTCAGAGGCTGAGACCGGCCGGCGAGGGCGTCTTCACTGTCCCATGCTGGGTGCCGCTGGCCGGAGCCGCGCTTTCGGTTGGAATGATCGCGGCGGCGGTCGTGGCCTAGTGAAATCCGACGCAGATGCCGTTGACTGGCTATCGTAGTTGATCGGCGATGAGATGCCACAGGATCTCGCGGCGCATGGCGGCGGACTGGGCGGACATGTTGGCAGGGGCAGCGAGGGCGGCAGCGCTGGCGCGCTCTACAATCGCTGGGCTGAGCCGAATGAGGCCCTAACGACTCTCGTTCCGGACATATCCGGGAGCGTGCGGTGCCAGTGAGTCTATATAGGCAAGAAGTGCACGGACATCCGATGCCGCCATCGAAAACATCGGCATTTCATCGTGACCGGCAATCACACCGAGCTCTCGCGCATCGACCAACATCGGGATTGGGAATCGCGTGTACAATTGCCTGATGACGATCGCGTGAGACGGGATATCGTCGTGCGTTATGGCATGGCAATGCGAGTATTTCTCGTTCGTAAATTGAACCCCCTCTTAAGTGCGTGGTTTTCAGGTCGGGCAGGACACACTGCGAGGTCGTCGCGGCGGCTGACTCGGCACGAGGATCTCGCCGATGGATTCAGTCGTCTCGCGGAGCGCGCCGCGTCGTTCCAGAAATGATTGGCCAGTAGGGGTCCGCTTACCGAAGCTCACGCGTCTTTTCTCCTTTCGCATTTCAACGCGGATTCCGGTCGGGTGTTCCGTCAGGTGCCGTAGAGGTCGATGAAGGCTAGGATGGCGGCGCTGATACAGAATAGGGGCGCATTGAAGAGCACGGCTTGCGGCATTGTCCAGGGCGCGTGCTCGTCCATCGTCCCTGCGAGCGCGAGGATTGCCAGATCGGCAGAACGAAAAGAACGATGTAGGAGAGGACCACCATGCCAACATGGTAAACGGAAGCATGTCGGCACGGTACGTATAGGGACGAATGCAGGCATTCGGACTGAGCAGACCTGTCGCTCTGGTAGTTGCTCGACGGGCGTTAAACGTCAGAGCCAAGGGGAGAACGAAGCGGTAACGTCATTCGCAAATGATATTTGCGATAACAACTGGGAGCGATATCTTTTCTGTATTCCAAAGGGAGGCATCGCGAGCTCAATTCATATTCCGTCATCAAGGCAGGCCGTCCTCCGGCCTGCCTTTTTGCTGAGCCGTTGCGCTGCAGCGAAGCCGCGTCGCGGGTAAGCATTGGAACAAAGGTGGTCGTACTCAACGAGCTTCCTCAACAAGTAGCGGATCTGCCCCCATAGACGGAGGCTGATCAGCCAGTGCCCCACCACCTCGATGATGTAGATGTAGCGGCACGGGAGCGAGCGATATTCGCCTAACGCCCGTAAAACCTCAATCGGCCGATGCTGTATTGCCGCCAAACTCTGCTGCAGCTCATCAACGGCTATTGGGCGGCCAGCATCAATATGTATGAATCGGTGAGGACCGATTTGTCGGCCACGAGACGCTGTCCTTGCTCGAGACGGGATGAAGCGAACCGCGCCGTTGGACGTCGTGACCGAGCGTCGGGTATAGCCGATCACACCTTCTTCCTTTATTCAGTTTCCAAGGGTGAGCGAGGCGCCATGGGCGGCCATACCGCCCCGCGCCTCGTCTAGCAGCCGGATGATCTTCTCGGTGACAGCCGGGCTTTCTGCCGTGATCGCATTCTCGAGATCATCGCGAAGGATGAAGTCGGGCCGGAACTGCTGGTAGAGGCGGCCGCGCATCGGCGTAAGAGCAGTGTGGGCTTCGACGCGGATGCCGTTCGCCGTGACGACGTTCGATGTGTGCTTGAGTTGCGCCTGGTCTTGGTGCGAGGCTGATTGTACAGATGTCCGAAGTCCGCGAAAAGCAGCTCGTTGCCCTGCAACTCTGTTACGACGTCGAAGAGAATACTCTCAGCGTTGGCCTTGTCGTAGGAGTCGACGTTTACATAGAGCCGCTGCCCCCAAGCGCCCACGTCCTCACCTGCATTGCGCAGCGCGTCGATCACCTGTTTCCGCGCGATGATCCACGCAAGACCGATCTTAGCGATCGAAGCCTTGGCGGATTCGCGGTATGCGATCCAGGCGGCATCCTTGCTCTCCCCAGTTACGAGTGCCTGAAAGTCGTCGTAAAAGGCCTCATGGAAGGGCGCGGGTCGGAAAGTGAAGAACTTCGTAAAGTAGTAAGTCGCAAAAAGAAAAAATGAGCGCGAACATGCGTGCGCACTCGTCACGGGGCGACTTCAGTCAGCCGCTCTATGGGTCTTCGTGAGTTGGTTACACCGATGGAGCCGTCCGTGTGCCGCCGGCTCATCCACGGCCAACGCTGCTCGACCAGCGCCTTCGCAGATTATTGAAAGGCAAGCGTAGCGCCGATGGAGGCGCCGCCGTTCAATTCCTGCGTGAAAGTGGCGAGTCGCTGCCAGTCATGCTGTCATGATGGCAAGGTGCTACGGCTTTGTGACGGGTGTCAATGTGAAGTCGGGGAAAAACATTGCGCCTTCCGTTTTGCTTTTTCCACCCGCGTCCTGACTTTCGAGGATCCGCAAACGCGCCTCGACTTGCCCGAGGTGCTGCGCGGTGGCGTTGCCATCGTTGCGCTTCCCGAGTTGGGAATGGGTGAGGACGATCAGGAGGGCGCCGATGAGTGCGCCGAGCATGGCACAAATTGCGCTACACCAGTCCACGATATGCCTGCCGGCGACATGCTCGAAATACAGGATGCCAAGGGTCCGCTGGGGGTCCGGCCGTAGAACGTCGTGAACAGGAGAGCTGCGAGAGCGATCACGACAATGAACCCGACGATCCGACCTAAGCCAGAGCCGACGCTCTCGTAGTATCGGTCAATGTTGCGCGGTGGGCGCTCGAACTCGGCAGTCATGACGGACTCGCTTTCGCTGCTTCGGTTTGCTGCGAAACGCCTAACACCCGAGAACTGTTCCAAATTAGCGAGCCCGCACCTACCTGTAGCTGCTACGGGATTGGTTGGTTTCGCAGGAGCGAACGGAGCCAACGCGACATTCGTAAGCGCTCATCGCGATCACTATTCGCAGCTTCCAGGCCGCCGTTTTCGTCTTCAGCCAGCTGAAGCACGGCGGACGAGTAGGCTTCCGAGCCGCTTGGAGAAGATGCCTTCGAGGCCGTACTCGAACGCCACCTCGAGTAACTTCGCGCTCTCGGTGAACACATCAGAATGCTGGATACAGTCAGAAGCATCCGCGAGCAGATTCGCGAGCGTCTCTTTGCGATCTTCCAGCGGCTCGCGACGTAGGTCGGCCCCAACGAGGTGCAGCAAGTCAAAGGCGATCGCGCTCACCGAGGACCTAAGCGGATCGCCGAGTAACAGTTCAACGGGAGGGCGATCAGGGCAACACTTGTGGCCATCTCGGCAATCGCAGCGCGTTTCAGGACGTAGTGCATGTCGCGCTTTGCTTCACGAATTTCTGGATCGCGGCTTTGAGCGGCACCTCGCTCTCGCAGTAATCCGCCCACGGCTTGCCCTTTGCCAGCAGCGCTGGTGCCGTTGTCATGGTGAAGCGCTTGGGCTCGAGCCCAGTGCGCACTTGGGTCCAGTGCAGCGGCATCGAAACCGTAGCCCCGGGCCGCATCCGGGGCGAAAGCGGCGCAACCGCCGTCGACATGCGGTCGTTGCGCAGGTAGTCGAGGAAGATCCTGCCGACGCGCTTCGCCTTCGACATATTGATCAGGTACTTGCCTGGGCTGTCTTGCGCCATCGCCGCGCAGACGGCTTGCGCGAAGCTCTTTGCTTCATCCCAGCCGAGCCCGTCCTTCTCCTTGACGGTGAGAGGCGTCACGACATGAAGTCCCTTGCCGCCCGTTGTCTTGCAGAATGTCGCAAGACCCAACGCTTCGAGCCGTTCCTTCATCTCCTTCGCCGCGGCGATGACGTCGTTGAAGTTAAGCCCTTCGGCGGGGTCAAGGTCGAATACGAGCCGTCCGGGCACGGGCGGTTTGCCCGGCTGGTTGTTCCAGGGGTGAAATTCGATGGCGGCGATCTGGCCGGTGGCAATCAATCCCTCGACGCGGTCGATCTGGATGTAGGGCTTGCGGTCGCCCTCGACCTGCGTCAACGAAATGAGATTCGACATGCCGCGCATTTCATGACGCTGGAAGAACCGCTCGCCCTCGATGCCGTCCGGCGCGCGAATGATGGAGCAGGGGCGGCCCTTAATGTGCGGCAGCATCCACGGGCCGATTTTTTCGAGATAGCGCGCGAGATCGAGTTTGGTGAAATGATCCGGCGCGGGCCAAAGCGGCTTGTCGGGCTTTGAGATGGCAACGCCCATGACAACTTCGCTGCCGCCCTTCTCGCGCGGTGAACGGGGGACAGGCGTCGGCAAATCGGCCTGCTGCGGCGGCGCCGGGGTTTCCGCGCGCACCTCGGCTGCGGGCTTGTCTTCGCGAAGACCCTTGAATGCGGCTTGCCGCACCATGCCGTCGCCCGTGAACCCCGCGAACTCGATCTCGGCGACAAGCTTCGGATTGACCCAGGTCCAGTCCTTGCCCTTGCGCGGGGCATCCTTGCCGCCGAAGGGACTCTTATCGGTCTTGAGCGCGTTGAGCTGCTTGAGAATGCCGGCGGTGTTGCGCGAATTGAACCCCGTGCCCACGCGGCCGGTATGGACGAGATGATCGCCTCGATAAACGCCGACGACCAGAGAGCGCAAATTCGTTGCGCTTCCGCTCCACCCGCCAACAACGACTTCATGCCCGGCGCGGCACTTGGATTTCATCCATGTTTCGGTGCGCCCGCAGCGGTAGGGAGCATCGGCGCGCTTGGAAATGATGCCTTCGAGCTGGAGATTGCAGGCAGACTTGAGCACCGCGTCGCCCGGCTCCAGGAGATGATCGACATACTTGATCTGGCGATGGTGCGGGCCCTTGCGCGCGAGTAGGGCGGCAAGGCGCTCCTTGCGCTTCAGAAGAGGGAGCCCGCGCAAATCTTCGCCGCTCTCGAACAGCAGATCGAACACGAAATAGATCAGGTCGCGGGAGCGGCCTTCGGAGAGCGCGGCCTGCAGCGCTGAAAAGTCCGGGGCGCCGTTGTGATCGAGCGCCACGACCTCACCATCGATGATGCAATCCGGCAGGCTCGCCGCGCTCTGCGCCACCGCTGCAAACTTGGGCGTCCAGTCGAGGCCCTTGCGCGTGCGCATCGTGCCGTGGCCGTCTTCGACGCGCAGCTGCATCCGGTAGCCGTCCAGCTTGATCTCGTGAACCCAGTTTTCGCCAGAGGGCGGACGGCTGACGCCTTTGCAAAGCTGCGGCGCGATGAAGGGCGGATTCGAAACGCTCTTGCCTGACTTCTTCTTTGAGGCCGCCGCGCGGGCCTTGGGAGCGCACGCGTCGTTGAACTCGGCCCGGTTCGAGTGCCAGACCGCATCGGCTTTGAAGCTCTTCGCCTTGCCGAGCATGAAGGGCTTGGGCTTGCGGCCTTTCCCGGCACCGATCTCGTCCATTCCGCGTCCCGACGCGACAGACCGGTCCTCCTCTAGGATGTCCACGCCTTGCTTCTCATAACCGTCGTGACGCTTGATCAGAAGCCAGTTGGTGCGTTTGCCGCCGTCACGGTCTTTGCGTAGCCGCACCAACACCCAGCTGCCCTGTAGTTTTTCACCGACGAGCGTGAAGCGCAGCTCGCCCTTGCTCAGCGCTTTCGAGGGATCGCCGTCCGTCGCCCAGAACCCGCGGTCCCAAAGCATGACCGTGCCGCCGCCGTACTCGCCCTTGGGGATCGTGCCTTCGAAATCGCCGTAGTCGAGCGGATGGTCCTCCGTTTCCACGGCAAGGCGCTTCTCGTCGGGATCGAGTGAAGGGCCCTTCGTCACCGCCCAGGATTTGAAGACGCCGTCCACCTCCAGCCGGAGATCGTAATGCAACCGCGTTGCCGCGTGCTTCTGAATCACAAAGCGCGGGTACTCGGCGGGTGCGATTGGATTCTTTCCGCTCGGCTCGTCCGTCTTCGTGAAATCCCGCTTCTGCTGGTAGAGGGCTAGTTTAGCTTTTGCCATGACGCTCACACGCTTTCCCGTGTGCAGCTAACGGCCAGTATGCGCCCCGCGTTCCGCCAAAGGCGGAACGAAATCATTCCCTTAGCGTTTGCGGGGAATCATCCGGAGGAAATTCAATGGCTGCCCGCCGCGCGTACTGGAAAGGTTATCTTAAACTCTCGCTCGTGACCTGCCCGGTCGCGCTCTATCCGGCGTCTTCGCAGGCCGACAAAACCAACTTCCACCAGATTAACCGCAAGACCGGCAACCGCCTGCGCCAGCAGATGGTCGACGAGGAGACCGGGCGCGTCGTCGAAAAGGATGACAAGAGCCGCGGCTACGAGCTTCCAAGCGGCAAGTATGTCGAGATCGAGCCGGAAGAGCTGGAGGCCGTCGAGGTCGAAAGCACCCACACCATCGACATCGACAAGTTCGTCCCCGAGGAAGACATCGACAAGCGCTATTACGAGCGCCCATACTACATCGTGCCCGAAGGCAAGGGCGGCGAGGAGGCTTTCGCCGTCATC
>JAEWIJ010000251.1 GCA_023387235.1 Pseudomonadota bacterium
GTTGTTGGCCGCATGGTGTGCCATAGGGCCGTGGGACGGCAATAGGGGAGCTGTCATCTCATCCAATGGGCTTGCCCGGGGGACGCTCGGCGCGCGATGATCCTTCGGCAACGAGAAACCGGAGGAAATCGCTCATGAGCCTGGCCCGGATCGGCGAGTTCGATATCGACCGCGTGGTGGAGCTGGAGTTCCCCGCCTTCGTTGCGAAGGAATTCTTCCCGGCCTGCACGGATGCGCAGCTCGCCGACGGCAAGGCGCGCCTCGGCAATCTCATCAGTGCCGACGACAAGCTCCTCATGAGTTTTCACTCGTTCGTCCTGCGCACGCCGAAGCATACGATCCTCATCGATACCTGCTGCGGCAACGACAAGCCGCGCACCGCGCGCGCCGACTTCAGCATGATCCAGACGAGCTATCTGGCCGACCTCGCGGCCCTCGGCGTCAGGCCAGAGCAGGTCGACTACGTCATGTGCACACACCTGCACTGGGATCATGTCGGCTGGAACACGCGCCTGCAGGACGGACAGTGGGTGCCGACGTTCCCGAACGCGAAGCACATCATGGCCAAGCGCGAGTACGACTACTGGAATGCCGAATACGCCAAGGGTGATCGGAACAACATGCACGTGCTCGCCTTCGAGGACAGCGTGCTGCCCATCAAGCGAGCCGAGCAGGCCGTGCTCGTGAGCGACGATTTCGAGCTCGACAAGGGCATCTGGCTCGAGCCCTGCCATGGCCATTCACCCGGCCTCGTGCTCATCAATGTCGAGAACGGCGGCAAGCGCGGCGTCTTCGTCGGTGACGCCATCCACCACCAGCTTCAATTCCTCTATCCCGAACTTTGCTGCCGCGTGGATACGGACATGGCCATGTCCGCGAAGAACCGGCGTGCCTTCCTCGACCGTCACGCGGAAACGGACATGCTCGTCATGCCTGCGCACTTTCCCATGCCGACGGCCGGGACGGTCGTGCGTGATGGGAACGGTTTCGCGTTCAAGGGGGCGTAGCAGTAGCGTCTCCGGCGCGAGCGGGGCCGCATGCCTCTGGCATGCCTTCGGCATGACCCCGCACCCCGACCGGGGGACACCCCGGAGCACCCGTTTTTTATGGACTTAAACCGCTCCCGCGAATTCGGCCGAACGGGCAGGTGCATCCTCGTCGTACATCGAGTAGATCGGCGCGTCCTTGAGGATGACCTCCTCGTAGAAACCAAAGCCGTTGAATTTGCCGGCGATGGCGCGTGCGTAAGCGCCCGTATTGCCGATCTCGATGTAATCGCCCTCGCGGATCGAGGCCGGCAGCATGAAGGGGCCCTTCATGTGGTCGATCGAGTCGCACGTCGGCCCCCAGAACTGGAAGGGTGCGAGTGAATGCGGATCGCGTGGCTCGCGGCCGACGAGGCGCACCGGAAACGTGAAGCCGAGGTGCGCTGCGTCGAACAGCATCCCGTAGCTTCCGTCGTTGATGTAGAGATCGCCGCCACGCCGCGCGTCGACGCGCACGATCAGACTCTCGGACTCGGCGCAGAGCGCGCGACCCGGCTCGCACATGAGACGGCAGTTGCTCGCGACCGGAAGCGCCGCAAAGCCCTCGCGGATCGCCTGCATGAACTCGGTAAGCGGCGCCTGGACGTCATCCGAATAGCGGGCCGGAAAGCCACCGCCGACATCGATGCCATCGATCACCACGCCGGCGCGGCTGATGAGCTTGCGTGCTTCCGCGAGCGCGCCGGTATAGGCCTGCGGCGCCAGCGTCTGCGAGCCCACATGGAAGGAAATGCCGAGTGACTTCGCCACCTGCCGCGCCTTCGTCAGCAGGCGCACGGCAGCCGGGCCGGTGATGCCGAACTTGTTTTCGAGCGGGATCACGGCATTGAGCGCCGGCACCGCGATGCGCACCCAAAGCGAGAGGTCGCCCGCGCCGCCGGTCTCATCGACGATCTTTTTCAGCTCATCCTCGCTGTCGAGGGAGAACGAGCGGCAGCCGAGCTGGAATGCGCGCCGGATGGCATGACGCGACTTCACGGGATGCATGAAGTGGAACGTCACGTCGGGGATGGTCTTGGCATCCTCGAGCTCGGGGAGCGAGGCGACGTCGAAATGGCGGATGCCGGCGCCGTACAGCGCGCCGATCAGGAAGGGCGTGCTGTTCGCCTTGTAGGCATAGGCGACGTCGCCGGGGAAATTCTGGAGAAACCACCGTGCCGCGCGGCCCGCCGCATGTGGGCGCAGGCCGATGATGGGCTTCTCGGGCTTGCGGGCTTTGATCAGCGCCGAGGCAGAATGAAACGTCTCCATCTCATGGGACCTCCACCAGTCGAACTGTGACCGGGCGAGCTGCAGGGGACCAGCAGAGATCGCCGCACGTTTCGTGCACATAAGTCGCGTCGGCGCCTATGTAAAGACCTTTGAGGGACCAAGGGCCTGATCGAGCGGCCTAAACGCGCTTGTGAGGGCAAGGTGAGGGTCCCGGCAGTGGCCAGCGGGCGCCTTCGCGTGCTATTGAGCGCCTGATCATTGCCTCCGGTGCAGTCGAACCCCCGCACCTTCGCCTTGGCCGTCCGGCCGATCCTGTCAGAAGGGAAATGCTTCCTCATGAGCAGCAAGCTGTTTGCGCCCATCAAGCTCGGCGAGCTGGAGCTCGCCAACCGCGTCGTCGTCGCGCCCATGTGCCAGTACTCGGCCGAGAACGGCAACATGACCGACTGGCACATGCTGCATCTCGGCTCGCTGTCGAACTCGGGTGCCGGGCTCCTCATCGTCGAGGCGACGGGCGTCGAGCTGATCGGGCGGATCACCCACGGCTGCACCGCGCTCGCCAATGACGAGAACGAGGCGGCGATGAAGCGCGTCGTTCAATCCTGCAAGCGCTACGGCACGGCCAAGATCGGCATTCAGCTCGGGCACGCGGGGCGCAAGGCCTCCTGCAAGCGTCCCTGGGAGAGCAAGGGCCACTCCGATCCGCTCGTAGAGGACGCCTGGCAGACCAAATCGGCGTCCGCCATTCCTTTCGCGTCGGACTGGCACACGCCGGAGGCCTACACGCTCGCCGAGATCGAGGCCCTCAAGGCGGCGTTCGTCGAGGCAACCAAACGGGCGGACCGCGTCGGTTTCGACCTCATCGAGATCCACGGCGCGCACGGCTACCTGCTGCACCAGTTCATCTCGCCGCTCTCCAACAAGCGCACCGACCAGTACGGCGGCAACCGCGAGAACCGCATCCGCCTGCCGCTCGAGATCTTCGCCGCCATGCGTGCGGTCTGGCCGAAGCACAAACCGCTCGGCATCCGCATCTCGGCCGTGGACTGGATGCCCGACGGTCTCCAGATCGAGGACTCGGTGTTCTTCGCGCAGAAGCTCAAGGAGGCGGGCTGCGATTTCATCGACGTTTCTTCCGGCGGCAATCATCCCGACCAGAAGATCCAGCTCGGGCCGGGCTATCAGGTGCCGTTCGCCGAGGCGATCAAGAAGGCAACGGCCGTGCCGACCATGGCCGTCGGTCTCATCAACGAGCCCGAGCAGGCGGAGGCGATCGTCGCCAACGGTCAGTCGGACATGATCGCGCTGGCGCGTGGCTTCCTCGATGACCCGCACTGGGCGTGGCACGCCGCGTGGAAGCTCGGTGCCGATGTGCCGGTGTCCGTGCAGTACGCCCGCGCCACGATCAAGACATGGCCGCCGGCTAAGAGGTACGTGCCCGCTGCCAAAGCGGCGGAGTAGCTGACGAGGCTTCATGCTGCCGACGGTTTACTGGGTTCGCGATCTCGCGCGCGGCCGGCTGGCGGTCGTTACGCGGCCCGATCCCGCCTATGGACTTCCACAGCAGATGAAGTCCTTGCGGGATGACGGCCTCGACGTGCTGGTGAGCATGCTCCAGTCCGACGAGGCCATTCGCCTCGGCCTCGCCTGGGAGGCGAACGTCGCGGCCGACGCCGGCCTCGTCTTCCACAATCTGCCGACCGGCGATTTCGGCGTGCCCTCTTCCTTCGAGACAGCCGGCGCGTTGATTGCAGCAGTCGCGACGGAGGTTGAGGCCGGCCGCGCGGTCGGTGTTCACTGCTTTGCCGGCCGCGGCCGCTCGCCGCTGTTCGCGTGCGGCGTCCTCGTGCAGCTCGGTGTCGAGCCGGACGCGGCGATCACGGCTGTATCCCAAGCGCGCGGGCGGCGCGTGCCAGAGACGGACGACCAGCATCGCTGGATCCACGACTTCGCGGCATGGCGGCGCGATGCGGCGTCCTGAGTAAACCGACGCGCGCAACGCAGACAAAAAACGCATAATAAACAAGACGAATTGCAAGCCCGGCGGCGACGGATTGGCAGCCGCCTGTGCGTTCTAACTCACGTGCGGGCGGGCAATCACGGGCCCTCAATACCTCGTGATGAACGCGTCTCAGTACTAGAGCGCGTCGCGCATCAGGCGTACTGTGCCCGCAACTTGATGAACCTTATCCGCGCTGTGGACGACTGAAGCACAAGGTGTGCTGAAATCCCCCGCGGAAACTATCCGCGCCACTGGGCATTCAGTAGGAAGTGGCCCCGCGTGGCGCGTAGAGAGGGAAACAGCTATGGCGACCAAAGCACTTCCGGTCGTAGCTTCGGGCTCGGCCGGCCTATCCCGTTACCTCGAGGAAATCCGTCGGTTCCCCATGCTGGAGCCGAACGAGGAGTACATGCTGGCCAAGCGCTGGCAGCAGCATGAGGACACCGAGGCGGCGCACAAGCTCGTGACGTCGCATCTGCGTCTCGTGGGCCGCATTGCCATGGGCTATCGCGGCTATGGCCTGCCCATGGGTGAGGTCATCTCCGAGGGCAACGTCGGCCTCATGCAGGCCGTGAAGCGGTTCGATCCTGACAAGGGCTTCCGCCTCGCGACGTATGCCATGTGGTGGATCCGCGCCTCGATCCAGGAATACATCCTGCGCTCGTGGAGCCTCGTGAAGATGGGCACCACGGCCTCGCAGAAGAAGCTGTTCTTCAACCTGCGCCGCGTGAAGGGCCAGATCCAGGCCATCGAGGAAGGCGAGTTGAGGCCCGACCAGGTCAAGGAGATCGCCACCAAGCTCGGCGTGAGCGAGGAGGACGTCGTCTCCATGAACCGCCGCCTCGGCGGCGATGCCTCACTGAATGCGCCGGTGCGCGCCGACGCCGAGTCCGGCGAGTGGCAGGACTGGCTCGTCGACGAGACGCCAGACCAGGAGCAGCAACTCGCCGAGAGCGAGGAGCTGACGCTCCGCCGCGGCCTGCTCGGCGATGCGCTCAAGATGCTCACCGATCGCGAGCGCCAGATTTTCGAAGCGCGCCGCCTGCGCGATGAGCCGGCGACGCTCGAGGATCTCTCGACGGAGTTCGGCGTCTCGCGCGAGCGCATTCGGCAGATCGAGGTGCGTGCCTTCGAGAAGGTCCAGCGGGCTGTGCAGAAGGCCAATTCGAAAATCGAGGCGGGTGCTGCGGCCTGAGCCGCACGCTGCTCCTGGAATCAATCGGGCGCCCTGGTTCTCCAGCGGCGCCCGTTTTGTTTGCGGAGCGATCAGCCGAAGGCGATTTCCTTGTAGCCGCCGGCCGCCACGCGGTCGCACCAGGCGCGGTAGTCGGGTGCGGTGCCGCTGTAGCGCGCGATGATGCGGACGGTCTTGCCCTCGACATTGCGGTTGACGCCCGTCATCCAGGAATCGACCTCATTGCTCAGCAGACCCACGCCGCACGCGTGCACGTTCTCGGTCCATGCCGCGACGGCGTCCGGCGTGGCCTCGGCGCGCTCGAGATCCCGCTCCTGCATATGCCGGATGAGGTCCGTCACCCACTCGACATTGTACTCTATGCTGCGCGGGATATTGCCGAGCGCGGTATGCGGGCCGATGATCATGAACATGTTGGGATAGCCTTCGACCTGCATGCCGACGAAGGTCTTGGGACCGCCCTTCCAATCGTCCTTGAGGCGGCGACCGCCCTTGCCGCGGAAATCGATGGCATCGAAAGCGCCCGTCAGCGCATCGAAGCCGGTGGCGTAGATGATCAGGTCGAATTCGTACTCGGCATCGCTCGTCTTGACGCCCTTCTCCGTGATGCGCTCGAGCGGCGTCTCGCCGATGTCGACGAGCTTCACGTTCGGCTGGTTGAAGACCTCGAAATACCCGCTCTCGAGCGGGACGCGCCGTGTGCCGAAGCCGTGGTTCTTGGGAATGAGCTTCTCGGCAATCGCCGGATCTTTCACGCGCTCGCGGATCTTGCGCGCGACGAATTCGGAGATGAGCGCATTCGCCTTCCGGTCCGTCAGAATGTCCCGGAAATTGCCCTGCCAGATACCGAAGCCGGGAGCGGCATAAAGCTCCTCGAAGAAGGCCTCGCGCTCCTCGTCGGTCACGTCGAAAATGCTGCGCGGATCGGCGGTGTGGATGAAGCAGCCGGCGGTCTCCTTGCAGCGCGCGAAGATCTCGTCGTAGCGCGCCTTGATGCCCTCCATGGTCGCCTTGTCGATCTTGCTGTTGTGGAGGGGCGCGCTCCAATTCGGCGTGCGCTGGAAGATGGTGAGATGGCCGACGGTCTTGGCGACTTCCTGGATGGTCTGAATGCCGGTCGCGCCGGTGCCGATCACGGCAACGCGCTTGCCTTCGAACGAGACCGGTTCATGCGGCCACTGCGCGGTGTGGAACGAGGGGCCCTTGAAGTCCCGGATGCCTTCGACGCGCGGCATGGTCGGCACCGACAGCGCGCCGATGGCCGTAACCAGAAAGCGCGCCGTGTGGCGGCTGCCATCTTCGAGCGTGATCTCCCAGCCCGGGAGATGCTCCTTGTAGTGGGCGGCTTTCACGCGGCTCTTGAACTGGATATCGCGGCGTACGTCGAACTTGTCGGCGACATACCGGAGATAGCGCAGCGTCTCCGGCTGCGGCGAGAAGTGCTCGGTCCAGTCCCACTCCTGCAGCAATTCCTTGGAGAAGGAATAGCCATAGGACCAGCTCTCGGAATCGAAGCGGGCGCCCGGATAGCGGTTCCAATACCAGGTGCCGCCAACGTCCGTTCCCGCTTCGAAAACCCTCACCTTGAGGCCGAGCTCGTCGCGCAGCTTGATGAGCTGGTACATGCCCGAGATGCCGGCACCGATGATGATGGCATCGTAGTCGAGCCCTGCGGCGCGATGGGGGGCGGCGTCGGTCATCTCCACGGCAGCCACTGCGGATCTCCCGTATCAGTTCAGTCTGGATGCTATCAGAGCTTCTCGACACCGACGGCAATGCGGAAGCGATGCGCGATCGCAGCGCCGTCCTTCACCGGCAAGGCCCACGGGTCTTCGGTGATCGCGATCTTGGCCACCGCAAACGTCGGCCCCGGCGTCTTGAACATCAGCTCGGCGAGCGCGCCGACTTGCGACTCCTCGGTCACGAGCAGCGTCTTCTGGATGCCGAAGCCCTCGGCCACCTTGCACATGTCCGTGCGCGCGCCGGTCAGGCCATGCTGGCGACCGGTCTCGCCGAAGTGCTCGTTGTCGAGCACGAGAATGCCGAGGTTCTTCGGCGCCTGATCGGCGACGACGCCGAGCGAGCCGATGCCCATCATCATTTCGCCGTCGCCCGTGATGGCGAGCACGCGGCGGTCCGGCTGTGCGAGCGCAATGCCGAGCGCCGTCGAGACGGCAAGGCCCATACCGCCCCACGAGTAGAGATATTCGGGCTGATCGCCGGCGGCGGAAATATCCCATGTCGGGCTGCCGAGGCCTGGAACGACAAGCGCATTGCCGCGATGCTTGAGCAGCTCGACGACGAACGGGCGCCGCTTGATCTTGTTGGCCGTCGGATGGGCCGGCTTGGTCGTGGAGGTCATGTATGCGGCCCTTATTTCTGTCCGAAACCCTTGGCGCCGATCACGCGCTGGCTCACCAGCACGGCGGCCGAAAGGCGACCATTGAAAGCGATGTCGGCCGCCGCGGCGAACGTCTCCGCGATCTCGTCCGCGTGCTCGACGGGAAAGCAGCGCACGCCGACGGCTTCGAGCACGGTGCGCGTCGCCTGTCCCATGGGCACCTGCCAGGGATTGAACTCGCCCCACTGGCCGCGCATGGTCACGAGCATGAGGCACGGCGCCCGCATGGTCACGGGAATGCCGAGCGCGTTGATGCAATTGCCGACGCCCGACGACTGCATGGCGATCATGGCGCGCTTGCCGCCGAGCCATTGGCCCGTGGTGACGCCGATGCCTTCCTCCTCGGTCGAGAGCGTCACGAGACGCATGTCCTTGTCGGCGACGACCATGTTGAGAAGCTGCGTCAGTCCGCCGTCGGGGATCGTGGCGACGGTGTGGATGTCGCGCGCTTTCATCTCGGCGAACACATCCGCGGACCAGTGGCGTGTCGTTGCGGTCATAGTGTTTCTGATACCTGTGTGGTGATGCCTGGAATGATCAGCTCTTGCCGTCGTCGCGTGCGCCGGTGAGGCGCGAGCGATAGCCTTCGGGAAGGGCCTTGCCGCCGGCCTCGTAGGCTTTTTCGATCGCCTTGACGTTCGGCGCGAAGATCGTACCGCGGTTCTCGCGGCACCAGTCGCGCGAGCCGATGACGGTATCGAGCGAGCCCTGGAATTTCGGCATGACCCAGCGCGCGAACAGCTCGAACGAGCGGAACGTATCCTCGCGGTTCGCCCATTCGTGCGCGCGGAACATGATCCCGCCGACGCCGCCCTTGCTGGCCGCGATCATGCGCTCGATGCCCTTGGTGATCGTCTCCGGCGAGCCGACGAGCGTGTTGCCGGCCTTGACGCCCTC
>JAEWIJ010000259.1 GCA_023387235.1 Pseudomonadota bacterium
GGCCGCGATGATGTGGCGCGCGCCGGTGTCACCCTCGATGGCGAGCAGCTCCGGGAAATAGGCGCGCGCGAAGAGAACGGGATTGCCGCGCTTGCCGAGATGAACAGGCACGACGATGCCGCGGCCCTCTTTCGGCGAGAAGGCCGAGATCAGGCGATCGAGATGGCGCGCCTCGATGCGCGGCATGTCGCCGAGACTGACGATCGCGCCGTCCACGTCGTCGGGCAGCGCGGCGATGCCGGTCTTCAGAGATGTACTGAGGCCTTCGGCGAAATCCGGATTGTGCACGATGCGGACGTCGAGGCCCGCGAGTGCGGCTTCGACGGCTGCGGCCTCATGGCCGGTCACCACGATCACCGGAGAGGCGCGGCTTGCGAGTGCCGCCTGCACGGCACGCACGACGAGGGGCACGCCATCCAGCGTCTCGAGCAGCTTGTTGCGCTGGCCGTAGCGGGTCGAGCGTCCACCCGCGAGGACGATGCCCGCAATGCGCGGCGCACGGCGCGCGGTATCCATGCTGTCCTCCGCCGAATTGTCATCCGGTGGGATCTCGCGCGGCTGCGGCCGCGTGACGATTTCCTTGAGCAGACCACCGAGGCCCATGGAGGCGACGTCCGCCGATGTAACCGCAATGCCCGCGAGCCGGCGCTCCAGCACCCAGTCGAAACCGTTGATCTTCGGCGAGGCGGCGCAGCTCGGCGCGCCGATGACATCGGTTTCGCCGAGACGGCCGAGCAGCATGAGGTTGCCGGGATCGACCGGCATGCCGAGCCGCTCGATGGTGCCGCCGGCTTCGACCAGGCCTGCGGGAATGACGTCCTGGCGATCGACGATCGCGGATGCCGCGAACACGATAATGGGATCATGTCCCGCCGTCGCCATGCGCGCGATCGCGGCGGCGACGGCTTCCGTCTCGTGCGCGACGACCTCGCTCGTGCCGATCGCGCTGCCGAGCGCTTCGAGGCGCTGCGCGATGGCGCGACGGCGCTTCTCGATGAGGTTCTTGCGCGTGCCGGCGAGTTGCGTGAGCACGAGCCCCACATTGACCGCACGGAAGGCGCGCACGTGCATGAGGCCGCCCGTCTCGCGCGCCAGCATCTCGGCCGCGCTCACCACGCTTTCCGGCAGCGCGAATGTGATGACCTTCACCGTCGCCAGCATCTGGCCACGCGCCACGCGCTCGAAAGCCGGCACGGTGGCGACCGTCAGGCTCTCGTCGATCGCGTTGATCCCGCTGAGACGCGCTGCGTCGATCTCGACGAGGCCGCTCGCATCGGCATAGAGGTTCGCGCGGCCCGTGAAGGGTTCCGCGACATGCATGGCGCTGCCACTGAGTGCTGCCGCGACGCGCGCCGCTGCTGCGTCCTCGCCGACGTCGCCCGTTTCGAGCAGCGCCGCTGTGACGTTCGAAATGCCGGCCGCCGCCAGACGCTCGATGTCGTCGGCGCTGAGTACGCGCCCCTTCTTGATCGCGCCCGAGGGCGTCGGGATCGAGTGGGCGAGAATGGCGCCGGCCGCCTCGCGCAGTGGAACCTGCTCGAACTTCATCGTGTCTTTCTCACCGCGCGGCGCACGAGGCTCACATCATCACATAGTCGCGCCGAGAACCCAGGGCACGAATTCGGCATCGCCGTAGCCGAGCAGCTCCGACTTCGATTTCTCACCCGAGGCGACGCGCAGCACATGGCGGAAGATCTCCTCGCCCTTGGCCTCGATGGTGACGCCGTCGAGGATGTCGCCGCAGTTGATGTCCATGTCGTCGATCATCTGCTGGTAGATCGCGCTGTTCGTCGCGAGCTTGATCGAGGGCGTGGGCTTGCAGCCATAGGCCGAACCGCGCCCCGTCGTGAAGCAGAGCACGTTGCAGCCGCCCGCCACCTGACCCGTCGCCGCGACCGGATCGTACCCGGGCGTATCCATGTAGACGAAGCCTTTGGCCGTGACAGGCTCGGCATAGCGATATACGGCCGTCATGGTGCGCGTGCCGCCCTTGGCCGCGGCGCCGAGCGATTTCTCGAGGATCGTCGTCAACCCGCCGGCCTTGTTGCCGGGCGAAGGATTGTTGTCCATGGAGCCGTTGTTCTTCGCGCAGTAGTCCTGCCACCACTTGATGATGTCGACCAGCTTCTCGCCGACTTCGCGCGTCACCGCACGCCGCGTCAGCAAATGCTCGGCGCCGTAGATCTCGGGCGTTTCCGACAGCACCGCCGTGCCGCCATGCTCGACGAGCTTGTCGACGGCCGCACCGAGCGCAACGTTCGCCGTGATCCCCGAGTAGCCGTCCGATCCGCCGCACTGGAGCGCGAGCGTCAGCTCCGATGCGGGAATGCTCTCGCGACGCGCGGCATTCACTTTCGGCAGCATCTCCTTGATGGCCTCGACGCCAGCCGCAACGGTCTTCTTCGTGCCGCCGACCTCCTGAATGGTGAACGTGCGGAAGGTGTCGCTCTCCTTGATGCCGGTCTGCTCCATGAAGGTCCTGATCTGGAAACCCTCGCAGCCGAGACCGACCATCACGACGCCACCCATGTTCGGGTTCGCCGCATAACCCCACTGCGTGCGCTTCAAGACCTCATAGCCCTCGCCCTTGAGATCGAGCGCGCAGCCCGTGCCGTGCACGAGCGGAATGATGCCGTCGATATTGGGAAACTGGTCGAGGATGCCGGATTGCTCGATCTCGCGAGCCATGAAGCGCGCGACGCTCGCGGAACAGTTAACGCTGGTGAGCACGCCGATGTAGTTGCGCGTGCCGGCCCTGCCGTTGGCGCGCCGATAGCCCTCGAAGGTCGCGCGCGCTTCGGGCGGCAGCAACAGCTCTTCCCGCGCGTCCTTGGCAAAAGCGTAGTCGCGATCGAACTCGCCGAACGCGCAGTTGTGCGTGTGGATGTGGCTGCCCGGCGCAATGCTCTCGGTGGCGAAGCCGATGATCTGGCCGAACTTCAGAACGGGTGCGCCCTTCTCGATGGGGACCGTCGCCATCTTGTGTCCGCGCGGCACGCGGGCGATGGCGGCAATGCCCTGAGGACGCGCGCCCTGGGCGATCTGGTCGACGGCGACGATCACATTGTCCATGGCGTGGAGACGAAGTGTTCTCGGCTCGGAACCAGACGTCGCCTTCGGTTGTTCCTGCATCGGGCGCGGCCCTCCAGTTCGTTAATTTAGGATTGTTCTTAGTTCATATTCAGCGCGCACCGAGCCGCCAGGTCAATCGTCTCATCACCTACTTTCACGTGTTTGCTCGCGCTGCCTCAACTCGATTCACGCGCGCGTGAGCCCCCCTGGTCGGGAAAAGGACCTGCTCCATATACGGGTACAGCAGGACCGCAAAGCCGGTCTGGCTGGCCTCTGAGGGCTCGATCCCGATGGGGCAGTGAGCAACCTCAGAAAGAGAGAATTCCCGGTCAATCGGGGATGAAACGGAGAAAAGCTATGAAGACGATCCTGAGCACCCTTGTCGCAGTTGGCGTTCTTGCCGGTGTCGCAAACGCCCAGACATACGATCCTTTCAGGGACCCGAGCCTGGCGCTGCCGCGCTCCGAGGTGATCAGCGGTGACGACTTCCGTCAGGCGCTGCCGCGTTCGGAGCCCACCAGCGGCGACCAGTTCCGTCAGGCCCTCCCGCACACCGAGGAGATCTTCCCTGACATCACGATCGCGACGCCTTAATCGTCCGATCGAAGGTCAGTTCTCTAAACGCAGCGGCCCGGGATCACCGGGCCGCTGTATTTTTGCGTGGAGGCTTTGTCGGAGGATCAGGCGCGGCGATCGCGCGGCCCGGACATGCGGCGGCGAAGTTTCGGCAGAGCCGGTCCGGGCGGGACATGGCGCATGGGGCCGGCGGACGCGCGCCACGCCGCGAGGCCGGCCATCATCAGCGCCGCGAGCAGCAGCACCGTCATGACGGCGGCTGCCCGGGGGTGAGAGGCAAGGTTCGCGCCACCGGGGCCGAGAATGCTGCCCGTGGTCACGGCTGCGAATACAATCTGTAGTGTTCCATCCATGGCGGTCACCTGTCGCGGCTTAACTGGTGCCAAGAAATGAAAAGCATTGTTGGCTTTTCGCGACGGAAAATAAGCTTTTCTTTAAGGGGAGCCGAGCGCGTTCGTGCAGCAAGGTTGCCAAATGGTTGCAGCAATCGAACAGGCCGGGCATCTTCCGCCGGCCGGACGACGGTAGCGTCGTCAGGTCCAAGCCGACAGCCAGGTCCAAGCCGGCAATCCTAGAAAGCCAGTCCGAGGGGAGCGCACCGTGACCAACGAGTTCCTAGATCATCTGGAGACGCGCGAGCCGGACGTGCGCGAGCGCTCCCAGTTCGCGCTCCTGCCGGACCTCGTGCGCAAGGCAATGGGCGCGCCAGGATGGGCCGCGCATCTTGCGAGCGTGGACCCGGCCGCCGTCACCTCGCGGGAAGCGCTCGCGAAGCTGCCGCTCCTGCGCAAGAACGCGCTTCACGGGCTTCAGGTCGCCCGCCCGCCTTTCGGCGGCTTCAACGTCGCGAGCGGCACGGGCATCGGCCGCATCTTCATGTCGCCGGGCCCCATCTTCGAACCCGAAGGCCTCGGCGCGGACTGGTGGCGATCCGCGCGCGCGCTCTTTGCGGCGGGCGTGCGCTCCAGCGACATCATCCACAATACCTTCGCCTATCACCTGACGCCCGGCGGCTGGCTGCTCGATGCGGGCGCCCGCGCACTCGGCTGCACCGTGATCGCCGCCGGTCCCGGCAATACAGAGCAGCAGCTTGAAGCCATCCAGCATCTGAAGCCGACGGTGTATGTCGGCGTACCGGACTACCTGAAGATCCTGCTCGACAAGGCGGCCGAAGCCGGCAAGGACGCGTCGTCCATCAAGCGCGCGCTCGTCTCGGGCGGCGCGCTCTTTCCCTCGCTGCGCGCCGAGTACGCCAATCGCGGCATCGCCGTGCTCCAGGCCTACGCCATCGCGGATGTCGGCAATGTCGCCTACGAGAGCGCGGGGCCCGATGGCGCCGTCGAAGGCATGATCGTCGACGAAGGCGTCATCGTCGAGATCGTGCGTCCGGGTACGGGCGACCCTGTGCCCGAGGGCGAGGTCGGCGAGGTCGTGGTGACGGCCTTCAACCGCGACTATCCCATGATCCGCCTTGCGACCGGCGATCTCTCCGCGGTGCTGCCCGGCCGCTCGCCGTGCGGGCGCACGAACACGCGCATTCGCGGCTGGCTCGGTCGCGCCGACCAGACGACGAAGGTCAAGGGCATGTTCGTTCATCCTGAGCAGGTGGCCGAGGTGGCGAAGCGCTTTCCCGAGCTCGGCCGCGTGCGCCTCGTCGTGACGCGCGCCGGCGAGCAGGATGTCATGACGCTGAAGGCCGAGAGCCCGGCCGCGGATGCCGCCCTCGTCGCGCGCCTCGGCGATGCCGTGCAGCAGGCGACCAAGCTCAAGTCGGCCGTCGAGATCGTGGCGCCGGGTACGCTGCCGAACGATGGCAAGATCATCGCCGACGATCGCAGCTATTCGTGATTTTCTTTGCCGCGGGCTGCTGGGAAGAGGTGCTTCGCAACCAAATGGTGGTGCCATGCCCGCGGCGGCCATGCGGACAGCGCCTGCATGTTGCACCGCTCTTCCCCCTCTCCCCGCCCTTGCGGGGTGAGGGTCGGGGTGCGGGGCGGCGGCAAACGCCAACGTCAGCAAGTGGCGCCGCCCCTCATCCTAACCTTCTCCCCGTATAGGACGGGGAGAAGGGACAGGGGCGTGTGCTTGGGGAGCGTCGCGCTAAAAAAACCTCAAGCCCGCTCGATCACCATCGCGATGCCTTGGCCGACGCCGATGCACATGGAGACGAGCGCGTACTTGCCACCCGTGCGCTGAAGCTGGCGCGCAGCCGTGAGCGCGATCCGTCCGCCAGAGGCGCCGAGCGGATGGCCGATGGCGATCGCGCCGCCGTTCGGGTTCACGCGGCTGTCCTTGAAGTCGACGTCGAGGCCCTTCAGGCACGACAGCACCTGCGCCGCGAACGCCTCGTTGATCTCGATGACATCCATGTCCTTGATGTCGAGCCCCGCGCGCTCGAGCGCCTTCTTGGCCGCCGGCACGGGACCAAAACCCATGGTGCGCGGCGGTACGCCTGCGACGCCCGACGAGACAATGCGCGCGATCGGCTTGGCACCCGCCTTGTCGCCCGCCTTGCGGCTCGCGAGCACCAGCGCCACCGCACCATCGTTGATGCCGGACGCATTGCCCGCCGTCGTGACGCCGCCCTCGTAAAGCGGACGCAGCTTCTTCAAACCGTCGAGCGTGGTCTCCGGACGCGGATGCTCGTCCTCGGCGATGACGACATCGGGCTTGCCACGCGCGCCGGGAATGGTGATCGAGCTGATCTCGCCCGTGAAGAAGCCATCGGCCTTGGCCTTGGCGTAGGACTGCTGCGACCTGATCGCGTAGGCGTCGCAGTCCTCGCGTGCGATCTGGAAGTCGCGGGCGAGGTTGTCGGCCGTCTCCGGCATGGTGTCGGCGCCAAACTGCTTCTCGAGCTGCTTGTTCGGGAAGCGCGCACCGATCGCGCTGTCGAATACCTTGAAGTCCTTGCCGAAGGCCTGCTCGCTCTTGCCGACGACGAACGGCGCGCGCGTCATGCTCTCGACGCCGCCGGCGACGAACACATCGCCCTCGCCGCAGGTGATGGCGTGCGCGGACGAGATGATGGCATTGAGACCCGAGCCGCAGTTGCGCTGGTAGACGGCGCCGGGCACGTCGATCGGCAGGCCGGCGAGCAGGATCGCATGGCGTGCGATGCAGCGGCTGTCCTCGCCCGCCTGGCTCGCGCAGCCGACGTTGACGTCGTCGATGGCTTCGGCGGCGAAGGGCGAACGGCCGACGACCTCCTTGATGACGCTCGCGAGCATGTCGTCCGGGCGGACCTTCGAAAGGCTGCCGGCGTGACGGCCGAACGGCGTGCGCGCTCCGTCGTAGATGTAGGCATCGAGCATATGCGTCTCCTTCCCTGGAACCTCGGATTGTTGGGGCCAACATGCCACGCCGCAACGGCGCGCGCGAGCCCTATGGCATGACGCCGAGCAGCTCGAGCCATGCGATCTGCAGCGGCGCGATGACCGCGAGGCCGGTGATGGCCAGCGCAATGAGGACCTTGAGCGTGCTCGTAGCCGGCACCTTGCCCATCATGAGGCCGATCATGACGGGAACGGTCTCGAAGGGAAAGAACACGGCCTGGAGGCCGGTCAGCTCGGCGATGATGCCGGCCGTCAGCGGCAGGTGCGTGGCGGCTTCGATGGCGGGAAGCGTCGGCGTGACGATCGCGATGCAGCCGACGACGGTTGCGAAAGTGGCGATGAGCGACGACGCGATCGCGATGAGCATGAAGCCATAGGCCGGTGAGGCGCCCGAAGCGGGCACGAGCTGCGTCAGTGCGTGCGCGATCATGGTGCCGGCGCCGGAGTATGTGAGCACGGTCGCCACGCCGAGCACGGCCGCGAGCGAGAACACCGACGTCAGCTTGTTGAAGTCGACGGCCTCGTCGGCGCGCGCGAGCCCGAGACCGGGAACGAGACAGACGAGGCCGGCGGCAAGCGCGATCCAGCCCGGCTTGATGTGATGGATGAAATCGGTCACCCAGAGCAGCACGGTGATCGCGAGCAGGATGGCGAGACGGCGCGCGGCCGGGCTCAGCACGTTGGGGCCGTCGTCGGCCGTGGCGGAAACGCGCGGAGCGGGTGCCGGCAGGAGCAGGCAGATGGCTGCCCAGAACGTGAGGCCCTTGATGATGCCGAGCACGGGCAGACACATGAGCATATAGGGCCCGTACTGGATCGTCGGGCCACCGATGCCCTCAAGCGCGCCGATCGCGATCACGTTCGTCAGGTTCGAAGGCAGGATCGCGTAGCTCGTGAAGTAATTGCCGGCGACGGCCGTGAGGATGATGCCGATATAGCCGCGCGAGGCCGGTTCGTAACCGGCTTCCTTGGCGGCGGCCATCAGGATGGGCAGCGTGATGGCGAGCCGCCCCATGGTCGTCGGCACGAGAAAGCTCAGCGCGCCGGAGCCGATGAGAATGCCGGCGATGAGACGCGGGTAGGTCGCGAGCCCGCTCATGAGCGCGTGCGCGACATAGCGGCCGAGGCCCGTGCGCTCGGCGGCACTGCCGATGACGAGCCCGCCGAAAACGAGAGCTGCCGCACTGGACCAGAAGCCCGAAAGCAGGGGCACGGTCGGTGCGATGCCGGTCGCGAGCGCGAGCGCGAAGAAGATCGCGCCGGAGTGGAGCGCCGGCAGCGCAGCGGTTGCCCAGAGCGCGACCGTGAAGGCGACAATGGCGAGGCCGATCATGGCGTTCGGCGCATCGGCGGGCGACGGCAGCAGCGCGACAATGAGCGCCGCCAGCGCGAAGAAGCCGACCAGTGCAAGCTTTCGGAGCGTGAGCTCGACGCCGAGCAGGCGGGCGCTCATGCGATCCCTCGCTCACGCCTCAGCGCGCGCACCAGCCTTCCTTCGTTCACGGCATTCCCCCGTCGTGCGGCGCGTTCGTCAGCCCTTGCTCTTCTTGGTCCCGCGCACGGCGAGGATGACCTCCGCCATGATCGAGACGGCGATCTCCGCCGGGGTCTGGGCGCCGATATCGAGGCCGATCGGCGCCTTGATGCGCGCAAGCTCTTCCTCGGTAATGCCGGCCGCGAGCAGACGCTCGCGCCGCTTGGCGTGATTGCGCGAGGAGCCGAGCGCCGCGACGTAGAGGCAGTTCGCGCGCACGGCGAGCTTCAGCGCTTCGTCGTCGATGTGCGCGACGTGCGCGAGCGTGAGCACGGCCGTGTAGGGATCGAGCCCGAGCTTCGGCAGCGCATCCTGCGGCCACTCCGCGATGAGCCTGGCATCGGCGGCGCCGAAGCGCGCCGGATCGGCAAAAGCCGTGCGCGGGTCGATGACGATGATCTCGTAGCCCGTGAGCGCGGCGAGCTGCGCGAGCACCTGCGCGATGTGCGTCGCGCCGATGGCGATGATGCGCGCGGGCGGCACGAGCGCCTGCATGAACATGGCGCCGTCGGGACTCTCGACGAGCTGGCTCTTGGCCGTGCGGAAGCGGTTGGAGACGTCCTCGGGAAGATTGGCATCGCCGCGCTCGTAGAGCGTATGCGAGGCATCATCGAGCTTGGTCGCGATCACGAGACCGTGGCGGCTGTCGCGTGCCGCGATGGCGCGGTCGAGCAGCTTGTCGCCGCCATTGTCCTTGCCGAGCCGCTCGACGAGCACACGCACCTGTCCGCCGCAGGGAAGGCCGGCGCGCCATGCGGTTTCATCGGCGACGCCGAACGTGAGCGTGCGCGGCTTGCCGTCCTCCAGCGCCTCGCCGCCTTCGATGATGACGTCGCCCTCGATGCAGCCGCCCGAGACCGAGCCCTGGAAATTGCCGTCGGCGGCAATGGCCATCTGTCCGCCGACGGGCACGGGCGCCGAGCCCCAGGTGTCGATGACGGTCGCGATCGCCACCTGGCCGTCGCGCGCGAGCCAGTCGCGGGCGGCGCCGAGCACGTCGATGGCGGCGGCATTGGGCGTTCGCGGCTGAAGTTCGGTCATGATGTCCTCGCTTCTCCCTCTCCCCGTGCTTACGGGGAGCGGGTTGGGGTGAGGGGCGGTCACGCGCGCAGACGTTTGCGTATGCCACCGCCCCTCATCCTAACCTTCTCCCCGCGAAGAACGGGGAGAAGGGACGATTTCTCACTACGCC
>JAEWIJ010000045.1 GCA_023387235.1 Pseudomonadota bacterium
CACCCGCAACCACACGGTGCAGTGGTACTCCGTCAAGCCGAACACGACCGCGACGCTGCTCGTCGACGAGCGCTTCCAGTATTCGGACGGCCTCTTCACGGGCTATGACGAGGAGAAGCGCGACTACGATCGCACGAGCTGGGACTACCAGATGGGGCCGGACGGCTTCGCGCTCGTCGACGACACGCTCCAGAATCCGCGATGCGTGTGGAACCTCCTGAAAGAGCACGTCGCGATCTACACGCCGGAAATGGTCGAGCGCATCTGTGGCACGCCAAAGGACAAGTTCCTGAAGGTTTGCGAAATGATCGCCGAGTGCTCGTCGCCGACGAAGACGATGACGTCCATGTACGCGCTCGGCTGGACGCAGCACTCGAAGGGCTCGCAGAACATCCGCGCCATGGCGATGCTGCAGCTCATCCTCGGCAACATCGGCGTGCGCGGCGGCGGCATGAATGCGCTGCGCGGGCACTCCAACATCCAGGGCCTCACCGACATCGGGCTGATGTCGAACCTCATCCCCGGCTACCTCAACATCCCGACGGAGCGCGAGACGAACTTCGACGAGTACATGTCGAGCCGCGGTTTCAAGCCCCTGCGGCCGGGACAGACGAGCTACTGGCAGAACTACAAGAAGTTCTTCGTGAGCTTCCAGAAAGCCATGTGGGGCGATGCGGCGACGGCCGAGAACTCATTCGCCTACGACTGGCTGCCCAAGCTCGATGTGCCGTCCTACGACGTGCTGCGGACCTTCGAGCTCATGCACATGGGGCAGATGAACGGCTACTTCTGCCAGGGCTTCAATGCGCTTCTGTCGTTCCCCAATCGCAAGAAGATCACGACGGCGCTCTCGAAGCTCAAGTTCCTCGTCGTCATGGATCCACTCCAGACCGAGACGGCGCGCTTCTGGGAAAACCACGGCGAGTTCAACGCGGTCGATTCATCCTCGATCCAGACCGAGGTGTTCGAGCTGCCGACGACGTGCTTCGCGGAGGACGAGGGCTCGCTCACCAACTCCGGGCGCTGGCTTCAGTGGCATTGGCCCGGCGGCACACCTCCCGGCGAGGCGCAGACCGACAACTGGATCATGGCTCACCTCTATCTGCGTCTGAAGGCGCTGTACGAGAAGGAAGGCGGCCCCGTCGCCGATCCCATTCTCAAGCTCGACTGGCGCTACAAGGACCCCGGACACCCGACCGCCGAGGAGCTTGCGAAGGAGCTGAACGGTCGCGCGCTCACCGACCTCGCTGATCCCGCCGATCCGGCGAAGATCACTGTCGAGCGCGGCAAGCAGGTGCCGGGCTTCGCCGTCCTGCGCGACGACGGCTCGACGGCGTGCGGCTGCTGGATCTACTCGGGCTGCTTCACTGAAGCCGGCAACCAGATGGCGCGCCGCGACACGAGCGATCCCGACGACACGGGCGCCTTCTCGAAGTGGGCGTGGTCGTGGCCGGTCAATCGCCGCATTCTCTACAATCGCGCCTCCGCCGACCTCGACGGCAAGCCGTGGGACGAGACGCGCAAGCTCATGTGGTGGGATGGCGCGAAATGGACGGGCTACGACGTGCCCGACATCGCACCGAACGCACAGCCGCGCGAGGTCATGCCCTTCATCATGAATGCGGAGGGCACGTCCCGTCTCTTCTCGGTGCGCCTGCTCCGCGAAGGGCCGTTCCCGGCGCACTACGAGCCCTTCGAGTCGCCGATCGCCAACGTGCTGGCGCCGCGCATCCGCGGTAATCCCGCCGCGCGCGTCTTCCAGAGCGATGCGGCGGAGTTCGGCAATCCGGAACAGTTTCCCTATGCGGCGACGTCGTACCGGCTCACCGAGCACTTCCACTTCTGGACCAAGCACAATCAGATCAATGCGTCGCTGCAACCGGAGTTCTTCGTCGAGATCGGTGAGGAGCTGGCAAAGGAGAAAGGCATCGCCAACGCAAGCTGGGTCCGCGTCTCGTCGGTCCGTGGCTCCATACGCGCCAAGGCCATGGTGACGAAGCGCATCCGCAAGCTCGTCTGCGACGGCAAGCCGGTCCATATCGTCGGCATTCCCCTGCACTGGGGATTCACCGGCGAGGCCAGAGAAGGCTTCGGGCCGAACTCGCTCACGCCCTTCGTCGGCGACGCCAACATCGAGACGCCCGAATACAAGGCGTTTCTCGTCAATGTCGAGCCCATCACCGGACCGGTGGCATGACAAGGAGGCGGTGATGTTCCCCCCTGTTCCCAATCCCAGCGTGGAGCCGCAGAAGGCCCGGTTCGGCGATGAGGATATGATCCGTCGCTCGGCTTCGACGGTGCCGACGCCGACGCGACAGCTGACGCCCATGGCTAAGCTGATCGATGTCTCGAAGTGCATTGGCTGCAAGGCGTGCCAGGCGGCCTGCCTCGAATGGAACGACCTGCGCGAGGAGGTCGGCAGATTCCACGGCGTCCTCGACAATCCGTTGGATCTGACGCCGGACAGCCTGACGGTCATGCGCTTCACCGAGTGGATCAATCCCGGCACCGATACGCTCGAATGGCTCATCCGCAAGGACGGCTGTATGCACTGCGCGGAGCCGGGCTGTCTCATCGCGTGTCCGGCTCCGGGCGCGATCGTGCAGTACTCCAATGGCATCGTGGATTTCATCCACGAGAACTGCATTGGCTGCGGCTACTGCGTGAAGGGCTGTCCGTTCAACATCCCGCGCATCTCCCGCGTCGACAACACGGCCTATAAGTGCACGCTCTGCTCGGATCGCGTCGCGGTGGGGCAAGGTCCCGCCTGCCAGAAGGCCTGTCCGACGCAGGCCATTGTCTGGGGCACCAAGGACGAGATGAAAGAGTGGGCCGATGCGCGCATCAAGGATCTGAAGTCGCGCGGCTTCGAGAATGCCGGCCTCTATGATCCACCGGGCGTCCACGGCACGCATGTCATGTACGTGCTGCATCACGCTGATCAGCCGCACATCTATGCCGGCCTCCCCGACAACCCGCGCGTCAGTCCGCTCGTGAAGGCCTGGAAGGGCGTCGGCAAGTACGCCGGCATGGGCCTTATCGCGCTCTCGGTCGTCGCCGGCGTGATCCATCACGTCGTGCAGGGACCCAACCGCGTCTCGCGCAAGGACGAGGAGGACGCGGAGCGACTTGCTGGAGACAGGCCATGACCGATCAGGCCCACGACCATCATCACTACGTCGACGACGCCGAGGCTCATGTCCGCGTCCCCCGCTACTCGGGCACGGCGCGCATCAACCACTGGATCGTGGCGATCGCCTTCGCGCTGCTCGCGCTCAGCGGCTTCGCCTTGTTCCATCCGAGCCTCTTCGGCCTGACCGCACTCTTCGGCGGCGGACAGAACGCGCGCTGGATCCATCCCTGGCTCGGCATTATGCTGGCGATCTCGTTCTTCGGCCTGTTCGTGCGCTTCGTAGCGCAGAACCTGCCGGAAAGAACCGATTGGGTTTGGCTCTCGCGCATCCGTCAGGTGCTCAAGCCGAATGGCGAGGAGTTTCTGCCCGAGGTCGGCAAGTACAATGCCGGCCAGAAGTTCGTGTTCTGGTCGCAGACGTTCTTCATCCTGGTTCTCTTCGGCTCCGGCATTCTCATATGGCAGCAGGGCCTGCCCTACATCGAGAATGCGCTCGGCATTCAGATCTCGATCGAGCAGAGGCGGTGGGCTGCCGTGATCCACGCGACCGCCGCGGTGCTCACGCTCATCGTTTTCGTCATCCACGTGTACTCTGCCATCTGGGTGCGCGGCACGATCGACGCCATGACGCGAGGCTCGGTCACAGGCGGCTGGGGATGGCGGCATCATCGCCGCTGGCTGCGCCGGAAAGTGCGCGAGGGCGACATCGACGTCGAACCCGAAAACAACGGCAAGTCACACATCCCGTGACAGCGGCGCGGTCGACCCGGCGGCACTTCGCCACCGCGAGGATCAGGAACCCTGACCCTCGATCGGAAGTTCTTGCAGCATCCCCTAGGTCAGGAGCATCAGATGTCATCCGTTTCAGAACGACCCGACGAGTCCGCCACCACGTCCTCCATCCCAGGTGAAGCGGAAATCCGATCCGCCTACGATTGGGTGAGCGATACGGCACGCGAGAATCCCGCCCTCGTCGTCGGCGGCGCCGTGGCCGTCGGTGCCCTTGCCGCGCTAGTTCTGCTGAGCCGCAAGCCCCAGTCCCGCGCGCGCGTCCTCGAGAAAAGAATTGGCCGCGAGCTGAGCTCCATGGAGCGGACTTTGCGACGCCACCGCCCGATCTCCGGCATGGCAGACCATCTGGCCGATGCCTCGGCCGCCGTGTCCTCGCGCCTCGGCTCCTGGAACATGGACGCGCTCGAGGGCCTCGTCAGGCGCGCCAGCGAAATCTCGTCCGAGCTCGTCCGCCGTCGCGGGTGGCATTAGGCTCCGGCCTTACGCTGCAGAGCCGTCCGCAATGTATGCGCGGAGAGCGGAACAATTTTCCGCGCGCGCCGTTGTTCACGTAATTCCGGCTCGGCAACGCGCATCCGAAAGTCTCGACGCTTCGGATGCGCCTCCCTCCTTTGCGAAAGATCGATGCGTATTGGAAGCCTGCGATCTCAGAACGCGTCCGGCGCCGCCATCGGTAGTGCAATTGCGGTAGGTGCGACCGGCCTCCTTGCCGCGATATTCGTCGCGCCCGGGCCGCTCGCCGGCCATATGGCCCTCCACATCGCGACAATGAACGTCCTGGCGCCGCTCCTGGCGCTTTGGCTCTGCGCGCGAGGCTGGCTCGGCTGCAGCATAGAACGTTCCCCGACGCTCTGGGCCGCAACTCTGCTGCAGATGGCGCTGCTCTGGGCTTGGCATAGTCCGCCTCTCCAGTACGCGAGCCACGCATCCTCTTTATTCGGGATCGCTCTCCATTCGGCACTTCTGCTGGCCGCCGTCGTGTTCTGGAGCACGATCATCGCGGGCGCGCGGCCGTGGCAATCCATTCTTGCGCTGCTGCTGAGCGGCAAGCTCGCGTGCCTCATCGGCGCTCTCCTCGTCTTCGCGCCGAGACCGCTCTATGACGCCATCTGCTACGGGCAGCCGGCAAGCGTGGACACTGCCGCAGCGCTCGCCGACCAGCATCTGGCGGGACTGATCATGCTCGCGGCCTGCCCCCTCAGCTACGTCCTCGCCGCCATCGTTCTCACCACACGAGAGATCGCGAGCCTGCCGACGCTTTCCGCATCGCGCCGCGAGCGCCATCCGGTCGGCGGCTGAAAGCATGAAGCGCGCCGCACCTCGAGCCAGAAGCTTCCTGCGCTGGATCTTGACCCTCCTTCTCGGCGCGATCGTCGGCGCATTCTTCTTTGCCTGGTCCGGCGCCTATAATGTCGCCGCCAGCAGCGGGCACTGGGCGATCGTGGAGTGGTTCCTGCGCTTTGGCATGCGCAATTCCGTCGAGCTGCGCGCGGCGACGATCAATCCGCCGCCGCTCGACGACCAGAACCTCATCGCGCTCGGTGCCGGCCACTTCCATTTGGGATGCGCCTATTGCCATGGCACGCCGGGCAGTGCCGGAACCCGCGTCACGGACGCGATGCTCCCGGCACCGCCGCATCTTCCGACGTCGATGCAGCCCTGGAAGGACGAAGAGCTCTTCTGGATCGTGCGGCACGGCATCAAGTACACCGGCATGCCAGGCTGGCTGGCGCCCGAGCGCGCTGACGAGGTCTGGGCCGTCGTGGCGTTCCTCAAGAAGCTGCCGAAACTCGACGCGCGACAGTATCGCGAGCTGGCGCTCGGACATGGACGGGAGCCGGATCCGCAGGCGAAGTTGCGCTCGCCTGAGCTATCGCTCGTCAGCACGTGCGCGGCATGCCATGGCGATCGCGAGCGGGCACCCCACAGCAACCTCGTGCCCCACCTGCACGGCCAATCCCAGGACTTCCTCGTCGGCGCGCTGCGCGAGTACGCACGCGGCACGCGGCCGAGCGGCATCATGCAGCCGATCGCGGCCGGACTGGAAGCCGACGATATGGAGCGGCTCGCGAAGTACTACGCAGCGCTTCCGCCGCTCCCGAATGCGACGGCCGCGAGCGACAGCGCGAGCCATGCGCGCGGCATGGAGCTGGCGACCAAGGGCGACGAGACGAGCCGCGTGCCGGCCTGCATTTCCTGTCACAACCAGGACGCGGCGACGACATTCCCGTCCCTCGATGGCCAGAGCGCCGCGTACATGGCCGGTCAGTTGCGGCTCTGGAAGGCCGGGCACAACGATACGACGGACGGCGGCGCGCTCATGGCGCCCATCGCGAAGCGGCTGAGCGACCCCGACATCGACGCCGTATCCCGCTACTTCGCCGGCAGGCCTGCCACATCGAGCGCGGCGGGCAAACCATGAAGCGCGGCGCCGCAGCACTCTTGCTTGTTCCGTGCGCGCTTCTCGCCGGGTGCGGCACGAACCAATCCGTGCTCAATCCTGCAAGCGGCCATGCGAGCGAGCTGGCCAGCCTGAGCTGGCTGCTCTTCGCGCTCGGCACCGCTGTCGTGCTTATCGTCATCGTTGCGACCGTCATCGCCTATTCCGGATCGGATCGCGTTCGCGCGGCACTGGCGTCGCAAAATGCCGTCGTCGGCGGCGGCATCGCCTTTCCGGTCGTTGTTCTGACGGGGCTGCTCACTGCCGGCATCTGGCTCACCAAAGGCTCGCAGGCGCGCCTGCAGGAGCCCGCGGATCTGCGCATCAGCATCGTCGGCGAGCAGTGGTGGTGGCGCCTCGCCTACGAGGGCCCCGATGGGCAGCGCATTGCCGCTGCGAACGAGCTTCGCATTCCCGTTGGCCGCGCGACGCTCCTCGAGCTCACGTCCGCCGATGTCATTCACAGCTTCTGGGTGCCGAGCCTCGCCGGCAAGATCGACATGATCCCCGGCCGCACGACGCGCTTGCGCCTCGAGCCCAGCGCGCCCGGCGTCTTTCGCGGCCAGTGCGCCGAATACTGCGGCGGGCCGCACGCGCTCATGGCCTTCGAGGTGGTCGCCATGCCGGCCGACGCATTCGACGCGTGGCTCGCACGCCAGGCCGAACCGGCGGCGGAGCCTGCGACGCCTGAAGCGGAGCGCGGCCGTGATCTGTTCCTCGCCTCTGGATGCGGCGGCTGCCATGTCGTTCGCGGCACCGAAGCCGCGGGAACCATAGGCCCGGATCTCACGCATCTCGCCTCGCGCAGGTCGGTCGGCCTCGACACGACACCCCTGACGCCGGCCGCAATCGCCGCGTTCGTGCGCGATGGCCAGCACATCAAGCCGGGCAATCTCATGCCGCCGTTCCGGATCTTCGCTCCCGACGATCTCGCCGCGCTATCGAGCTATCTCGGAGGATTGAAGTAGAGCGATGAACCCTGCGGACGAGCAAACGACGAACCCGGCGCCGAAGCAGGATCGCGACCTCAGCGAACTCCAGCGCATCTGGGCTCTGCCCAAGGGCTGGCGTATCCTCTCGGCGGTGAACAATACCGCCGTCGGCTATTTCTACATCGGCGCGGCGTTTCTCTTCTTTCTGCTCGCCGGCATTCTCGCGCTTCTCATGCGCACGCAGCTCGCCGTGCCGAGCAATACGCTGCTGAGCCCTGACGCCTACAATCAGATCTTCACCATGCACGGCACGGTGATGATGTTTCTGTTCGCGGTGCCGGCCGTCGAGGCCATGGGCATGCTGCTGCTTCCGCAGATGCTCGGTGCGCGCGATCTCCCCTTTCCCCGCCTCGGCGCCTTCGCCTTCTGGGCCTACTTCATCGGCGGATTGATCTTTTTCTCGACGCTGTTCTTCGACCTCGCGCCCTCCGGCGGATGGACCATGTATCCGCCCCTCTCGAGCACCGAGTACGCGCCCGGCATCGCCGCCGACTTCTGGCTGCTCGGCATCGGCTTCATCGAGATTTCGGCGATCGCCGGCGCGATCGAGATCATCGTCGGCGTCCTGCGCACGCGCGCGCCCGGCATGAGCCTCGACAAGATGCCGATGTTCGCCTGGACCATGCTCATCTTCGCCGGGATGATCGTGTTCGCCTTTCCCGCCGTCATCCTCGCGACGATCATGCTGGAGCTCGAACGCGCCCTCGGCTGGCCGTTCTTCATCGCGGCCAAGGGCGGCGACTCTCTCCTCTGGCAGCACCTCTTCTGGTTCTTCGGTCATCCCGAGGTGTACATCATCTTCCTGCCGGCGGCCGGCATGGTGTCGATGATCGTCGCCACGATGGCGCGTACGCCCCTCGTCGCCCACAACCTCATCATCGTCGCGCTCATCGCCACGGGCTTCTTCTCGTTCGGCCTGTGGGTGCATCACATGTTCACCACCGGCATTCCGGCGCTCTCGCTGAGCTTCTTCTCGGCGGCGAGCATGGCGGTCGCCATCCCGAGCGGCATCCAGACTTTCGCGTGGATCGCGACCATCGCGTCAGGACGCCTGCGCCTCACGACGCCAGCGCTGTTCGTGCTCGGCTTTCTCTTCATTTTCACGCTCGGCGGACTGACGGGCGTCATGGTGGCCATGGTGCCGTTCGACTGGCAGGTGCACGATACGTATTTCATCGTCGCGCACCTGCACTACGTGCTGATCGGCGGCATGGTGTTCCCGCTCTTCGCGGCGTTCTACTACTGGGCGCCTGCCTTCAGCCGCCGGCAGCTTTCCGAAACGCTCGGCCGCTGGTCCTTCGCGCTCATGTTCGTCGGCGTGAACCTGACCTTCCTGCCCATGCATGTGCTCGGGCTCTGGGGCATGCCGCGCCGCGTCTACACTTATGCGGCGGAAACGCCCTGGGCCTCGATCAATCTCTTCGTGACGGGCGGCGCGTTCCTGCTCGCGGCGGGCGTTCTCGTCTTTATTGTGGATCTCCTGCGCAACCTGCGACCGACGCTCAGCGAGCCCATTCCCGATCCGTGGAAAGCCGGTACGCTCGAATGGCTGCCGAATGGGCTCTACGGCCCGCGCAGCGTTCCGCACATCGACACGCAGTATCCTCTGTGGCAGCAGCCGAATCTCATCGAGGATGTGCAGGCGGGCCGCTACTATCTGCCGAACGCCCCGACGGGCCAACGCGAGACGATCATCACGTCGCCCGTCGAAGCGACGCCGCAATACCTGCAGCGCCTCTCCGGTCCCGGCTGGTCGCCGCTCGCCGCGGCCGTGTTCACGGCAGCCTTCTTCATGCTGCTGACCGTCAAGTACTATGCGATCGCGCTGACGTGCGGCGTGCTCGCCATCGCATTCATTCTGTACTGGCTGTGGGACAGCGACTCCGAGCCCGTCGGCGAGGTCGATGTCGGCTGCGGCCTCAGACTGCCGACTTACGTCAGCGGCCCCGTTTCCCACGCGTGGTGGAGCGTCGTGACCTTGATGCTCGTCGCCGGCTCGCTCTATCTCGCGTACGTTTTTTCGTATCTCTACACATGGACCGTCTCGCCGCAGCAGTGGCACGACAATTTTCAGCTCCTTCCCGACGCTCAATGGCCCTTGGCATCGGGCGGACTGCTGGTGCTCGCGGGCATCTGCACCGGCATGGCAAGCCGGATGCTCTCACGATCGCTCGCCGCATTCACCGCACTCGTCCTGCTTGCGGTCGCTGCGATGGGCGGCTCGCTCGTCGTCGAGTTCTGGGGCCATTGGACGTTCGGCCTGCGCCCTCATGCGAATGCCGTTGGCGCACTGACCTATCTGGCCTCGGCACTCCAACTGGAGATCGTCGCGGCAGTCGTCATCATTGGCTTCTACGTCGTCGCGCGCGTGCTCGCGGGCCGCCTCGGGGCCGTCCACCGCGTGACGTTCGACGTCTTCATGCTGCTGACGTACTACGCCATCGGCCAAGGACTTCTCGGCCTGCTCCTTGTGCACGGCTTTCCGAGGGCGATCCTATGAGCGCGCGCGTCTATACAGTCGGCCAGGCGCTTCTCGGCTTGATCGGCCCGATCATCTGGGCCGCGCACTTCTTCTCGCTGTATCTGGCAGAGGCCTTTCTCTGCGTCTCCGCTGGCGCCGACACGAGCGTGCGGATCGCTGGAGGCGGCTTGACGCTCGCCGCCATTGCCGCGCTGCTTTATGCACGCCGCCGTACGACCACGAGCCAATGGGTGCACCTGATACGTCCGCTGATCGATCTTTCGACACTCGCCGTCGTCTGGACGGCCATCCCACTGCTGGCGCTCAGGACGTGCACGCCGGCCGGCGCCTGATCGCGTCGCTCAACGTGCCAGCGTGCGCTCGTGTCCCTCGGACGCCTCGTGCGCTTTGATAACGGCAATCTTGCCGCTCGATTCGAGGTAGGCGGCTTCGACCTTATCGAGATCGCGAACGCCGCGCTCGCGCAGGCCGTGGATGACCTCGTCCTCGCTCAGCATCTCCGAGCGCAGGCTCTTCTGGATGATCTTGCCGTTCTCGACAAGCTTGAGCGGCGGCACCTTGAGGATCGGGCGCAAACGCGGATAGCGCCACGCGAGCCAGTCGAGGAAATATTCCCAGCCCACGATAGTCATCACGAGCACGATGCCCTCAGTGACAGAGCCGTAGTCTTTGCCCATGGCATTCTGGGCCGCATCGGCGATGATGACGATCGCGAGAAGGTCCGCGGGACCGAAACTCCCCGACTGCCGACGCACGACCAGCCGAAAGATCAGGAACAGCGCGAGATAGACCAGGGTGCCGCGTACGACGATCTCGGCGATCCCGAGCGTCGGCTGGAAGATCGAGGTCCAATCGATGGTCATGAGGCCCGAGCTCGCCGCATATGGCTAGCGCGCTCCTCCGTCAGAGTTCGACCTTGGCGTTCTGAGCCTCGCTCTTTTCGGCCGTCCGTCCGCTCAGCCGCGCCTTCACGCTCTCGAAGGCGAACTTGAGGCCTTCGACGCCGCTCGTATCCCAGTACTCGCCGCGATCGGCGATCACCTTCAGAAGACACAGGTTCGGGTCTTCCTTGCCCTTCGGAAACCAGATGCGCCAGGATTCGGACCACAAGCGCTCGATCTCCGCCGGATCGCGGCTCACGGTCGCCGTCCCCTGAAGGGTCGCGAACTCGGACCTGCTCTGGAAAGTGATCAGCACACGCGGGTCGGATTGGATTTCGGCGATCTTCGGCGACTCGAGACTGGTCGAGAAGCAGGCTTCGGCATCGGGCGAAATTTCCGCGACGGCCATGGGCCGCGCATGAATACTTCCGTCCAGCCCGCGTGTCACCAGCATGGCATTGCGGAAGCCGCTCATGAGATCATAGAGGTGGTATTGGCTGCCCATCGGACGACGTCCCTTCTCGGTTGACGCAACTATTTCCGATTGAACGCTCAGCGCACGCACGCCGTTCCTCGATCGACGGCGGACTGCTCGTACCCTTGGCAATCCGTCCGACCACGTGCGCGAAACGAGCGGCGTTTAGTGACGGCCCTCCGCCCGACCGCAATATGTCTTGGGAAAATCAGCCTGCCACGCATTAACCGGGCGGCCCGGTTCCAGTGGCCGTTTGCTGCTTGACTTGCTGGTATACCTGACCGCTCATACGCGGCGAGAGACGACAGTCGCGCATGGCCGGGGCTGTGCGGTGGGGAGGAAATTCTTGGAAGCCGGAGTTTCAGCTCCGACAGGCGATGTACTCGTGGTGGATGATCTGACCATCCGCTTCGACGGGCATGGTGTCGATCTCGTCGATGGCGCGAGCTTCCGTCTCGGGCGCGGCGAAACGCTGTGCCTCGTCGGCGAGTCCGGCTGCGGCAAGAGCATCACGGCACTCGCCGTCATGGGCCTGCTCGCGACCCCGCCGGGACGGATCACGCGCGGGCGCGCGCTCTTCCAGGGCGAGGACCTGCTCGCCATGCCGCACGCGCGCCTCGCGGACCTCCGCGGCAATCGCCTCGCGATGATCTTCCAGGAGCCGATGACGTCGCTCAATCCGGCCTTCCGCATCGGTGACCAGATTGCCGAGGCGGTCGTGCGCCATCACGGCGTGAGCCAGCAGGAGGGACGCGCCCGTGCGCTCGACGTGCTCCGCCGCGTGCGCATTCCGGCTGCCGAGAAGCGTCTCGACGCCTATCCGCATCAGCTCTCGGGCGGCATGCGCCAGCGCGTGATGATCGCCATGGCGCTCGTCAACCGCCCGGACCTGCTCATCGCCGACGAGCCGACGACCGCGCTCGACGTCACCATCCAGGCGCAGATTCTCGCCCTCATCGCCGAGTTGCAGCGCGAAGCGGGCATGGCGATGATCCTCGTGACGCACGATCTCGGCGTCGTCGCCGAGGTCGCGGACCGCGTCGCCGTCATGTATGCGGGCCGCTTTGTCGAGACGGGCCCGGTCGAGGCGATCTTCGCCGATCCGCAGCATCCCTACACGCTCGGTCTCATCGGCTCGCTCCCCTCGCTCGGCAAGCGCGAAGGGCGCCTTGCGACGATCGCCGGCTCCGTGCCGCCGCCGCAGCGCTTTCCGGCCGGCTGCCGATTCGCGACGCGCTGTCCCTTCGCCGACGCGCGCTGCGCCGCCGAGGTGCCGCCGCTCGTCGAGATGGGCACGCCGGGTCATCGCGTGGCGTGCTTCAAGGCGCCGCTCGAAGTGCACGTCGGGGGGCTCGCGGCATGAGCGCACCGGCCGCCGGTGACGTGATCCTTTCAGCCGAGGGGCTCGTAAAGCACTTCGGCGGACAGCGCCAGCTTCTCGCCGGCCGCGCGCCGTTCATCCGCGCCGTCGATGGCGTCACCTTCGACGTGAAGCGCGGCGAGACCTTCGCCATCGTCGGCGAATCCGGCTGCGGCAAGTCCACGCTCGCGCGACTCATCCTGCGCCTCATCGAGCCGACGGCCGGCACGGTCCGCTTCGACGACGCCGACATCACGGCCATCGGCGACGAGGACATGCGCCGTCTGCGTCGCGAGATGCAGATGATCTTCCAGGACCCCTTCTCTTCGCTCAATCCGCGCATGACGGTCGGCGCGCTCATCGCCGAGCCGCTCGCCGTGCATGGCCTCGCGAGCGGACGCGAGCGCGCCGAGCGCGTCGCCGACATCCTGCGCAAGGTCGGCCTACCGCCCGAACACGCCGAGCGCTATCCGCACGAGTTCTCCGGCGGCCAGCGCCAGCGCATCGGCATTGCCCGCGCGCTCGCGACCGGTCCGCGTCTCGTGATCGGCGACGAGCCAGTGTCGGCGCTCGATGTCTCGATCCGCGCGCAGGTCATCAATCTGCTCGAGGACTTGAAAGCCGAACTCGGGCTGACGCTGATCCTCGTCGCGCACGATCTCGCGGTGATCCGCCATACCTCGGATCGCATTGCCGTCATGTATCTCGGCGAGATCGTCGAGCTTGCCGAGCGCGACGCGCTCTTCGAGACGCCGCTCCACCCCTACACGCGCTCGCTCATCGCCGCGATCCCGGTGCCCGTCCCTGGTTTGCGCGGGGACCGCCAGCTTCTCGAAGGCGATCCGCCGAGCCCGGCAGCCCCGCCGCCCGGTTGCCGCTTTCACACGCGCTGCCCCTTCGCCGAAGCCGTCTGCAAGAGCGAGCGGCCGATCCTGCGCAAGTTGGCGCCGGGCCACACGGTCGCCTGCCACCTCGCCGAGCGCCTGCCGCCGGCGCCTCCGGCCGTTGCCGCCGCCCCGGCGACATCCGCCAAGCGCCGCCGCCTCGCGCTCTTCGCCGGCGCCGGTGCTGATGCCGATCCCGATTCCGTTTCGCTTACGTCCTAGCAAGGAGGATCCAAATGCCAATGCTGGCCCGACTGACACGAGGACTGCCCGCGCTCGCCGCCGCCGCGCTCTTTGCGCTGCCGGCCGCGGCGGCCGAATTCCGCATTGGCCTGCAGGAGGATCCCGACATCCTCGATCCGCACGAGGCGCGCACGTTCGTCGGCCGCATTGTCTTCAACGCGCTCTGCGACAAGCTCATCGATACCGATGAGAAGCTCGAGATCGTGCCGCGTCTCGCGACGAGCTGGACCATTTCCGACGAAGGCAAGACGGTGACCTTCAAGCTCCGCCAGGGTGTCAAGTTCCATGACGGCACGCCCTTCGACGCGGCTGCGGTGAAGGCCAATATCGAGCGCGCCAAAACCTCGCAGACGAGCCGCCGCAAGAGCGAGGTGAAGTCGGTCGCATCCGTCGAGGTCGTCGATCCGGCGACCGTCGCGTTCAAGCTCACCGCGCCCGATGCACCGCTGCTCGCCCAGCTTACGGACCGCGCTGGCATGATGCTGTCGCCGGCGAGCTTCGACAAGCCGGTCGGCCCGAACCCGGTCTGCTCCGGTCCCTACAAGTTCGTCGAGCGCGTGCAGAACGACCGCATTGTGCTCGAGCGCTTTGCCGACCACTGGGAGAAGGACAAATATCACTTCGACAAGGTGACCTTCCGCGTCATTCCGGATTCGACCGTCCGCCTCGCCAACCTGCGCTCGGGCCAGCTCGACATGCTCGAGCGTCTCGCGGCGAGCGACGTCAAGTCCGCGAAGTCCGACAAGACACTCAAGGTCGATAGCGTCGTCGGGCTCGGCTATCAGGGCATCTCGATCAACCTCAACAACGGCGCCCGCTCGGAGACGCCGCTCGGCAAGGACAAGCGCGTGCGCCAGGCGCTCTCGCTCGCGATCGACCGCGAGGCACTGACCGAGGTCGTGTTCGAGGGCTTGTTCGAGCCGACAGCCCAGCCCTTCCCGTCGTCGAGCCCGTACTATGACAAGAGCTTCCCGCCGCCGAAGCGCGACGTCGCCAAGGCCAAGGCACTCCTGAAGGAGGCGGGCGTCGAGAAGTTCAGCTTCGAGATGCAGGTCGCCAATTCGCCGGTCGATCAGCAAGTGGCACAGGTCATCCAGGCCATGGCCGCCGAGGCCGGCATCGACATCAAGCTGCGCTCGAGCGAGTTTGCGACCATGCTGAAGTCGCAGACGGCAGGTGACTTCCAGGCGACGCGCGTCGGCTGGTCTGGCCGCGTCGATCCCGACGGCAATCTGCATCAGTTCGTGACGACCGGTGGCGGCATCAACGACACGAAGTATTCCAATCCGGCCGTCGACAAGGAGCTCAACGCCTCGCGGCTCGTCTATGATGTCGCCGCGCGCAAGCCGCACTTCGATGCCGCCGGCAAGATCCTGCGCGACGAGCTGCCGATCATCTACTTGTATCTGCCGGCGTGGATCTGGGCGTCGAGCGCCAAGGTCGATGGCTTCGTGCCGAACCCGGACGGCATGATCCGGCTCGCCAACATGAAGCTGAAATAGGCTGCCGGCACCTCCCGCAACGCGCGAGCGGGAGGTGCCGAAGTCGCAATGGGAAGTCGAGCATGTGGTCGCTCATCCTGCGGCGTGTGGCTCTCGCAGTCCCGACGCTCTTCCTCGTGATGGTGTTCGTCTTCGTCCTGCAGCGCATGCTGCCGGGCGATCCGCTGCTCGTGATGGCGGGGGAGGAGCGCGACCCCGTCGTGCTCGAAAGCCTGCGCAAGCTCTATGGCTTCGATCGCCCGATGGCCGTGCAGTTCCTCTTCTGGCTCCGTGAAATCGCCTCGGGCAATTTCGGCGCCTCGCTGCGCACGGGTGCGCCGGTGACCGAGCTGATTGCGCAAACGCTGCCGGTGACCATCCAGCTCGCCATTGCCTCGCTCATCATCGCGCTGCTGATCGGCATTCCGACCGGCGTGCTGTCCGCCGTCAAGAAGGGCACATGGCTCGACTACGTCGCCAACGCGATCTCCCTCTCGGGCCTCTCCATCCCGAATTTCTGGCTCGGCATCGTCCTCATTCTCTTCATCTCGGTGAACTTGCGCTGGCTGCCGGCATCGGGCTTCGTCTCGGTGTTCGATGATCCTGTCGAAGCCTTCCGCACGACCATCATGCCGGCCTTCGTGCTCGGGTCGGGTCTCGCCGCGACGCTCATGCGCCATACGCGCTCGGCCATGCTCGAGGTCCTGCGGCTCGACTATGTCCGCACGGCGCGCGCGAAGGGCCTGCTCGAATCCAAGGTCATTCTCAAGCACGCACTCCGCAACGCGCTCGTGCCGATCGTGACGCTTTCGACGCTGCTTTTCGGCCAGCTTCTCGCCGGCGCGGTGCTGACCGAGCAGGTCTTCACCATTCCCGGCTTCGGCAAGCTGATCGTCGATGCCGTGTTCAACCGCGACTACGGCGTCGTGCAGGGCGTGGTCTTGTGCACGGCCATGTCCTTCATCCTGATGAATCTCATTGCCGACGTGCTCTACATCGTGATCAACCCGAGGCTCAGGACCGCATGACCGCGACCACGCCAGCGGCGGTGTCCACGGCAGGCGCGGAGGCGCTCGCGCAGCGCCGCAACCGTGCGCTCGCGAAGTTCATGGCGAATCCGAGCGCTATGCTGGGCCTGATCCTGGTGCTCATTTTCGTCGTGCTCGCGGTTTTCGCGCCCTGGATCGCACCCTACGATCCGACCAAGACCAACTTCCTCATGCTCCGCAAGGCGCCGTCGGCCATGCACTGGCTCGGCACGGACGAGATCGGGCGCGACATCCTCTCGCGGCTCATTCACGGCGGCATCGCCTCGCTCTATGCCGGCGTCGTCTCGGTCTTCATCGCGCTGTTCGTGGGGCTGCCGATCGGGCTCGTCGCCGGCTGGTTCAGCGGCTGGCTCGACGCGCTCATCTCGCGCGCGACCGATGCCCTGCTCGCCGTGCCGTTCCTCATTCTGGCCATCGCGCTCGCGGCGGCGCTCGGTCCCTCGCTCACCAATGCCATGATCGCGATCGGCCTCTCGCAAGTGCCGATCTTCGTGCGTCTGACGCGTGGTCAGGTGCTCGCCGTGAAGACGGAGGACTATGTCGAGGGCGCGCGTGCGGTGGGCGTGCCGAACCGGCTGATCCTGCTGCGCCACATCACGCCGAACATCGTCGCGCCGCTGCTCGTGCAGGCGACGCTGACCGTCGCGACGGCCATCATTGCCGAAGCGAGCCTCTCCTTTCTCGGGCTCGGCCAGCAGCCGCCTGCACCCTCCTGGGGCTCGATGCTCAACACGGCCAAGAACTACATGGATCAGGCGCCGTGGATGTCCATCTCGCCGGGCATCGCGATCGTGATGGTCGTGCTCGGGTTCAACCTGCTCGGCGACGGCCTGCGCGATGCGCTCGACCCGCGCGAGCAGTGACAGGGCGGGGCATGGCCGCATAAGCGCTCCGAGCCCCGCATCTCGAGCATCAGGAATTTCAGCCTACCGCTGTTTTTCCATGCGTTCAGACCAGCTTGGGCGTTCCCGCCGTCCCGACGTGCGGAACTCGAACAAGCCCCCTTTTCTCCGCCGCCGGCATGTGCATTCATGGTGCAAGATTAGTGTACGGATTCGCATCGGCTGGGGTCACATTTTCCGGTTTCGATGAACCGCAC
>JAEWIJ010000054.1 GCA_023387235.1 Pseudomonadota bacterium
CCCCCCCCCCCCCCCGCCCGGCCCCCCCCCCACTCCATCCCCAGTCGCGCGCGCAGCGTCGCGTCGCCGACAATACGATCGAGCGCCTCGGCAAGATGCTCGTGGTCGCCTGTACGCGTCAGGTAGCCATTTACGCCATGGCGAACGAGGTCGTGCCCGGCACCTACTGCGTCGCTGACGACAATCGGCAACCCTGCCCCGATCGCCTCGTTGACGACCACGCCCCAGCCGTCATGGCGGCTCGGGAGACAAAAGACATCCGCCGAAGCGAATATCTCGGGAATCTCGTGCGGCTCGCGATGTCCGAGAAAGATGACGCGATCGCGCAGGGCGTCCGGCACCATGCCTTCGAGCGCCGGGCGCTCGGGTCCGCCGCCTAGCATGACAAGGCGCGCCTGCGCGTGCTTTGCTGCGACCTTCGAAAATGCTTCGACGAGGACATCGCACCCTTTGCGCGCGATGAGCTGGCCCGAAAACAGAATATGGACAGAGCCGTCCCGCGCATCACGTCTCGCGCGCCTTGCTTCCTGGTAAGGTGCAAGATCGCAGAAGTACGGAATGTTGAAGACTGCCTTCGCGGGAAAGAGCGCCTCGTAGGCTGCCACTGCTTTCTTGCCGATCGCAGCAATTGCTTTGGCAGTCGCCAAAGGCGCCTGGAGGCGCCTTCGCATGAAGGAGCCAACTGAACTGCGCTGATTAAAACCAGGCACTTCGCCCCAGAATACCCACGGCTTTCCCCGGAGACCCAGGGCCCGCATGGCCATCTGCGCCGTCAGAGCGGAGTAATCGCTGATCACGACAACATCGGCATTCGCATCCGACAACCAGCGCAAGACGCCCGGATTAAAATATGCCGTGCCTCCGAGCCAGCGCAGCGCCCGACCCGGCATCACGGTTTCAAAGCCCGCCAGATCGGGATGCTGCCACTGCCGATCGTGCGCACCCATTGCGTAGTACAGAACCTTGACGTCGAAGTCCTGCGCGTTCCAGAGCCGCTCGAAGAGCTGACGCTGATAAGGCGACGGTATCACCGTCATGAACAGGATGCGCCGCTTCGCCATGGCCGTTCAGAATTTCCGCGGCCGCATCCGCTGGCGGCTGAGATGACGCTTGCGTTTGGCGGCATACCATCTTCGGAAAATATAGAGCGCAAGCGTCGGCAGCACCGCGGGCGCCACGCCCATGAAGCTGCGCATGCCAAGGCCCGCCGCGAAGAAGCCCGTCGCAAAAACGATTTTGTCCAGGTTGCCTTGCGCAGCCGTCCCCAGCCGGTTCCACCGCGCGCCGGCCGCCCCGAAGATCAGGCTTGCCACGACGACGGCAAACAACCCTCCGGCCATCCAAAGCTCGCCGACATAGGTCGCGGAGAGCGTCCAGCCGTCCGCTCCCAGGACTTCCTCGATACTGATGCTCAAGCCCTCGGGTTTTCCGGGCCACAGGACGCGCGGGATCGGCCTGATGACGGCCGTGAACGGGACCTCCAGGCCGAGGTAGTCGTGGCGGTCCGGGAACACTTCGATCAGACCCGCAATGTTCAGGATGTTCATGTCGACGAACACGCGGTCGGTACGCTCGACAGCCTTCTCCCAATTACCAAGCCCCACGGTCCGAAGCTCGGCCATGTAGTAGGCCCCTGCTCCCGCCATCACGGCCAAAGGCACTCCGACAACGATCAACGACGACCACGAGATATAGGGCCTCAGCATCAGATAGCTTGCGCCGAATGTTGCAAGATACGTCAGGAATACGTAGCGCGTTCCGCCCGAGAAACCGTAGAACAGCGTCAAAGCAAGAATGAGAAGCGCGCCAATCTTCTGGACCGCCCGATAACGCTGATGCTCCGCGAAAATGGCCCCCACCAGCGGCGGCAGCAGAAAGATGAGAAGCCCGAGCTCCGATAGCAGCGCGGTTATTCCTCCCGTGCGACCGCGCGTCCATGCCTGTGAGAAGCGCGGCAATGTCATTTGCCGCAGAGCCTCGAAGACATCGAAGCTCACGGCGACCAGAATAGGCAAATAGCCGACGAACGCGCACACCAGGAGCAGGCTGAACATCCGCGACGGCGATAGACTCATCGCCATGTCCGACAGTGTCTGTCCCGCATACATCGTCACGGCATGGCGGCCGAGGGCGAGGCCCACGAATGCGCAGAGCGTGACGTCGATCGCCGACCAGGCGGCATCCGGCATCAGCCGAACGGAGAGATCGTCCTGCGGGAACAAGAACTCCAGGAACGTGAGGCCGTACAGCACGACAATCATGAAGATGTCGACGCGGAAAAGATTGCGCACGCCCCGCCGGGACTCGATGAACAAAGCAATCGCAATCGCGCAGCCGAACGTGGCCGCCGCCAGACTGAAGGCCTCATTCGTAGAGACGGCAGCCCTTGCGGCGACCGACGCGAACAGTGCGCCCAGCACGAGAAAGAGCGTTGCAGCCGTTCTCAGCCGCATCTCGGCGCGTGCCGGACGGACAGGCGACAAGACTCGCATGGGCGCGTGCGAGGACACTTTCATTTGACGATCGCCAGCTGCACCAGGTTTTCGCCAAGCGCTTCCATCGTGAAAGCTGGTGAGATCCTCGCCTGATCGGTCCAAGCCTGCAGTCGGGAGGGCCCGTCCAGCATCTCGCGAAGTACATGCTCGATTGCTTCGGGCGTGACATTGGCGAGAACGAAGCCGTTCACATCATGCTCTATGACCGCGCCGCAATTGTTCGAAGCGAGAACAGGCAGCCCATGCGCGAGAGCTTCGAGCTGGGTCAGTCCAAATCCATCCGAAAGCGTGGGGAACAGGAAGAGATCGGCGCGCCCGTAGTGGCTCGAAACGGAGCTGCGCGGCACCGCTCCATGCAGAACGATGCGCGGATCCGCCCTCGTCGAAGCCGGGAGATCTATCTGCACCTCGCCCACGACATCGAGGTGTAACGGCGCATCGGGCATTCTCTGCATGGCTTCCAGAAGTGGGCCAATCCCCTTTCGGAGGGTCACCTGACCCAGGAACAGCAGTCTGAGAGGTCTGCCGCTCGTGAACCTCGCAGGCAATCGGCGCGGCGCGCCCGCTTCATTTCGCGCTTTGTCGTAGGCCAGCGGAACGACCGCAATCTTGCTCGCCATCACGCCGACGCTGATGAGCGCTCGCTTAGACCACTCGGAGTTCACGGCAATGACATCCGACAGCGTGATCTCTTCCCGCCAGCGCCGCCAGTACGGCTCAGGTATACTCTCATATCGCTGCGATTGGCCGGCGTGCGCGTAGAGGCCGGCAACAAGCTCATCCTCGAGCGGGCCCGGATCGATCTGACCGAGCACGGTGCGCAGTCCGAGGGATCGCGCCGCACGAAAAATAGCGCCGGCGGCATAGCTGTACGCGAACACCGTGTTGCACGGCACGTCCGCCTGGACCAACGTGCGCAGGCGACTTGCCGCCATCTCCTCGAACCACGCATTCCGCTCCATGATCCGGCGCCAGCCGCCAGCACCCAGATATCTCCCGCGAAACTCTCTCGCGAGGTGCAGGTATCCCGGCGCCTCCACGCGTGCGGTACCAAGCTCCGGATGATAGCGATCCCTGAGACGCGGGCTCAATCTGGCGGCGACACTCCCCGGCTTCTCCCAGGCATCCGTAATCAGCGCGGCAAGCCTTCCGGCCGAGGCCATCGTCCGGGCAATCATGTAGTTCTCGCGCGCGCCGAGCTGGCACACGATCCACTGATCGTCGGACGATCGGCACATGGCTCGCGAGCGCTGCACAGTATCTGCGACGTCCGCGTTCGCGATCCGCGGATGCGAAGCCGTCATCGAATACTTCGCTACGCCTAGATTGTCGCGCTGCTCGCCGGCCTGGAGACAGCCGCCAGAACGCTGCCGTCCAATTGAAGCTGCCCGCCCCTCTTGAGGCGACGGAATAGCCGATACGTGGCCAGCCGAACCGGCTGACGCCGCTTGCGCGTCATCTCCAGAAAGCCCTCGATCACGGCTGCCCCACGAAGCCGAAGGCGCGGCGGGTCGAGCGTCCATAGCAGCACCTTCATGGTCGTGCCTCCCAGATACATGGGCAGCGTTATCATGGGGCAATTGCGCCAAGCGAAGAGAATGGCATTCCTGGCTCCATAGCGATCCATCCGCGAGAAATCTCGCCGTTCCGACTCATGATGATGGATAGGGCTCGCATTCCCCACTCTGACGAAATAGCCGGCATCAAGCAGGCGCACACAAAAATCCATCTCCTCGCCCTGATGCACGAGATCCTCGCGATAGCCGCCGAGCGCGAGGAAAATGTCCTTCCGCACGGCATGTGCCGTGCCGATGTACGAGTACGTAATCCAGACCGCAGATTGCTCGGGCGCCTTCTGATTGATGCGCTCCGACTTGCGGACATCGATATAGGGCATAGCGACTGCGCCGATCGCCGGTGTCGAGAATTCCAATAACGTGCGCGCGACAGTATCAGGAGAGGTGAACTCCGCGTCGTCGTCAATGGACACGATGACGTCACCTTTGGCCAGGACCGCTCCCTCGTTTCGGCGGACGACACAGCCGAGGGAATCGGCGCGACGATGAACGATGACCTCGGGAAATTCGGCCTGGATCATCTCGGCCGTGCCGTCTGTCGATCCGTCATCGATGACGATTATTTCCGTCTTGGGCACTTGCAGCACTGCGGATCGCAGAGCTGTCGCAAGCTCGGATTTCCTGTTCTTGGTCGTTATCAGGATTGTCGCCTTGAGGAGATTGCTAGCCTCATCAAGCGGGGGCGCCTCAGTGTGTGCTGCATGGCTCGTAGCGATCATCCTGTCTGCCTCCGTCCAGCAGCCATGACACCTGCCGGCACGCCAACGACCCTGTCGCCGGCTCGCACGTCCCGGGTCACAACCGAGCCCGCCCCCACGACAGCGCCATCACCGATCGAGACACCCTTGAGAATGACGGCACCCGCTCCAATCCATACGTTGCGGCCAATAGAGACGGGCGCGGCTGCGAATACGCCGGAAACAATGGCGCCGTCGGACGCTTGCACGTGGTCATGATCCGTGAGGTAGCAGAACGGTCCGATCATCGTGTCGGCACCGATTGCGATAGAATCCGTACTATCGATCATCGTGTAGCGATTGATGTAGACGCCGCGATCGATGCTTATGCGTGCTCGGCCACTTCTTTCGCCTGTCGTCAGCAGCACTACACCATCATCGAGCGCGACATCGCTTCCGAGCTCGATATCCCAAGGGTTGCGCGGAACGCTGATCTTGCGCAGCCAGCAGCGATCCCCGACGCGTGCGCCACCGAGGCGCAGCAAACGCACGCGCACCCGCGACTTGATTGAGCCGGAAACCCGCAGGCAGAAATTGATCATTCTCTCCGAGGTCGTCACAGCGAGGCCCGGTTTCTTGCGGGAAGCACGCTGGCCATGGCGAGAAGCGGCGGCGCCAACGCGAGAAAAGCGAGCCTGCGTTCCCGCATTTGCCACCACAGCGTTTCTCGATAGAGGCGCCAGCCCTGCAGCATCTGGCCGCTCCGCGCACAAGCGAGCACGGCGGGGCGCGCATGCATTGAGATGAGCCTTTGCCTTTCGGCACGGTAGCGTTCACCCCCCGGATAGGCACCGCGCTTCTCGGACGTGATCAATCTCGCAACTCCCGCCGCGTTGCTGGTCGGACTGCCCATTGCATTGCCGGCATGAATGCGATGCGCGAGGGTGACGGGCGCGGCAATCTGCACGAAGCCGGAGGCCTCCCCCAACCTCAGTGCGAGATCATGATCCTCCGCATTCAAGCGATCCTCCGTGAAGCCGCCCGAGCGCTGAAAGGCCGCTCGAGAAATCACCATCATTCCGGCACCGACGAAGTAGCCGTATTCCGCCGAAGCGAAGTAGCAATCGAACGCCGCGCCGGCTGGCGGATTCGAGGAAGCGATGGCGTCCAGCTCCGCCGTATCGGCAAAATCAGCGAACCGTGCAAATATCAGCGACGGACGCCCATGTCTTTCGATCAAAGCAGCGACTGCCTCAAGCGTCCACTCGAACCACAGGTCATCGCTGTCGAGAAACGCCAGATAGTCACCGCTTGCAACCGTCGCACCGCGATTTCGAGCCGCGCCTGGGCCTGCGTTCACCTGATGGATGACGGTCACGCCTTCGATGTCGGCAAGCGCCGACGAGGTGCCATCCGTCGATCCGTCGTCGACGACGATCACCTCATCCGGACGTCGACGTTGCGCCAATACGCTCGCAAGGCACGACAAGAGGTGTGCGCGACGATTGTAAGTTGGAATGATGACTGAGAATGTCGTCATGATAAACCGATATTGGTGAGCCGTGCTAAGCGCTGCCCACCCACGGCTTAAGAGATGTGACACGGCGTTTGGCCGTCGCGATACGCTCGGCCATCTCGAACCCGAACAGCCTATAGGCGAGGCGATAGGGCAACGGGGCGGTCGGCCCATTGGGCCGAAAAGAGGCCACGCCGGCTATGGTTGCGAATATGGCGCGCGCTTCGTCCCGATCCTCGTTCCAAACACTCCGGGCAATCTCGAACCGTGCCTGATTTATCGCCGCCTGGCGCTGCAGCGTCAACGCGCCGATCGCCGAGAGATGGTCCTCCATCCGCTTCTCGATTTTGAGTCGCTCACGGCGCACCAACGCGGGCATGCGCGTCGAGACCGAACCGTTCGAGAAGCGCCGGTATACGGCGCCGGGGGTCGGATGAAACGTGAGATGCTTGCCGGCCATGAGCAGGCGCAGATAAAGTTCGTGCTCCTGACAGCAGGGCTGATTGACGAGCCATCTCCCGACGTCTTCGAGCGTCGACTTCCGCCAAAGCGCCGCTCCTGTCTGCGGCAAGTGCCATAGTGCCAGCAACCTCCACGGATCGTGAGGCTCAGGAATAGGCATCTGCGTGACCCGCATTGCCCGACCGTGATGCCACTCGATGGTCACCGGCCCGAACAAGACATCGGCTTCAGCATGCGTCACAAGCCCGGCGACCTGCGAGGCGACCTTGTCCGGCATCAGATAGTCGTCGGCATCCAGATATTGGAGCCAGTCGCCCTGTGCCAGCTCGAGCAGGCGATTTCGCGCTGCATTGCCACCTCGGTTCGGGCCGGTCTCCCATCGGATGCGATCACCGAAACGCTTGATGATGTCCAGGCTTCCATCCGTCGAACCGTCGTCGACGACGATCACTTCCTTATGCGGCCAGGTCTGCCCGATTGCACTCTCGATCGCCTGTTCGATCCACCGCTCCGCATTGAAGCAAGGAATGAGAATGGAGACGAAGGGGCTCATGCAGAACCTGATGTCTGCTCGCCGGGGCGATGATCCTGGCGCATCACAATCGCTCCCAGTGAGCCGGAATCAGATCATCGGTGCGGAGCCGCGGATCCTTGAACCATTCCTTCGGCGTGATCACGAGTCTGGCTCGATCGCCCGCGAGCCAGGCCGCCCACCAGGAGAAGGTGCTGTTGGCCGTGATGAAGCATTCGGCGCGCGTCATGAGCTGGAGGTCCGATGCATGCTGCTTGAAGCCGGGCGCCGTTCCGTATGCCACGAACCGTGCTGCATCTCCGAGCCAATCGAAGTTCGCCCGGCACCACGCGAGATCATCCGAAAAGATGAAGAACACCGGCCGCTCCACGAATTCGCGCACGCGCGCGACGGCGCGGCGGTAATAGTCGATGCTGCATGGGCCGATGAAATCCGCATGCCTCGGCTCGGTATAGTCCCCGCGGCGCACGTGCACGCAAACTGTTCCCGGCTCCGCAATGGCCCGCGCATGATCCGCCGCTGCTGGCGGCAGCTCATCGCGAAACGTGAAGTCGCGCCGCAGAGCGTCCTCGATGTCGATAAAGTAGCGGTACGATTGCCAGAACCCCGTAATGTAGATGGGCGGCCTGAGGTCGAGGACCTTGGGCTCATACTCGAACCTGTACTGATGGAGAATTTCGGATGCACCCGAGGCGCCCCGCAAGCGATGGACGATTTTCCCCAGCAGTCCCGCACCGTGAGAATGGTAGCGTGCCACATCGGCGCGCCTCGCCAGCGTTGGCTTCATCCTGAAAATGTCGAGATCGTAGCTGCGCGGTGTCTCCTGACGAGCGTGCTCGATCACGTTCGTGTCCAGCAAGAGAGATGCTCCGCTCCTATGCGCCATGGCCCGGCCGAGCGCATAGAGGAACATCTGATTCCCGAGCCCTCCCAGTATCTGGACAATGATGCGCCCTTGCTGCGCGCCACCCGCCTGGGAGAGAAATGCTGTCATGCGACCTTGCGCGCCTTCATCACCCGGCGATAGACGGGCGCCGTGAGAGCCGCAACTGCGTCCCACGATGTCCTCCGTCGCCAGTCCGCCGCTTTCGCATAGTCGCAGGGCGTTGCAAGAGCACGCTCCAGCGCCTCACGAAAGTCACCCTTCACGCTCCCAAATCGAACGACATGTGCATGCGGCTCGCCGAGATCCAACGTCACGGCGCTGCCCGGCAAGATGGACGGCACGCCGAACGATCGTGCAAGAGCTCCGGCGCCCGACGTGAAGATGCTGATGTAATTGAAGATCACACAATCGACAGCGCTAAGCCACGTGCACAGCGCCTTGTCATCGAGCCAATCGGGCGACAGGCGCAGATCTATCGCGGGTGCACCTCCTGCGGCTGCCCTGACGGAGGCCGCGTAGTCCTCCGACAGAATAGGACCAGCAATGACCAGCCGATAAGGCACGTGCGCCTCGGACCAGAACTGCACGACCTCCCTGATGCCCTTGTACGGACTGATGGTGCCGAACATCAGACATACTTTCTCATGCTCCGGCAGTCCCAACGTGCGGCGCGCTTCGCCACGATCCAGAGGATCGCCCAGCGTGACGGCATGGTCGCCAAAGGGAATAACCTCGATGAGAGGCTCGGCAATGCCGAAGGTCTCGGCAATCATCTTCCGGGCAGGGTGCGCGTGGGCGAAGACAGCTTCTGCCTTCTGCATGGTGAAGCGGATGTTCCGGAACACGCCTGCCTCGTCGCCCCGATTGTGTGGCAGGAGATTGTGGGCCGTCACGACAGTCGGAATCCGGCGTGCGGTAAGCCAATAGTCCAGCGGATAGCGCAGGACGCGCAAGCGATCCCGCATGTCGCCGCGCGGGGCGAAATAGGCCTCCGGCCAATGAAGGTGCAGGATGTCGGGAGCAGCGTGGGCCGATCCTCGTGCCAACGGCAGCACGCGACGATAGTCGCTCAGGAACCCGACCTTTACACCATGCTGGGTCAGGGCCTCCGCGAGCAAATGCTGATACGGAAGCCCCTTCCTGTAGTCCGGCGCGAAGAGCACGCGGAGTGGTCGCTGCGGAGGAACTTCCAGCTCTTTCATAGCGACGATGGTGTCGCAGACAGAGCGCCGCTCAGCAGGCCGCGCCGGCTCAGATGTGCCATGCCTTCACCGTACATAAGATGACGGATGCCGCCCACATAGTGGCGGAATGGACGGCCGTTGATGCCCGGCTCAAAACTGAGCGCGTACTCCGGCGGCAGCAGCTCGACACCAAAGCGCGAGCTGCACAGGGCATAGAGCGTCTGCTCTATGCGCCAGAAGTGCCCGTCGAGAATGCCCGGCAGCGATAGAAACTCTTCGATCCAATCGAGACGGAGAGAGTTCCGATGCGCGAGCCCGAACCCGCTGTTGAAGCGCCGCACGATTTCGTGGCCGATCAGCGGTCGCACGGCATCGCGGTCGACCGCATAGGCATCGTTCGTATCGGCATTGAAGGTGTTCAGCGCGTAGGTTGGATCCTCGAGCCGCGTCAGGTACGCCGACGGCGCGTCGAAGAACAGGAGATCGCTGTCAAACACCGCCATGCGGTCCGACTCCAGGAATGCCAGGAAGTCGAAAACTTTGGGAGCCAGCAAATTCGTTCGCCGGAACTCGAGGCTGCGGGGATAGTCGCGGAGGCTCTCCTCGGCCACAGCATCGGCGTCCACCCTTCGTACAATCCGGGCGTGCGGGAAGTGCCGCGCAAGATGCCCGAGTGCGGGCGCACCCAGTGATCCATCCTCGTGAATGCAGAGCGCATAGCGCCGACCGCTGACGGCGTAAAAAGACTTGAGCGTCCAGATCAGATTGAGCCAGTCGCCCGCCGAAGTCAGGACGTGGATCTCACACCGCTTGTCCGACGTGTCTTCGATCGGCGGCGTCTGGAGAATGCGGGGGCGAATGACGTCGCGATACCACGCAACCCGAGGGCCGTGTCCGAACTTCTCCCTGGCTTTGAGGAGAAGAGCACCGGGCGAGAGTGCTAGGCGAGGCAATGAATTGGCGTTCACTGAGGTGTCATCCGCTAGAGCCTTGCGCCCTCGGAGCGCCGTTCCCAGGAGCCAAGCTTGCTCGCAAGCTCTCCGAACGAATTGCAGCCACCAACCAACAACATCGCGCGCCGTTCGAGAAAATACCATGACGCAGCCGCCGCTGCGGCCGATGCGAGCATCCCCACAACTCCAAACGCAGCGACTGCCGCCCAACCATCGAGATCACGAAAGAGCCCCGATTTGCCAATCATACGAAGTATTGGATAGTGCCAAAGATACAGGCCGAATGAAACGGTTCCCAACCAAGTCACAAGCGCACCACCGAATAGGAAGTTCCCCAGCCGGGAACTCGGCAGAACGAGCAATAGAGCCGCAAAGATTAGGACATTCAGCGGCCATCCAACGAGAGTAACACTGCGCCATGTCCCCTCCCCAGCAGTCGCGATGAGGACCGCTGCCGGAGCCAGCAATAGAATTACCGCTAGATCGCTGCTCCAAACCGGGAACTGAGACACACGGAGGTTATTCCGTAACGGAGCAGGCAACGTCTGCACAGATATCCATGCTGCCGCGATGCCCGGAAGGAACCATTTGAGAAAGTAGCCAACGTTCCAAGTGTAGACGGCACTCTTAGCATCTCCACCACCGAACACCGGCGGTGGCAACGATGGCGCCAGCAACGCGATGGCTGATCGGAATAGCGGGTCAGCGCCGATCATGACGACAGTGAACAGCAGGAGCAGAACGCCGCCGTGCCCTTTCGACAAAAACGGAAGCCGTGTCGCCAGCCAGAACATGAAAGCAAGGAAGACGTAGAAGAGAACCTCTATGCTGACGGTCCAGAGCACATTGTTAATCATCCAGACGAAGTTCTGATGATAGAACGTCTGGACCGCCGACAGATGGGCGAACAGATTCACGATCCCCCAGAAGGTAGCGGTCCGATCGTCCGGCAATAGCGACCACGCGACAACCAGAAGATAGGCCGGGAAAATGCGCACTGCCCGGCGCAGAAGAAAACGCTCCAGATGAGCCGTTCCCAAGCGCTCTTGAAGCAGCATCTCCCACAGTGGGCGCGACAGCAGATAGGCCGACAGGCAGAAGAAGAGTGCAACTCCCGCGTCGGCGCCCGACATCCATGCACCATATGGCAGGCTGTCCCGCTCCTTAATGCCAGCAAGCCATGGCAAGTGGTACAGAAAGACCAAGAGCGCTGCGACGCCACGAAGGCCCGTCAGAACGGGAATCTCGGATGGCGGAGCGCCGACCCTCGGATTTTCGAGGGCATTGCGAGCTTGCCCACTATCGCTGCCGCTCATCCTCGCGAAGGCTCTCATCCCGAAATCAGACAGCACCGAGGTTCGCGTCGACGCATTCAGCTATCGCACAATCGCGCGGCGCAGAGCGCCGAGCCATGGCCGCGACGCGATCATCGACCAATCCGTCAAGCCGGCTTTGACAAGCAAGGCCAATGCGCCTTTGCGGTCACCTTCGGCAAGTAGCCACATCGCTTCACGACTTGGCAGCACAAGTTCCTGGTAGCGCAACTCTGCTTCGACCTGATCACGCTCGCTCTCAGACAGGAACTTGGCATATCGACTGGCAATGCGCATCTCGTCGGCACGAAAGGCATAGGCGATCCCCTGCCCCATCGTCTTGCTCAAGCCATGCCAGCGCCAGGAAGCCAGCACCTCGGGCACGAGCGTGAGCTGGCAGCCACCCTCGAAAATCGCCCGGCAGTAATATTCGATGTCCATCGAATAGTGAAAGCTCTCATCGAACACACCAATGCGATCGATGATGTCGCGCTTCATGTAGCTGGCGCCGGAAAATGGAAAAACATAGCGCATGGAGCGACTCCACGGGCACAAGTAGTCCTTCGCGCGCGCTGTGTTCTCCGGGATGACGCCTCCCGCAGCCTCGGTCCCGAAGTTCTCGCTGCTGCCCCCGACCCACGACACCGAGGGATCGGCGAACCGGGCTGCGACCGTCGCGAGCGCACTCGGCGTCAGCAGGTCATCGCTGTTCTGATACGCCCACACGTCACCGGAGATGCGGCGAATTCCCTTGTTGATCGCGTGTGACTGACCGCGATCCTTTTCGCTGACCCAATAGGCCAGGTGACGCTCGTACTTGCGGATGATCTCGACACTATCGTCGGTGCTGCCGCCATCGATGATGATGTATTCGAGGTTCGGATAACCCTGCAGCAGCACAGAGCGGATGGTCTCCTCGATGAACTGACCCTGGTTGTAGCTCGGCGTCACGATCGAGATGCGCGGCCACGCCGTGCCATCCGGCCTCGCGTCTGGGAGCGGCGGCGTTTCGACCGTCCACGGCCATCCGGTCTTGCCGGGAGGAGGCGGAGGGAGACCGGAGAGGGTTGCGGAAGTCATTAGTTGCTTGTGGTCGCCGCGCGTCGGGCGCGCCATGCGCGAAGATGTGCTTTGAATTGAGCAGGTATGTAGGGCGACGCTTTTGCGCGAGCCGCGGCAATCTTCCTTTGCGCGGCCAATTGCACCTCGCCAAGAGGCGACATGCGCTTCAACCCGAGCCGAAGCTTGTAGAAATCCACCTCGAAACCCAGGTTGTTCCTCACGCGTAGAGGGTGCGACAGCGGAAAGCTAAGAGGCGACGTCGGCAGCTCGGCAACGGGAGATCGCTCACCGTTCGCTCGCGGCAGTGTATGTGTCGCGTCAGCGCGAAAGCCGAGGTTCGAGATGAGATTGGTGGCTGGATACGCGACGAGCCCTCCCATCTTGAAGATGGAGAACATCCAAGGGTAGTCCCAGGTATCGACAATGCCACTTTCGGTATCTTTGAACTGCGACAGCCAGTATCTGCCGCAATCGAAGCCGCGCGGACCGATGCTATGCAGGCGAGACGAGAATGCGTCCAGTCCATCGAAAGAGTGGTCATGCTTTTGCCAGGCTCGGCGCCAGCTCGCCCAGCCCCATGGATCAAAGACGCGGGAGAACGCATAGCTCGAACCACCAAATCGATCGACGCGACCATAGCCGCCACCGCACACAGCCATGACGCGGCCATCGTCGCGATAACGGTCCAAGAGGGCCGCGCAATATGTAAAGAACGTCGGATCGGGAAGCGTATCGTCCTCCAGAATGATGCCCTCCGGCTCGCGCTCGAAGAACCAGCTTATGGCCTCGAAGACAGCGCGGCGGCAGCCCAGGTTTTGATCGCGGAATAGCGTTGTGACCTCGCACGGCCAGTCCACGCCCGTGGCGATGCGGCGCGCTTCGGCACAACGTTCGGCTTCTTCGTGGCGATCGGCGCGTGGACCATCGGCCGCGATATAGAGCCGGGTAGGACGCGCTGCACGGATGGCCTCGACTACACGCGCCGTCGTGTCCGGGCGATTGAAGACGAGAAAGAGGATAGGCGGGCAACTCATGTGTGATCTCTCATGGGACAAGAGTCAGCCGCGCCTCCTGCAGCGCCTTTATCGCGCGTGCCTGCGCTTCCCGCAGGCCCCGTAATCAACGAAGGTTGCGATAGATGTTGCAGAAAGCAGCCTCCGTCTCACTCAGTAGAGAGGGCATATTGACGGTTGCCAGGAAAGCAAAGCGATGTGGCCACTTGCGTTGTTCGCTTCCGAGCCAACGCAACCACCGAATTCCGTGCACCAGCGCATTGGCAGCGGGCGATCGCGACCGCAGTTCCTTCAAGAGCCGATAGTATCGCAGGCCTGCTTCCTGCTCTTGAAACCCCGAGAACAATCGCGACAGATACTCAGGCGATAAGCGTTCTCGCGGTATGCAGTGCCTCAGACGCAGTCGGTCATCGTAGTAGAGCTTGAGCCCCAGCAATATGAGACCGGCGCAGATTTCGACGTCTTCGCCTGCCGAAAGCTTCTTGCCCGTGCGGCCGGTCATTACCGGAAAGCCCGGGCAGTCATAGAGCCGCATCATGTCGGCACGTCGGACCGTCAAGCCAGCCCCCCACAGGTACCCTCGTTTCTGGGTGACATCACCAGATGCCATGCCTTGCACACCAAGGACATAACCGAACCCGTGGCTGTAGATGAATGTCGGAATCGGACCTTCGATCTCCGGCTCGCTTTGACCGCCTGCCGCGCCGATCGCGGGATCCGCCATGATCTCGACGGCAAGCTTCAGATAGTCCGGGCTCAACCAGTTGTCGTCGTCACAGAACACGACGATGTCTCCACGTGCCGCGCGTATTCCTGCCCTTCGAGCGAACGTGAGGCCGGGTTCGGACTCGCGCACAACGCGGAAGTCGAAGCTCCGATTGTTGCACGCCGCCCAGACTTGTTGGGCGACATCCGCGGTACCATCGTTGGAGTTGTTGTCGACGATAACGATCTCGACCGGAAAGTCAGCTTCACAACGCGAGAGCGCCTGCAGCGTGGATTGGATACGGGTCGATCCATTATACGTACAAATAACTACAGAGACGCGCACGGATGCCTCAACCACGCTTCAAACGGCGCGCGATTTCTCTACGCATCGCTATGGAGAGCAAGCGCGCATACTGTCGAACCTCAAGACGACCGTGCTCAATGTGCCTAAGCTGCTGCGCGAACGGACTCTCTGGATTCTTCAAATATCGAATCATATCTGGATGAACGACACTCAGGATTCGGGGTTCGTGACCGGCTGCTTCACTGTTCCTGCGCGCCACAAATATATTCTGGCGATACCAGGGCTCAACATCCTGATCGCCCCACATCCTAAAGCGAATTGAATCCGAGCAGACGAATCCTGAGGCGTTGAACAACGCCTGCCAGTATGACGGCCATTGACAATTCACATGTCGGTAGCCGTCCTGATGCGGCACGGCCGCCGAAAAATACACGAGATCAGCGTGCCTACACAGGCTCTCGATCAGAGTCGAGGCACTCTCAGGCGGAAGATGTTCGGCGACTTCCAAGCACAGCACAGCGTCGAAAGTGCGTCCCAAATCGATCGGAAGCCTCAAATCAGCCACCCGCACGAATTGCTTCGAGACGCAAAGCTCCCTGTCGTCGATTGGCACACCGTCGACGCCGAAAATATCGCCGATACCGAGTTTTGAAGCAGCGGAAAGCCAAGTCCCCGTGCCGGCGCCGACATCGAGAATACTTGTGAAACCTCCGTCCTCCACCAAATAGCGCATCCCTTTGAGAGCACCGCTCTCGGTATGCAGATTGGCGTGGAAATCATAGTCTACCGAGGTCACGCACTTTCTCCTGAGCCGTCGCCTCCGGCCGCGCCCGCCATTTTGCCGTCCATTCGACTGGCCCGACAATGGATGCTGATAGCCCGCGCTCTGGGTCACGATTGCCGAAATGGAACGAGAGGGCATCCAAGTGACTATCGAAGTCTTTGCGTTCATCTCCGAGCCAAACTGAAATCCGGTAGCGGCCGTTCTTCAGCGGCAAGGCATCTGCCTCGCAGACGATTGTCCCCCGCATTTCCGATGTGCCCGCGGTATCGGAGGGATGAACTCGCCCGTTCGTCCCCCAAACGGGCTCTCCACTCGCGCTCGATACTACCAATCCTCCAATCGGAGGGCCGAAAGGATATGGCGATTGATAGCCGATGGATACGAGCAGGCGGCGCGAAAACAGTCGCGCCTCATCTATGGCGACGCTCGTTATCGAGGGTTGCGTCGAGCTCGCCGGATACCTCCTGATATGAGAATCCTCCGCATCTTGAGTGTACCGCTCAAGAGCGTCCGAGACGGCCGCATCGGCGATGATCCTTCCGCCCGAAAGGATGAGCCCCCTCTCACACAGCCGCCGTACCGCGCCGATATTATGGCTCACGAACAGCACTGTCCGCCCGCCGCCAGCGACGTCCCTCATCTTGCCGAGGCACTTTTTCTGGAAATCGGCATCGCCGACAGCCAGCACCTCGTCGACGATGAGAATCTCCGGCTCCAGATGCGCCGCCACAGCGAAAGCGAGCCGCACGTACATGCCCGACGAGTAGCGCTTCACCGGCGTATCCAGAAACTTCTCGACCTCGGCGAACGCGACGATCTCGTCGAACTTGCGCTTGATCTCGGCGCGCGACATGCCGAGGATCGCGCCATTGAGGAAGATGTTCTCGCGGCCGGTCAGCTCGGGATGAAACCCCGTGCCGACTTCGAGCAGGCTTGCGACCCGGCCCAAAATCTCGACGCGCCCGGTCGTCGGCTCGGTGATGCGCGAGAGGATCTTGAGCAAGGTCGACTTGCCGGCGCCGTTGCGACCGATGATGCCGACGACCTCGCCGCGCCTGATCTCGAAGTCGATGTCCTTGAGCGCCCAGAATTCCTCGATCTCGTTGCCGGTCACGAGCTGACGGCCGCGCATCATGCTGGCGGCGGAACGCGCGACGTTTCGTGCTGTCCGCGCGATCACGTCCCGCAAAGCGACATAGCTCTCGCGCTCCGTCTCGTGACCGATGAGGTAGCGCTTTCCGAGGCCCTCGGCGCGGATGACGACGTCCGACATCAGATCAGGTCCGCGAACGTCCTCTCGGTCCTGCGGAAGTGGCGAATGCCGATCCACAGCATGATCGCGACGACGCAGAGGCTGCCGAGAAAGCCCGGCACATAAAGCTGACTGTGCCCGCCGAGCAGACACCAGCGGAAACCGTCGATGACGCCGACCACGGGGTTGAGGCTGTAGAGAAAGCGCCATCCTTCTGGCACAACAGCGCTCGAAAAGCCGACGGGCGACACGTAGAGCCCGAACTGCACGATGAAGGGAATGAGAAAACGGAAGTCACGGTACTTGACGTTGAGCGCCGTTATGAAGAGTGCAGGCCCGAGACTGGCCAGCACCGCGAGGACGATGAAGAAGGGCAGGAAAACGATCTGCCAGTTCGGCAGAAACCCGAACCACAGCATGAGAACGAACAGGATGCCGAGGTTGATCGCGAAGTCGACGAGCGCCACGACGCAGGCCGCCGATGGCACGATCAGCCGCGGGAAGTAAACCTTGGCGATCAGATGCGCGTTCGAGACGAGACTGTTCGAAGCGTCCGAAAGGATGCTCGAGAACAGGAACCACGGCAGCATTCCTGTAAAAACCAGCAGCGGATAAGGCACCCCGCCGTCGCTCGGCAACTTGGCGAGGTTGCCGAAGACGATCGTGAAGACCGTCATGGTCAGTAGCGGCCGGACGATGGCCCAGGCGACGCCGATGACGGTCTGCTTGTAGCGCACCGAGATATCGCGCCACGCCAGCATCGCGAACAACTCGCGATAGTGCCAGAGATCGTGCCAGTAGTTTCGGTCGGCGCGACCTGCCTCGAGAACGATGCGTCGCTCGGCTGGCGCGCCGGCGTGTGCGTCACCCACCGAAGGGCCCTCCGCCGATCGCGCTCCTGCAGCGGACAAGGGAGCAGACGAATTCATCTGTTTTCTTGGGAGCAGCGAATCTGCAGAAGCCGGCGTCGTGGAGCTCGAGTGGAACTTCGTCTGGTATCTGGCGCGCTATTCATTCGGGCAACAGCTACCGCACTTCGGGTGAACGCACACCCGAACTCAGTCGAGGCCTTGAGGGCGACGGCAGCCTCGAACTCTTCTGCGTTCTTGGAACCCCGGACGCCCCGCCGCAAATCCTATACGATCAAGCCCCCGCCGATCACCTTCTCCGGGACCGCGAGCCACGACCACAGCACGCAGGCGCTGCTATCGCGCAGTATCTCAAATCGGGTCCGCATCCGGCGCTGAGCACGCGACAATGCACGTCGCTCATCGAGCCCGCGCCGTTGCAATCCTGATGATCAAAACATTAGCAGACAACCAATCTCGAACCATGCTTCTTCCGCATCACTGGAGGACAAACTTCTGGCTTTTGCAGGCTGTCCACGTGCGCAGGCAGATGCGCCAAGCTCTAAGGCGCGCCGTCGTCTCTCAGCGGAAAAAGATGCGCCGGCCTAGAGGCCGGCGCCTGCTGATGCGCAATGATGACACCGCCGAGTCTTCAGGCGGCTTTGGACAATTCCAAAGCCCGCCCCTCGAGACGATCGCGCACAATGTCCCTGGGCTGGCGGCGATCGATCACCACAGCCACGGCACTGCGCAGGCGCGATTTCAGCTCGCTCCGACCACCATTGAAGGCAGCCATTGGCGCGCAAGCCGCCATGTCCTCAGGGCTGCCGTAGAGCGCGTAGTACTCGTCCGCATTGTCGAACGTGGCGAGTTTCTGAGCGGAGACCAGCAGACTCTCGCTGGGCGCGCCCTCAGCGATGAGCACCTCGTGAGCATCGAGCACGATGTGATAGTACACGATCTGATCGCCGGGAAGGTCGACCGCGGCGATCGTCCCGCCATTGACGACATCCCCGATCGGGATGAGCACGCCGTCGAGATGCACCATGTGCGAGCGCGACAGGTAGAGCTCGCGGTGAGGACTGCCTTTGCCAAAAGCATCCTTAGCGATTCGAATCGGCATCGCGTCCGCATGCCATGGCGCACGCCCGTTGCGATTGACCGCTATCCGCCCAATCCAGCGAATGGGACGCGCATCACCGCACTCAGTCACAACGAGGTCACCAATTCCCAGACCCTCGACCGCCACCTCGCCAGCCGGCGTCAGCATTCGGGTCCCGGCCAGGAAGCAGGAGCAAAACGGCTCCAGACCCTGGTTATCGGGCCGCGCGCAGAGTACGTCTCTATCGTGGTCGCTGATTTGAGCGCTCGCCTTCTTCGCGAACATCCCTCCGCCGAGCGCCGCCACCAAGGCACCCGCCGCTACTAAGCTTCTCCGGCTGAGCTGTAAATTCGGCCGCTCCCGACCCGCCGCATCATTATCCATTGCAGACATCCAGCCCTCCGAAATGACCGCGCAACATACTTCCATTAACCTTATATTCTCTGGCAGGGGAATCGGCTGCAGCGCAAGCGGGGAGCGACGTTGCGAACCGCTATTTCTGCTCGCCGTTGCTAAAACAACACGGACTTCGGGCGATCGCCAGATGGAGGACATTGTTCACTGGACCACCCGGCAAGTTTCCGCGAACGGCCCGGCAGCCGACTTTGCCCGCAACCGCCGGAGCCCTAGTTTCGCAAGCGCCACACTAAGGTCGCGCCCTGCATTAACCATCGCCGGACCGCGCCTTGCGCGTTGATTAAGCACGCTAATTTTTCTGTGGGAGCATTCCCGTCCCGCCCGCCAATGTGTTGACAATGTGGCGTGTCTTCGAAAGGATAAGGTTAACAGATCGTTGCAAGAACGCTGAATTCAGAAATTAGATCTTGGGCGGGGCGGTGGGTTTGCCACCGGGGTCAGATGTCGATTGCGCGTCGAGGGCGCTCCCTCACGGTTGATCTTATTATTGTCGGCTTGGCTTCGATCGCAGCTCTCGCGCTTCGCGAGAATTTTGCTATTGCGGAGGGCCGTTGGCTTGCCTTCGCCCCCCATCTTGCGCTGACCTTGGCGGTTGCCGTTCCCGCCCTGGTTTTTCTCGAGCTCGACCGGTCGGTGTGGCGCTTCAGTGGACTTGCGGATTACGTGCGCGCGGCCATCGCCTCCTTGCTGATCGTGGCCGGCGCGACCGTTCTCAGTTTCGTCCTGAACCGGCTGGAGGGGGTCGCCCGCTCACTGCCCGCGTTGCAAGTCCTGCTCCTGATCATGGGGCTGGTCGGGGTTCGGGTGCTGTCGCGGGTCATGCACGCGCGGCGGCGGGCAAGCGAGCACGAGCCGGTGGCGCTGCCGACGGCCGACGACACAGTGTTGATCGTCGGCTGGAGCCCCCTCGTGGACCTGTTCGTCCGCTCGGCATCCGAGTTTGGCAGTGACAGGTTGCATATCGCAGGGATCCTCTCGCCGCGTCCCAATCATGTCGGCCGGCTGGTGCACGCCGTAAGAGTGCTCGGGACGCCCGAGGAGACCGACAAGGTCATCGCGAACCTGGATGTCCATGGCGTTCACGTTGGGCGGATCGTTGTCGCGACTTCGATGGACCGGCTCTCCGACGAGGGGCGGCGCGTACTGAGAGAGATTGAAAGCACGACGGAGATTCGTCTCGAGTTCATCGCCGAGCGCCTGGGAATCTCTGCCGCCGCCACCCGGCCGGCGACACGCCGCATGCCGTCGGATCCGCGCGAGGCTCGTGCTTTCGCAATCCAGCAGGAGGCATCCTTCGAGCCGTTGCTGCACAGAGCCTATTGGCGGGCAAAGCGGTTCGTCGACGCGGCTGTCGCCTCGGCGCTGATCGTTCTGCTCGCGCCCGTCATCTTCCTGACCGCGTTGATTGTCGCCTGCGATGTCGGCCTCCCCGTGCTATTCAAGCAGCAGCGCCCCGGGCGCCGAGGCTCCCGCTTCACGCTCCTCAAGTTCAGGACCATGGGGCCGTCGCATGATGCGGCCGGCCTGCGGATTCCGGACGACGCGCGCATCTCGCGCATCGGCAAGTTCATGCGGCGGACACGGCTCGACGAGCTGCCGCAGCTCTTCAACATCCTTGTCGGCGATATGTCATTCGTAGGCCCGAGGCCGCTGGTCACGCGGGAGCAGTCGCCGGAGATCGTGGCGCGTCTGCTCGTGCGGCCCGGCCTCACCGGCTGGGCTCAGGTCTATGGCGGTCGGACCATTTCGGTGGCGGACAAGGTGGCGCTCGACCTGTGGTACGTGCGGCATGCCTCGTTCTTGCTCGATCTGCGGATTCTGGCCGCAACACTGCCGCTCGTCATCTTCGGCGAGCGCGTGAACGGGGAGATTGTGCGCCTAGCGTGGCAGGATCTTCATGGGCTGCAGCGCCGTGCGGTGGGCGAGTAGGGCGTTGGAAATGTCGGGAAGCGGCCCACGTCTCAGCGCCATTCGCCATCGCGGCTCGCGTCGACAGGCAACCGAGCCGATCACCGCGGCACAAAATTACGCACCGACCGCAAAGACCTCTGGCCCCGGCCGCCGGTAGTGATATGACGGCGCGCGGCAGGTCGCAGGCTTCGCCCGCCTGACGGCGGCAGGGCAGGGCGACGATCGGCGCGGCGCCAAAATCGCGCCGGAAGAACGGGTTTTGTTGCACAAGCGGGGCAGCTTCGGGGCTCGTTCACCCGAAGTGCGGTAGCCTTGTTTGCGAGCGTAGAGCGTATCGATGGAGAAGAGTGGTGCAAGCGCGGAGCAGGACTGAAGATGGCGACAAATATGGTTCCGCGTCCGCGCGAAAGACCATTCTCATTACGGGCGGCGCCGGATTTCTCGGCTCGCATCTCTGCGATCGGCTGATCGCCGACGGTCACGACGTCATCTGTCTCGACAATTTCTTCACGGGCGCCAAGCGCAATATCGAGCATCTCCTCGCGCATCCGCATTTCGAGCTGATGCGGCACGACATCACGTTCCCGCTCTATGTCGAGGTCGATGAGATCTACAATCTCGCGTGCCCGGCCTCACCGATCCACTATCAGCACGATCCGGTGCAGACGACGAAGACCAGCGTGCACGGCGCGATCAACATGCTGGGGCTGGCAAAGCGCCTCAAGTGCAGAGTGCTGCAGGCCTCGACGTCCGAGGTCTATGGCGATCCTCACGTGCACCCCCAGACCGAGGACTACTGGGGCAACGTGAACCCGATCGGTCCGCGTTCCTGCTACGACGAAGGCAAGCGCTGTGCGGAGACGTTGTTCTTCGACTACCACCGCCAGCATAGGCTGGAGATCAAAGTCGCCCGGATATTCAATACGTACGGGCCGCGCATGCATCCGAACGACGGGCGCGTGGTGTCGAACTTCATCGTCCAGGCGCTGCAGGGCAAGCCGATCACCATCTACGGAGACGGCGGCCAGACGCGGTCCTTCTGCTACGTGGATGACCTGATTGACGGGTTCGTCCGGCTGATGGGGAGCCCCGCCGAAATCACAGGTCCCGTCAACCTCGGGAATCCCGGCGAGTTCACCATCCGCGAGCTGGCTGAGCTCACCATCGAAATGACCGGCTCGAAATCGAAGCTCACGTTCCAGCCCTTGCCGCAGGACGACCCGAAGCAGCGCAGGCCGGACATTGCGCTTGCCGAGCGGCATCTTGGCTGGAAGCCGAAAAGGCCATTGCGCGAGGGGCTTCAGCAGACCATCGCGTACTTCGACCGGCTCTTGTCGTCGAACTGAGAATGCACGTCCCCTTGGCGGTGGGCCCCAGGCTCTGCGCCATGGCGGACAGTGCCGCGTCGACGCTTACGTGATACTTTGAGCGCATGAAGGTCCTTGTCACCGGTGCCGCAGGGTTCATCGGCTTCCATGTCGCGAAGCGATTGCTCGAACGCGGCGACACGGTCGTCGGCATCGATGTCGTCAACGACTATTACGACCCAGCGCTCAAGGAAGCCCGCCTCTCGATCCTCAATCAGGCCGCGGGCGGCACGAACAGCGCGTGGACCTTCGTGCGTGCCGATCTCGCCGATGCCGCCCTCGTGAACGAGTGCTTCGCCACGCACGAATTCGATCGCGTCATCCATCTGGCAGCGCAGGCCGGCGTCCGCCACAGCCTGACGCACCCGCACGACTACGTGCAGTCGAACCTCGTGGCGTTCGTGAATATCCTCGAGGCCTGCCGCCACGCCGGGACGGCCCATCTCGTCTATGCATCGACATCGAGCGTCTACGGTGCCAGCACGCGAATGCCGTTCTCCGAGCACGATGACGCCGATCACCCGCTCCAGCTCTACGCGGCGACAAAGCGCGCGAACGAGCTCATGGCGCATTCCTACAGCCACCTCTTCGCTCTTCCGACGACAGGCTTGCGCTTCTTCACCGTCTACGGCCCCTGGGGCCGCCCGGACATGGCGCCGATCCTCTTCACGCGCGCGATCGACGAGGAGAGGCCCATTCAGGTCTTCAATCACGGCAATCACAGCCGCGATTTCACCTACGTCGACGATGTTGTCGAAGGCGTGATCCGCACTTCGGATCGGCCCGCAACACCGGCACCCGGCTGGAACAGCGCCACGCCCGATCCGGCGATCTCGAGTGCGCCATTCCGCATCTATAACATCGGCAACAGCGCGCCCGTCCGGCTCGATGACTTCATCGCCGCGATCGAGAGCGCGCTCGGCAAGAAAGCCGTGCGGGAAATGCTGCCGCTGCAGCCGGGCGACGTGCCGGACACGTTTGCCGACGTGTCGGAGCTGGCGAAAGCGGTCGGTTACGCGCCGACAACCGCGGTCACGGACGGCGTTGCGCGCCTCGTCGCGTGGTATCGCGCGTACTACGGCCGCTGATATGACGGGCACTTCTGCCGCAAATCCCAGGCGTCCGGACAGAGCGGCGTGCACATGAGCTATTGTCGATCGTCGGAGAGAGCATGAGCAGCAAGGTCGCACTCATCACAGGTGTCACCGGTCAGGATGGCGCCTACCTCGCGGAGCTTCTGCTCGGCAAAGGGTACGAGGTCCATGGCATCAAGCGTCGCTCCTCGTCGTTCAACACCGGCCGCGTCGATCACTTGTACATCGACCCGCACGAGCGCGAGACGCGGTTCCACCTCCACTATGGTGACCTGACGGATGCGACGAACCTCATTCGCATCGTGCAGGAGACGCAGCCGGACGAGATCTACAATCTCGCGGCGCAGAGCCACGTGCAGGTGAGCTTCGAGACGGCGGAGTACACGGCCAACGCCGATGCCATGGGAACGCTGCGGCTGCTCGAGGCGATCCGTATTCTCGGGCTCGGCGAGAAGGTGCGGTTCTACCAAGCCTCGACATCGGAGCTCTACGGCAAGGTGCAGGCGACGCCGCAGAACGAGACGACGCCGTTCTATCCGCGCAGTCCCTATGCGGTGGCGAAGCTTTATGCCTACTGGATCACGGTCAACTATCGCGAGGCCTACGGCTTCCATGCCTCGAACGGCATTCTCTTCAATCACGAGAGCCCCATTCGCGGCGAGACGTTCGTCACGCGCAAGGTGACGCGCGGCGTCGCCGCGATCGTCATGGGCCTGCAGAAGAAGCTCTATCTCGGCAATCTCGACGCCAAACGTGATTGGGGGCACGCGCGCGATTTCGTCGAGGGCATGTGGCGCATCCTGCAGCAGGAAAAGCCCGACGATTATGTGCTCGCCACCGGCGAGATGCACTCGGTGCGCGAGCTGGTCGAGATCGCCTTCGAGATGGTGGGCCGTCGCATCGAGTGGCGCGGCAAGGGCGTCGATGAAAAAGGCCTCGATACGATAACCGGCGCGGAGCTCGTCGCGATCGATCAGCGGTATTTCCGTCCGACCGAGGTCGACCTGCTGCTCGGCGATGCGACGAAGGCGCGCGATCGCCTCGGATGGCGACACGCGATTTCCTTCCGCGAGATGGTGTCGGAGATGGTGCGCGAGGACCTGAAGCTGATCGCGCGCGACCAGGATCGAAAGGACATCCATGGCTAGCGCTTCTTCCACGGCATTCGCGCTTGCCGGAAAACGCGTCTGGGTCGCGGGCCACCGCGGCATGGTCGGCGCCGCCTTGACGCGACGCTTGCGCTCGGAGGGCTGCACGCTGCTCGAGGTCGCACGTCGCGAGGTCGATCTGCGCGAGCAGGCGGCCGTCCGCGCCTGGATGGCGCGCGAGCGCCCGCAAGCCGTGTTCGTTGCGGCCGCCACGGTCGGCGGCATTCTCGCCAACGATACGCGGCCGGCCGAGTTCCTCTACGACAACCTCATGATCGAGGCGAACATCATCGACGCGGCGCGTCAGGTCGGCGTCGAGAAGCTCTTGTTCCTCGGATCGTCGTGCATCTATCCGCGCATGGCGCCGCAGCCGATGACCGAGACGGCGCTGCTGACTGGCCCGCTCGAGCCGACGAACGAATGGTATGCGATCGCGAAAATCGCCGGGATCAAGCTCGCGCAGGCTTATCGGCGCCAGTACGGTTGCCGGTTCATATCGGCCATGCCGACCAATCTTTATGGCCCGAACGACAACTTCGATCTCGCGTCGAGCCATGTGCTGCCGGCGCTGATCCGCAAGATGCACGAGGCGAAGGCCGCGGGCGCCGAAAGCGTCGTGCTGTGGGGCACGGGCAAGCCGCGGCGCGAGTTCCTTCACGTGGATGACCTCGCCGATGCGCTCGTGCACCTGATGAAGGTCTATGACGACGAAGGGCATGTGAACGTCGGCGTCGGCGAGGACGTGTCGATCGCGGAGCTGGCTACGCTTTGCGCGCGCGCCGTCGGCTTCGAGGGTCGCTTCGACCATGATACGTCGAAGCCCGACGGCACGCCGCGCAAGCTGCTCGATGTGTCGCTGCTCTCCTCGCTCGGCTGGCGGGCTTCCATCCCGCTCGAAGGCGGCATCCGCGACACCTACCGCTGGTTCCTCGAGCACGGCGCAGGTTGAAGGCCGCCGCGTTGCGCCTTTTCTTCGTCAACCGCTACTTCCACCCGGATCACTCGGCGACCAGCCAGATGCTGTCGGATCTCGTGTTCGCGCTCGCGAGGCGCGGACATCGGATCACAGTCGTGACATCGCGCCTCGGCTATGAGGATCCGCTCGCGCGCTATCCAAGGCGCGAAACCATCAGCGGCGTCGACATTGTCAGGGTTGCAACGACGCGGTTCGGGCGCGCCGGTCTGGCTGGCCGCGCGGTCGACTACGTCACGTTCTACCTCGCGACCGCCTGGGCGCTGCTGCTGGAGGTGCGCCGCGGCGACGTGATCATCGCCAAGACAGATCCGCCCCTTCTCGGCCTCGTGACGATGCCCGTCGCCCGGCTGCGCGGTGCGCGCCAGGTGAACTGGCTGCAGGACATCTTTCCCGAAGTCGCGATCGAGCTCGGCATGGGGAGGGCGCTACCGTGGCGCATTCTGTTCTCGACGCTGCGACGGTGGCGTGACCGCGTGCTGCGCAAAGCGGCCCTGAACGTGGTGATCGGCGATCGCATGGCGGATGTGGTCCGCCGCCTTGGCGTTCTTCCCGAGCGCATTCGTGTCATCCCGAACTGGGCGGACGGCGAAGTCGTGCGGCCCGTTCCCGCGGAGACCAATGGCCTGCGGCACGCGTGGGGCCTCGACGATACGTTCGTCGTCGGCTACTCGGGCAATCTCGGGCGCGCTCACGACATCGAGACCATGATCGACGCCATGGCGCTCACCGAGGCGGGCATGGCCGGGCAGATCGGCGCTTTGCGCGTAGGTGCACTGCCGGTCCAGCAGCCGACCTCCGTCAAGGCGATCACGTGGCTGTTCGTCGGTGGTGGCGCAAAAATGGGCGCGCTGCGTGACGAAGCAGGTCGGCGTCAGCATGCCCGCGTGCAGTTCCACCCCTATCAGCCGCGCGCGCAGTTGGCGGAGAGCCTTTCAGTTCCGGACGTCCATCTGATCACGCTGCAGCCCGCGCTCGAAGGGCTCATCGTGCCGAGCAAGTACTACGGCATTGCCGCGGCGGGGCGGCCTGCCATTTTCGTTGGCGATCCGGACGGCGAGATCGCGCGCATTCTCACGCGGACGCAGACGGGCTTTGTCGTTGCTGCCGGCGACAGCGAGGGACTTGCGCGCATCATTCTGTCGCTCGCCAGAGACCCTCATCTCGCTATCGAGTACGGCCGGCGAGCAAGAGCGCTTCTGGAGCGCACGCACGATCTCCCCTTTGCCGTGGCCGCATGGGAAGATGCGATCTCTCAGCTTTCGCCGGAAGGCAGGGCCGAAGCCAAGCCGTAGCTGCGCAAACGCTTGGAATCGAAAGAGCCGGGATCAGGAATGATCCCGGCTCTTTTCGTCAGTCAATCCGATCAGCGGATGCCACTCAGGCGGCTTGCGCCAGATGAGCGCGTGCCTCGATATCATCGCGCGCGATGTCCGCCGCGTGGCGAATGTCGACGAGCGGCGCCAGGGCACTCCGCAGACGTGACCTCAGCGCGCTGCGCCCACCATTGTAAGCCGCAAGCGGCGCACAGAGCGCCATCGCAGCCGTCGGAAGGCTTGCGATGACGTCGGGATGATCTCCTGCGTTGCCGAAGGTGCCGCGACCTTCTGCGGACGCAAGGAGGCTCTCGCAAGGAAGTCCCTCGGCGAGCAACACGTCGTGCCGGTCGAGCTCGATATGGAAGTATTCGAGGCGGTCGGTGTCCGGATGCGCGACGGTAATGGTCCGGCCATTGACGAGGTCGCCCGCCGGGATAAGGACGCCGTTCAGGTAGAGGAGGTGCCCACGCGACAGGAACAGATCCCGATGCGGCACGCCGACTCCGATAGCATCCTTTGCAATACGGACAGGCCGCGTGGGTTCAGGCCACGGCTCGGCGCCATCCCGCTCAAAAACCACTCTGCCGATCCAGCGAATGTCCCTCGTGGTGCCATCCCTGGTCACGACGAGATCGCCGATCTTCAACGCCTCCACCGGCACTTCGCCGTTCGGCGTAAGAACGCGTGTCCCAGCGAGCAGGCACTTCGGATCGTGCTGCGTGTGGTTCGGATTGCGAGGCTGGTGATGGTGGTGGGGAGGCCTCGGGCGCGGCGGCGGCGGTGGCGACGGTCTCCACCACCACCAACCCCCGTGCCCCGGTGGCCCCTGATTGGGACCTGTGGCCAAGGCTCGGCCCGCGGCCGCCGGCCCAAGCGTCGCCAATATTCCTGCGGCTGCTACGAGGCTTCTACGCGTGAGCTGGACGCCGGGCTTGGAACCCGAGTGGGTCGACTGGGACACGCCTCACTCCTCCTGATGCAGTACGCGTCGCCGCGATGATCGGCGGCCTGTTGCGCATTGGTTAACCGGAATGCTTCCCCTAGTCTTGCCGCACTGTCAACGCAATGAAGCCACAATCGACTACCGTCGCCAGCATTTTCATGAGCACGTTCAACGAACTAGAAGTGCTATCCACAAGTCGCCAAGCGGCCTTGCCCGCGGCCGATCCATGCTCGCTCACGACCGACGGCTATGGTCAAAGCATTGGACATGATATATCACTCGTGTATTAGACGCCGAGAGAGGACCGAAAAAGGTTTGCACGGCGGCATCTGTACCTGTGCGAGTCGGCGGCAAACGGCGCGCGACAGACCGAGACTAGGAGAGGTGGGACAATGATCACGGAACGCCAGAAGCAATTTCGCGCCCAGTACCGCGACCGGATCATGGGCTTCTATGACGGCTACCTGCACATCGCGATCATCTACGCGATGGGTGCCGCGGCCTTCTATATCTACTTGCAGCACATCGACGCGCCGACGTGGCTCGAGCTCGCCACGATCCCCGTGACGTTCCTCTTCACGAACATCTTCGAGTGGTTCGTGCACAAGTACGTCATGCACCGGCCGATCAACATCAAGGGTCTGCGCGCGGTCTACGAGCGCCACACGCTCAATCATCACCAGTTCTTCACCGACGAGGAAATGCGCTTCCGCGATCACAAGGACTGGCGCGTCACGGTGTTCCCGCCCTATGCGCTCGTCGTCTTCATCCTGATGTCCATTCCCGGCGGGCTGATCCTCGGCCATCTGTTCTCGGCGAACGTCGGCTGGCTCTTCATGTGCACCACGACCGGCATGTACCTCATCTATGAGTTCATGCACTTCTGCTGCCACGTCGACGAGAACTGGTTCGTGCGCAACTGCCCGTTCGTCAACACGCTGCGCCGCCATCATACCGCCCATCACAACGCGCGGCTGATGATGGAGGTGAACATGAACCTCACCTTCCCGATTGCGGACTGGTTCTTCGGCACGTCGGACCTGAAGAGGGGTCTTGTCGGCCATATCTTCAACGGATACGACACGAACCACCTCAAGAAGGACCTGCGCGGCACGCCGAAGCGTCCGGACGAGGCCGCCGCCGCAACCATGGGCAATTATTGAGCCGGTCATGCCGAACGACGTCAAAGCCATCGTCTCGGTGGTCACGCTGATCGCGGCCCTCGCCTTCGCATACTGGGAAGCCGCGATCGGCAAGGCCGTGCCGGCATGGTTCGTCATTGCCTTCGCCGTCTTCGCCGTCATTGCGATGTGGATCTTCCCCGAGGCGGGCGTTAAGAAGGGCGACATGCCCCCGAAGAAGCCGCGCTGACATGCGCGCGTGCCTGCAGGACCGAGCCACTCCATGACGAGCGTGCTGCTGAGGAACGCGCCCGCCACGGCTCCCGTCATCAAAGCGGAGACGCTCACAGAGCAGGCCTACAACCGGCTCGAGGAGATGATCGTCACGCTGCGCCTCGCGCCCGGCGCTGTGCTTTCCGAGCAGGCGCTCGCCAACGAGATCGGCATTGGCCGCACGCCCGTGCGCGAGGCCCTGCAGCGCCTTGCGCACGAGGGCCTCGTCATGGTCCTGCCGCGCAAGGCCATCATCGTCACCGACACGGACCCGCGTCGCCAGCTCCTCGTGCTCGAGGTACGCCGCGAGCTCGAGCGCCTGCTCGCGCGGACCGGTGCAGAGCGTGCGACCGACACGGAACGGGCGCGCTTCCTCGTCATCGCAGAGGGCATGGGCGCCGCAGCGGCCGCCAACGACGACATCGCTTTCATGCGCCTCGACCGCGAGATGAACGGCTTGCTCATCGAGGCCGCCCATAACGAGTACGCCTCGCGGTCCATGCGCTTCCTCAACGGGCACTCGCGGCGCTTCTGGTACCTGCACTACAAGGAGGCCGCCGACCTGCCGAAATGCGCGCGCCTCCATGCGGATGAGGCACGCGCGATTGCCAAGGGCAATGGGACGCGCGCCATGGCCGCTTCCGACAGGCTCCTCGATTATGTCGAGAGCTTCACCCGGGCGACCGTCGCGCTCAGGCGCTGAGGCGCCGCCGCCAATCCGCGATCCCGCGATCATCGGAACGTGAATTGACCCTCGGGCCCGGCAAATTAATAACCAACCAGACGGTTATAAATGGGGCCCCCGTGGCACGCACACGAACGATCGACCGCAATCAGGTCATAGAAGCCGCTGGACGCGTGGTGGCCCGTGAGGGCGTGACCCGCCTGACGCTCGACGCCGTCGCGACCGAAGCCGGCATCAGCAAGGCCAGCGTTCTCTACGACTACCGGACCAAGCAGGCGCTCATAAAGGCCGTGATCGAGCACCGCGTGGCGGCCGAAACGGCGCGCATACGGTCCTTCGTCGATCGGCAGGGCGCCAACCCGGATTCGGCCATTCTCGGGCTCATCGAAGCGACCGAACGGGCAGATTCCGCATTCGACCGCAACGTCGCCCTTGATCTTGCCGTCGCACTCAATCAGCACAATGACTTGCGAGCCGTGATACACGACTCGCTCGCCGAGTTCGTCGCCGATGTCGAAAACACCGCTTCATACCCCCGTCGGGCCAAGGTCATGTTTCTCGCCATCGAGGGATTGAAGCTCATCGAAGCCTTCGGCTTCTTCAAGTGGCCCGACGCCGAGCGGGATCAACTGATCGAGGACATCCGCACCCTCTTGAAACCCGATGCCTCCGCTCAACCCGAAAAGCGCTAACTCAACCGGCGCCACCTTCTTTTTGAACTCCAGGAAGTCCGATATGCCCTCGCCGCAGATTTTCAAGAGCACGACCGCCTTGCTGACGGCGACAGTCGCGCTCGCTAGCACAATGCTCGCCGCGCCGCTAAGCGCTCAGATGCCGCCGAATATGCCGGTGCCGGTGAGCGTCATGACTGTCGCGCAGGAGAACGTGCCCATCCTGAACGAGCTGCCGGGGCGCATCGCACCGACACGCATCGCCGAGGTGCGGCCGCGCGTGTCCGGCATCGTCGTCGCGCGGGTGTTCGAGCAGGGCACGCATGTGAAGGAAGGCGATGTGCTCTACCGCATTGATCCGGCGCCCTTCAAAGTGCAGGTCGACAGCGCGCGTGCCACCCTTCAGCGCGCAGAAGCCGTGCAACTTCAGGCACGCCAGAATGCCGATCGACAAATAACGCTGCGCCAGCGCGATATCTCCAGCGGCCAGCAGTACGACGCCGCTATCGCAGCACTCGCTCAGGCCGATGCCGATATCGCCGCAGCCAAGGCAAATCTCGCGGCCGCGGAGCTCAATCTCCAATACTCCGAGGTGAAGGCGCCGATCGGCGGGCGCATCGGTCGCGCCCTCATTACGGAAGGCGCCCTCGTCGGCACGGGCGCTGCAGATATCCTCGCCACGATCCAGCAGCTCGATCCGGTCTACGCGGACTTCACGCAATCGGCGAACGAGCTTCTCCACCTCAGACGCGCGATGAAGTCCGGCGAGATCGCGAGCGACAAGCCGGATGAGGCCGCTGTGCGGCTCCTGTTTGACGACGGCTCTCCGTACCAGCACACGGGCCGGCTGCTGTTCTCGGAAGCCGCGGTGGACGCTTTGACAGGTCAAGTCACACTGCGCGGCGAATTCCCCAACCCCGATGGCGACCTGCTGCCCGGCATGTACGTCCGCGTTGTCATCCAGCAGGGCATCCAGCGCAACGCCATCGCTATTCCGCAGCAAGCCGTGCAGCGCGACGGCAGCGGCCGCTCGCAAGTCTACGTCGTCAAGGACGGCAAGACGGCCGAGCTCCGCATGGTGATGACGGGCCGAGTCGTGGACAACCGCTGGGTGATCGAGAACGGGCTCAAGGCCGGCGAGCAGATCATCGTCGAGGGTTTTCAGAAGCTTCGCCCGGGCGCTCCGATCGCGGCGCAACCGTGGAAAGGCCCATCGAGCAACGGCTCCAGCAGCGCCAAGAAGTAAGCGCGCCTCTAAAGCAACTTTGGACTTGAAATTCACGCCTCACCCAGCCTCGAAGTCAGGTGAATTTCAAGTCCGTTGCTTTAGCGACGCCCATCAGCGGACACGAAGTCAAACGCCATGCCAAGCTTCTTCATCAACCGCCCCATCTTCGCTTGGGTGGTCGCCATCTTCATCATGATCGCCGGCGCGATCGCGATCCCGCTCCTGCCGGTCGCGCAGTATCCTAACGTCGCGCCGCCGCAGATCTCCGTGCAGACGAATTTCCCGGGTGCCTCGCCCGAGGACATGTACCAGAGTGTGACGCGTCCGATCGAAGAAGAGTTCAACGGCGTGCCGGGGCTCATCTATTTCGAATCGACGTCAGACTCCTCCGGCCGCATCCAGCTCACCGCGACCTTCGAGCCTGGAACGAACGTCGGCGAAGCGCAGGTCGAGGTGCAGAACCGGATTCGCCGCGTCGAGCCGCGGCTGCCTCAGGCCGTGGTGCAGCAGGGCATGCGCGTCGAGCAGGCCGGCACGGGCTTCCTGCTCGTGATCGCGCTCAGATCCACCGACGGCAATACCGATGCGGTCGGCCTCGGCGACTACCTCAATCGCAATGTGATGGGTGAAATCCGCCGCATTCCGGGCGTCGGCAGCGCGACGCTCTTTGCGACGCAGCGCTCCATGCGCATCTGGATGGATCCCGACAAGATGCTCGGGCTGCGACTGACAGCCAATGACATCCTCGCGGCCATCAGGGCGCAAAACGCACAGGTGGCCGCCGGCGCCATCGGCGCGCAGCCCAATCCGATCACGCAACAGATCTCCGCGACCGTTCTCGTGCAAGGCCAGCTCACCTCGACGGAGCAATTCGGCGCCATCGTGCTGCGTGCGAATCCCGATGGCTCGTCGGTCCGCCTGCGCGATGTTGCCCGGATCGAGATCGGCGGCGAGAGCTATACATTCTCGACGCGCCTGAACCGCCAGCCGACAGCGGCAATCGGCGTCCAGCTTTCATCGACCGGCAATGCGCTCGCCACGTCGAACGCGATCCACGCGAAGATGACCGACCTTGCCCGCTTCTTTCCGCCGGGCATCGAGTATTCCATTCCCTACGACACGTCGCCCTTCGTGAGGGTCTCGATCGAGAAAGTGCTGCACACGCTCGCGGAAGCCATGGTGCTGGTCTTCCTCGTGATGTTCCTGTTCCTGCAGAGCTTCCGCTACACGATCATTCCGACCATCGTCGTGCCGATCGCGCTGCTGGGCGCGTGCGCGATCCTCTATGCGGCCGGCTTCTCCATAAATGTGCTGACCATGTTCGCCATGGTGCTCGCCATCGGCATTCTCGTCGATGATGCCATCGTCGTCATCGAGAACGTCGAGCGCATCATGGCCGAGGAAGGGCTGTCACCGCCCGAGGCAACGCGCAAGGCCATGGGTCAGATCACGGGCGCGATCATCGGCATCACGCTCGTGCTGACGGCGGTCTTCGTACCCATGGCATTCTTCCCGGGCGCGGTCGGCATCATCTACAAGCAGTTCAGCCTGACCATGGTCGTCTCGATCCTGTTCTCGGGCTTCCTGGCGCTGACCCTGACCCCGGCGCTCTGCGCCACCTTCCTGAAGCCGATCGCAAAGGGCCATCACGAGGAGAAGAAGGGCTTCTTCGGCTGGTTCAACCGCAATTTCGACCGGATGTCGCATGGCTATAGCGGCATCGTCTCGGGGATCACGCGCCGCACCGGCCGCTACATGCTGATCTACCTCGCCCTGCTCGCCGGGCTCGGCTGGTCGTTCATGCGGCTGCCCTCCGCCTTCCTGCCGAACGAGGACCA